>NZ_JAPDCM010000003.1:0-258779 GCF_027706125.1 Aeromonas sp. Y318-1
CGACTTGCATGTGTTAGGCCTGCCGCCAGCGTTCAATCTGAGCCATGATCAAACTCTTCAATTTAAGTTTGGTTGCCTGTTAAGGCGGCTCAATGAATTGCTGAATTAACTGCTGCAACTAAAAGTTGCTTTGGTCACTTCATCAGACATTGATATCAAAAATTGTTTTTGATGCTCGATGCTGTGAGTGCCCACACAGATTGCTTGATTCAAATTGTTAAAGAGCGACGCAGCTTTTGGCTGCTGCGGGAGTGGCATTCTACTCAACCGCCTTCTCGAGTCAAGCCTTATTTTCAAAGGCTTTTCGAGGTTACCGACCCGGTTGTTTGCGTTGCCGCTTGCCGTGTCGATGGGGCGCATTATAGAGAGATTGATCACGCTGGCAAGGGGGGAAATGCAATAAAATTGCAAAAAAGCGCACTTTTTTAGTTATTCATATCCAAGCACAGCTTTTATACAAACTTATCCACAGATAACGAGTAAAACAGGGAGATCCGAGTCTGCTTTTACCCTGTTTTCCATCCCCCCGCTTGAGCCAGCGCTCACGCTGACTTCCTATATAGGCATAACTTCAGCCAACCCGGCTTCTTTTACCCAACGCGAGATCAGCTCGGCAGCCGGCCAGTCACGGCAACCAGAGACATTCTGGCCGGCCCAGAGCGGCGAACACCCACAATCCCCCCGCTGTTCGGCCGCACAGCGCAGCGGTGCCAGGGCGCCACTGGCATGAGGAAACGCAGGCACATCTTCGGACAGCGGGCCCAGCTCTCGCATCAGGCGATTGACGATGCCGCGAGCCGGTCGACCACTGAACAGGTTGGTCAGCGCCGTGTGTCGCCCTGCCGACGAGTGCAGTGCCGCCCGATGCAGGGCCGAGGTGGTCGCTTCGTGGCAACAGAGAAAGGCGGTGCCCATCTGCACGGCGCTGGCACCCAACGCCAGTGCCGCGCGAATGCCGGCGCCATCGACAATACCGCCAGCGGCGATGACCGGCAGCCTCACCGCCTCTACTATCTGTGGCAACAGGCTAAAGGTGCCCTGCTGCAGGCTGAGATCGTCCTCGAGGAAATGGCCGCGATGGCCCCCAGCCTCCAGCCCCTGGGCGATGACGGCATCGGCACCATGGTCGGCAAGCCAGCGGGCTTCCGCGACCGTGGTGGCGCTGGCCAATACCTTGGCCCCGCTGGCTTTCACCCGGGCCAGCAACCCGGGTTCGGGCAGTCCGAAATGAAAACTGACCACGGCCGGTTTGAACTCGGCCACCATGGCGGCATGCTCAGCATTGAACGGTGCCCGGCTGGGGGCCGCCGTGCCGGCCGTGTCGCGCACCCCGTATTCGTCATAGTAGGGCGCCAGCCGCTGCAACCAGCGGGCCTGGGCGGCGGGATCCGGCGCCTCCTGCCGATGGCAGAAAAAGTTGATGTTGAATGGCCCCCCGCTTGCCGCCAGCCGGGTCAGCTCTTCACGCAAGGTGGCGAGGCTCAGCATGGCAGCAGGCAATGAGCCCAGCGCGCCGGCCCGAGTCACGGCCAGTGCCAGCGCGCTGTCCTGCACACCGGCCATGGGGGCCTGAATGATGGGGTAGCGCAGCCCCAGTTCGGCAAACAGCGTCATGATGTCGCCTCTTGCCGCTCGGGAGTGATGCCGCCAACCTGGCTGCGTGCCAGGGCGATGGCCCCATCGATGGCCGCCCGGGCCTGCGGGCTGTTCTGCCAGCAGGTCGAGCCCAGCATGCTGGCCACCAGTTGCACGATATGGCCGGTGTCGGCCTCGCCCAATTGCGCCAGATTGTGGTAGCCAAGCTGTTCAAGCCGCCCGATGACGGTGGGCCCCACCCCTTTCACGCCGAGCAGCAGCGCCCGCTCCTCGCCCGAAAATCCTTGCTTGCTCTTCATTGATCAGACTCCTTTCCCATACCCTCATTGCACATCAGGCCCGCGAGGGGCCTGATGAAGATAAGTGGTCAACGTACGCTGCGCAGCAGGAAGTCCGGCTGACCGCAGGAGCGCAACTCGCGCTTTTGCATCTCGTCGGAACAGGTGACGGCTGCCGTCCCCTCCTTGTTGATGCAGATATAGACCTCCCGCAGGAAACGGCCACCGTCGGCGCAGGCCACCGTGATGTTGTCCGGTGCCAGCCAGTCGTTGGCACTGGCCAGATCAGCCTTGAGCTGGAAGCGGCTCTTGCGCAGCGGCTCGGCGGGAGACTGATAGGCGGCCGGGATCTTCACCTTCTGGCGCAGGTCGCTGGCCAGCTGATGAAAGCCGCGCTGACTCAGACCGGAGCAGGTGCCGTGCTTCTCCCACTCATGGCGATAGAGAAAACGGCTGGGATAGAGGCCGGCAAACTGCTGCTCCATCGCCGGATCCAGCCGCTCGCGGCTACAGCTGCTCGGATAGCCGCGCTGATACTGGGGCCAGAGCCCGTGCAGCACGAATCCCAGCTGGCGGGAACATTGGTCCCGGTCGGCCGGCTTGATGGCGCAATGCTCCGGGGACCAGGAGAGCGCCATGGCGTAATAGTCAAATTCACCGGCCTCCCCTTTGGCCTGCACGGCAGAGGAAAACCAGGGGGCCAGCAGCATGCCGAGCAGCGCAACAATCTTCTTCATCTTGGGTATCCAGGGTTATGCACATAATGTCGAGCGGGCCGTTTTGCCCTCGAGAACGGCCATGCTCCCATATTTTGCCCAGAGGGAACACCCTGCCGGGGCGCCGGCCCATGTTGGGGTCAGACCAGTAAAGGGTTTCCCCTCCCGGCACCGAGGCGTAAGCTGACTCTCCGGCGGGCCCGCACGTCCGGCCTGCTTCCCGTCCGCTTTCCTCTTCAACAGGATGTAACATGATCCGCAAGAATCCCTCCGGCCATCTGCCGGTCATCGACGAGTCAGCCTATATCGACAAGACAGCCATCATCTGTGGCAAGGTGATCATCAAGGAGAACGTGTTTGTCGGCCCCTATGCGGTGATCCGCGCCGACGAGGTGGATGCCAGCGGCGACATGGAGCCCATCGTCATCGGCGCCAACTCCAACATTCAGGACGGGGTCGTCATCCACTCCAAGTCCGGCGCCGCCGTCACCATCGGCGAGTACACCTCCATCGCCCACCGCAGCATAGTCCACGGGCCGTGCGAAGTGGGCAACCGGGTGTTCATCGGCTTCAACAGCGTGCTGTTCAACTGCCACATCGGTGACGGCGCAGTGGTACGCCACAACTCGGTGGTGGACGGCTGCGATCTGCCGCCGGAGTTCTACGTTCCCTCCACCACCCGCATCAACCAGCAGAGCGATCTGGACCATATCCCGCGGGTGTCGGTGGATGCCGCCGAGTTCTCCGAGGACGTGGCCCACACCAACATCGACCTGGTCAAGGGGTACAAGGCGCTCTCCAACGAGTTCTGAGTCCCGCGGTTGCCAGGATCCACAACGGGCGCCAAGGCGCCCGTTGTCATGACTGTAAAGAGGGTGAAAAGGGAGCGTAAAAGCCGTTGAGCTAGCGGTCCGCCTGGCGTTTGATGGGCCATCTTCCCTGGATGGAGTCATCCCCATGTCACGTTACCCCCTCGCACTCACCCTGCTGCTTGCCAGCCTGTCGGTCCAGGCCTGTGAGCAGCCAGCCCCGCCAGCCGGTCGTCCCGATGTGCGCCCGCCGGCGTTGCCCGCCCCCCTCTATCACGCCAGCAAGCTGGGCCAGGATCCTCAGGCCACGGCCCAGGCGCTGTTCAAGAACATTCCGCCGGCCGAAGCCGACAAGCGCTATGAGGTGGTGGTCAGCGTCCGCGAGCTGCCGCCCCAGCCCATCCGGCTCCAACCCGCCGCCCCGCTCAAGGGGCAGTAAAACCCACAGCAGGACCAGCAACAACAAGGGCGCCGTAGCGCCCTTGTTGTTGATGAAAGCCCCTGCTTAGGAGCACTTCTTCAGACTGATATGCCAGTTGGCGCCGGATTGCACCTGATGTTGGGCGGCGAAGCTGTCCATGTTCAGCGCCACCGACACCTGCAGCAGGCTGTTGAGATAGACCAGCGGCTGACCTTCCGGCACGTCGCCAAAGCTGCTGACGTAGGGGGCCTTGCCCTCGTATTTCAGCGCATCCCCTTCGCTGATCTTGATGCAGGCGTTGTCACCCTTGTTGATCCCCGCCTTGGTCAGCAGGCTGTCGTCGATGTTGGTCCAAACGTTGCCGTACTGCACGTCCAGGATCGGAATAGTGCCCTTGAGGGTACCGTCCTGCTCGGCCACTGCCGGTTGATAAGGGATCTTCACCACCTCGGCCGCCAGCTTGGGCCCTACCTGCTCATAGCTGATGGCACCGGAGGCGAGCCGGGCGCCGGTGTAGGCGTAGACGTCGCGGCCGTGGAAGGTGTAGGACTTCTCGGAGCCCTTGAGGCGGTTGGTCTTCTCGTCGATCTGGCGCACGGTATCGATGCCGAAGTGCTCCGCCACCAGGGTCAGGGTGCCGTTGTCCGGGCTGACGATGTAGTGGCCGCTCTTGGTCTTGAGCACCACCGACTTGCGATCGGTGCCGACCCCCGGATCCACCACGCTGACAAACACTGTCCCCTTGGGCCAGTACTGCAGGGTCTGATAGAGGCGGTAGGAGGCTTCCCAGATATTGTAGGCCGGGATCTCGTGGGTCAGGTCATAGAGCGGCAGGGTGCGATCCACCCCGAAGGCGACCCCCTTCATGGCCGAGACGGCGCCATCTTTAAGACCAAAGTCGGTCTGGATCACCAGCGCCTCGTTGGCGGTGGCAAGGCCGCTGGCCAGCAACAGGGCGAGCGCAAGCGCACGGGGGGCGGTACGAATATCCATATCTGAACTCCTGAAGGAAATGACAAGATAACCATCTAGACATCCAGAATGCCATCGCTTCCACATATTGCAAGCCATATTCCCCGGATGGGGGGCGCCGAAAGCCCTCGCCAGCAGGTCGCGGCGGGTGTATGGATAGGGCTGCGTCACGACCGCTACAAGGAGATCCCATGACCCACAACCAGACCGCCATCCTGCTCAGCCTGGGGGAGCACAGCAGCCAGCTGCAGCTGACCCGGGCCGACGGCACCCGCTTTACCCGCGACCTGGGCTTCGGCCTCGAAGCCATGACGCCGGGCCCGTTTCGCCGGGATCCGCCGAGCGCGCTGGAGCTGGAGCAGGCCATCATGGTGGTGGAGGACGTGTTGATGCCGCTGGCCGCCGAGGTGCCGCCCCATGAGGTGGTGACCCTGCAGGCGCCGCTGCCGCTGGCCGAAGTGCTCGGCAGTCGTGAACTGAGCCGGGAGAGCCTGGAGCAACTGTTTGGCCAGTTTGCCGCCATGGTGGAGGGCGACCCGCTGGCTGCTTCCAGCCTGCCCAAGACCCGGCGCTTTGCCGCTGCCCTGCTGATCCTGCGCGAATGGATGCACCATCTATCAGCCGAGCGGGTGGTACTGGCCGAGTGAGTCACACCAGCCTGCCCAAGACCCGGCGCTTTGCCGCCGCCCTCTTGATCCTGCGCAAATGGATGCACCATCTGTCGGCCGAACGGGTGGTGCTGGCCGACTGAGTCACACTAGCCTGCCCAAGACCCGGCGCTTTGCCGCCGCCCTCTTGATCCTGCGCGAATGGATGCACCATCTGTCGGCCGAGCGGGTGGTGCTGGCCGACTGAGTCACGCTAGCCGGCAGCCGGCTCGAAGCGGGTGCGCCAGGCCGCCCAGGCCAGCCCCAGGCTGATCAGCACGCTGCCGACGGTGAGCAGATCCACCGCCGCCTGCACGCCGGCACTATCGCTGACCCAGCCCAGCAGCACCGGCACCCAGTTCGCCACGTAGGCGATCACGTAGAAGAGCGACACCAGCCGGGCGTGACTGGCAGCCGGCGCGATGCGGTTGACCAGGGTCGCGCTGCCGACGAACACCGCGCCCTGGGCGTAACCGGCCACCAGCAAGCCGACCACCGCCAGCCACCACGACTGGGCATGCACGGCGCCGGCAAACAGCAGCATGCAGAGCGCCAGCGCCAGGGCGCCGCTTTGCAGGGTGTGACGGGCATCGAGCCGACGGGCCCAAAGCTGGCAGAGGCCGGAGAGCACCATGTAGGCCGCGATGAGATAGCCGAACAGGCCGAGATCCCGCAGCCCCAGTAGCTGGCTCGCCACCTTGGGGCCGATGGCCAGCAGGCTGGCCGCCACCGCCCAGGCGGTAAACAGCGCCAGTGCACAAATAAAGAAAGCCGCCCCGGTGGCCTTGAGCCCCTCCCCCAGCGATCCCCTGCCCTGCTGCGTTGCCGCAGCCGGCGCCCCTTGCGCGCGGGCGGGCCAGCTCAATGCCACCCCCGCCATGGCGCAGGCCGCCAGTCCCATGATGAGCAGGAAGGGCAGTTGGGTCGGATAGAACTCCAACTGCAACGCCAACCCGCTGAACACCGGGCCAAGCGCCAGCCCGGCGGTGAAGGAGAGGGTGGCGCTGAGGGCGGCCCGCTTGCCGCCATCGCGCGGGCCAAAGCGCAGCAGGGCCACGTTGGCGGCGCCGGTCAGGGCGCCGGTGCCGATCCCGGCCAGCACCCGCGCCAGCAAGAGCGACCAGAAGGAGTCCGCGAGAGAGAACAGCAGGGCGCCCCCCAGTACCGCCAGCAGGGCCGGCAGGATCATGGCGCGCAGATCGCTCACCCGGCCCGCCAGATTGCCCACCCCGAACAGGGAGATCAGCACCCCGGCCGCATAGCCGCCATAGATGAGGGTGAGACTGACATCGCTCAGGGCCAGCGCCTGCTGATAGTGGGGATAGAGGGGGGTGGGCACGCTGCTGTTGAGCAACGCCGACATCAGCGCCAGCGGCAGAAACAGCAGGATGGCGCGATGGGAGGTAGCCGCCGCAGAGGGGGCGGCGGCACAGAGGGATGATGACATGCAAGGCTCCGATGAGGGCGGGCAAGGCCGCTGACGAGAGGCATCATGATAGCGCCCGTCGCGGCCCCTCGACAGCGACACAAATGCATCAGTCTGCTTCAATAATGCATGTCAGTGGCATCTATCTGCATGTCGACAAGGGCACTCTCGCCTTGTGATCCCGCCGGCACTGGCTTCTAATGGGCACGCCCCGCCGGGGCACTTTGAGTGGGAGACTCGATGATCAACTGGGACGACGCGCGGTTTTTTCTGGCATTGGCACGGCAGGGCACCCTGCGCGGCGCCGCCGGCGTACTGGGGGTCGATCAGGCCACCGTGGGGCGCCGCATCACGGCGCTGGAGCAGAACCTCGGCTCCAAACTCTTTATCCGTACCCCCAAGCTCTATGATCTCAGCCCCCTCGGCGAGGCCATGCTGGCGGATGCCAGCGCCATGGAGCAGGCCATCAAGGCCATCGAGCGCAAGGCGAGCGCCGGCGATCAGAGCCTGTGTGGCGAGGTGCGCATCGCCACC
Organism: Aeromonas sp. Y318-1; assembly: GCF_027706125.1. NCBI lineage: Bacteria > Pseudomonadati > Pseudomonadota > Gammaproteobacteria > Aeromonadales > Aeromonadaceae > Aeromonas > Aeromonas sp. Y318-1. The sequence continues at coordinate 7,400 of NZ_JAPDCM010000003.1, forward strand.
ACCGATACCCTGGCCCAGGCCTTCGTGTTGCCCGCCCTCACCCTGCTGCGCGAGCGCCACCCCGGCATCCGGCTCAGCCTGCAGACCGCGGTCAGTGTCAGCGACATCGCCTACCGGGAGGCCGATCTCGCCATCCGCGGGCTGCGCCCGGACAACGACGAGCTGGTGATCAAGCGCCTCACCACCATAGAGATGGGGCTCTATGCCTCCCGCGACTATCTGGCCCGCCACGGCACGCCCAAGAGCGGCCATGGCCTCAGCCAGCACGCCCTGCTGCTGTTTGCCAAGGAGCTGGTCTCCCGCCACTGGCACAGCTTGTGCGGGGAGCCGCTGCACGAGCCCAACGTGGTGCTGCAGTGCAACGCTCAGCTGCTGTTGCTGGCGGCGGCTCGCCAGGGGCTCGGCATCGCCCTGCTCTCCACCTTTCTGGCAGACAAGGAGCCGGATCTGGTGCGCGTGCTGCCTGCCCTGTGCGATCCGGTCGACATCTGGCTGGTGCTCCACCCCGACTTGCAAAAAGCCAGCCGGGTGCGCGCCGTGGTGGATGCGCTGGAGGAGGTGTTTCACTGCCGCTGAGCCGGCGGTGCCTTCTGCCCGCAGCCCCGCATCTGTTACCATGCCGGCCATCAAGACTGTTTCCAGCGCGGCGTGGCCGCGCCCATCCCGACGGGTACCCTTATGTCCATTGCCTCCTTCGCCGATCTGGCACTCTCCCCCCGCTTGCAGCAGACCCTGGCCGAGCTTGGCTACGCCGCGCCGACCCCGGTGCAGGCCAGCGCCATCCCGGTCATTCTGGCGGGGCGCGATCTGATGGCGGGCGCCCAGACCGGCACCGGCAAGACCGCCGCCTTCGTGCTGCCGCTGCTGGAGCAGTTGCTGGCGCAGCCGCAAGGGGACTCCCGCCCCATCCGCGCCCTGGTGCTGGTGCCGACCCGCGAGCTGGCGGTGCAGGTGCATGACAGCGTCACGCGCTACGCCAAGGGCACCGACCTCACCAGCACGCTGGTCTACGGCGGGGTGAGTATCGCGGCGCAGGTGGAGGCGCTGAAAGCCGGGGCGGATATCCTGATCGCCACCCCGGGCCGGCTGCTCGACCATCTGCGGCAAGGGGCGCTGAGTCTGGCGGCGCTGCGCCACCTGGTGTTTGACGAGGCGGACCGCATGCTCGACATGGGCTTTATGGACGAGATCAAGGCACTGCTGAAACAGATCCCGGCGGATCGCCAGACCCTGCTGTTTTCGGCCACCTGCGATGACAACCTGTTTGCCTTGAGCAAGGTGTTGTTGCGTGACCCTGAACTTATCGAAGTGGCCCCGCGCAACACCACGGCGGCCGAGGTGGAGCAGCGGGTCTATACGGTGGATGGCGATCGCAAGCTGGCGCTGGTCGAACACATGCTCAAGGTGAAGGGCTGGGCACCGGCCCTGATCTTCAGCCGCACCCGCCAGGGCGCCGACAAGCTGGCCCAGCAGCTCGGCAAGGCGGGCATCAATGCGCTGGCCTTCCACGGTGATCTGTCACAAGGCGCGCGGGAGAAGGTGCTGCTGGAGTTTCGCGCCGGCACTCTGCAGGCGCTGGTTGCCACCGACGTGGCGGCCCGCGGCCTCGATATCACAGACCTCAACTACGTGATCAATATGGAATTCCCGTTTGTGGCGGAGGATTACGTGCACCGTATCGGCCGCACCGGTCGCGCCGGCAACAAGGGGCTCGCCATCACCTTGTTCAGCCCGGAAGATGCGCCGCTGTTAGAGAAGGTGGAGGCGGTGCTCGATACCCGCTTGCCCCAGCAGTGGTTCCCGGGCTTTGAGCCGGATCTGACCCGCTTCGAGCCCGAGCCACGCCGCAGCAGCAAGGCAGCCCAGAAGCAGCGTGCCCGAAAGCAGGCACTGGCTGGCAACAAGGGTTGCAAGGGCCGACGCTAAGCCGCCCCGGCACCGCCAATAAAAAACGCCCGACCGGGCGTTTTTTATTTTTCGGCTAACCGCAGGCGGCTATGAATCGGTGGCCAGCATGGGCGGCAGGGCCCGCAGGATGCGCTGCTCGGCCAGGGTGGAGAGCACGAACATCACCAGATAACCGAGGCCGAGCGCCACGATAATGGCCACCACGTTGGTGGTGAAGCGGGCCACCAGGTAGTAGGCCGCCACCAGTGCCACTATGCCCACCGCGCGGATCAGCAGGCTCTGGGTAAAGTGTCCGTGGGCCTTGATGTAGGCGAGCTGGTAACCGTTGAGCATCATAAAGATGAAGAAGAGGGAGAAGTGCAGCAGCACCGGCACTGCCCCCAGGTAGTCGGCCGGGAACAGCAGCGACACCAGCGGCTTGCCCGCCAGCAGCATCACCAGAAAGAACACCAGGCTGACGATGGCGCTGAGGCGGAAGATCCAGCGCCGGATCAGCCTTATCTGGCGATGATCACCGCTGCGCAGATTGACCGCCAGCTCAGGCAGCACGAAGCGGTAGATGGGGAAGACGAACAGGGTGGTCATATAGGTGAAGATGGGACGCACCACCACCTGAAAATCCCCCAGCTCGTCGAGGCTGAAGTGGCGGATGGTGAGCAGTACCGTGATGTAGATCATCAGGATGCTGGCCCCCGCCTCGAGGGATGCGGTAAAGCTCTTCTTCACATAGCTGCGCATCTCGGGGCCGAGCGCCACCTTGGCCAGCGGCCGGGTGGCGATGGCCCGGCGCCGGTGCAGATACATGTAGCCGGCGATACCGAGCGAGGAGAAGGTCAGCCCGTAGAAGAGCGAAGGGAGCGCAGCCATCCCGAGCCCAAAGTAGCAGGCCATAAACAGCAGGCCATTGGCCAGCGGCTCCAGCCAGGTGACCCGGTTGGAGATCCCGTACATCCGGTACATGGCCACCAGATTGGTGAAGTAGACCTTGAGCCCCAGCCCGAAGATGACCCCCACCAGTTGCAGATATTCGGCCCGGATATGGAGCCCGTGCTTGATGTAGGGGATCACCAGCCCCCAGGTGAGCAGCACCATGCCGATGAGGAAGTAGCGGAAGATATTGATGATGTCCCGATCGTTTTTGGTCTGGGAGTAGCTCACCACCATGGAGGAGCGAAAGCCGGTCATCAGGATCAAAGAGAGGGAGATCAAATCCACCACACTGTTGAACAGCGCCAGATCCCCCTTGGCCACCCACTGCGCCAGCCACACCTTGAAGGCGAAGCCGATGATGATGCTGGCAAGGGACGCCCACATGCCGGTGATGAAGGCCTGCTTGAGGCGGCCAAGTGAATCGGGTTGTTCGTCTTGAATTGCGTGCATCACGAAAGGCCCGCTAACTGCGTGAAGAGAGGCCCATCTTATGAAAGGGGGCCGCCCTTGAACAGCCCGAAACAGGGGGCAGGAGCTCCTCCCTGCCAGAAACGCCCGGCCGGGCGTCTCCTTTAGTGCGTCCAGCCCGTCATCCGGCTGCCGCCGCGGCGGCTTATGACTGGGGTGCGGCCTTGATCAGCGCCTCGTAGTGATCAATCAGCTCGGGCCCGTGCAGCGGTGAGTCGTGACCGCCCACCACCGTCTTGATCGGCAGCTTCATCGCTTTCAGCCGCTCGATGGTCTGCGGATAGGCCTTCACATTGGCAAAGCTCAGGTTGCCCAGCTTCTCCTTGAGGATGCAGTTGCCATAGAGCACCTGCTCATCGGGGAAGTAGACAAAGATGCCGTCCGGGGTATGGGCCGGGCCCGCGTAGAAGGCGCGCAGCTTGCCCTCTTGCAGCGTGAAGTCGCCATCGTGCACCACGTTGGGCAGCACCAGCGGCAAGTCTGGGTACTCCGGCAACCCCTGGCGGGTAAAGGCGACAATCTCGGCCCAGTCGCTCTTCATCAGATCCCGGGTCTGGCGGGTCGATACCACCTTGGCGCCGATGGACTTCCAGTAGGCGTTACCACCTGCCCGGTCGGTGTGGTAGTTGGTGTTGATCACCTCCAGCACCGGCTTGCGGCTGACCCGTTTGATCAGCTTGTGCAGCTCGCGGGCGGTATCCGGCGTCCAGGTCGCCCCCACCACAGTCACCCCCTTGGCCCCGAAATAGACCATGGAGTTTTCCTGCACGTAGTAGCTGTCCTCCGCCACATAGACAGGGCCGCTCACCTGCGTCAGCGACATCCCTGCCGCCCGCACGCTGCCACCCCAGAAACTCGCCATCAGCACCACGGCCCCGGCCAGCCCGCACTTTATCCAACCTTTCATCATCTGCTCCCTCGCGCCAATCGGCCCCTCGTCACCCCTGTGACAAGCCGGGCCCATTTATCAGTGGGCAGAAAATACGGGGGATTTGTGAGGGGAAAATGAGGTTGTGTGAAGTCTGGGTGAAGTCAGGTGGAAGTCAGAAAAATCAGGGGGAATTGGCGGTAAACCACGACCAATATGGCGATTTACGGTACGGGAAATCGAGAGAGGTAAAGGCTCAAAACGAAACGACAACACAGATAGCGGCCCCTCACCCTAACCCTCTCCCGAGGGAGAGGGGATGGCCTGTGCCAATTCCAAACCCCCACCCGAACCTCGTACGTAAAGCACAATCAGCGGAGCCTATTTGCTCCCTTCTCCCCTTGCGGGAGAAGGGCTGGGGATGAGGGGGAGGTAACAATAAGCTACATAATGTAGGGTCGATTAGCGCAGCGTAATCGTCCGCATACCGCCACGCATCGAGTCATGGCAAGGCCAGCAGGAAACTCTGAATATCACCCGCTTATCGGCCACAACCTGTTCGCGATTGTCCGAATACGCTTCGCTATTCGTACCTACGGCCCTGAAATGTGATCTGTGAAGGTATCTCAGGGAGTGATTATAAATTAATAAGATAGTACCATTGTGAAATATTTAAAGAATTATCTTTGGTATTTAAACTATGTCTTGTGAGAAATTTATTTGCTACAAATGCGTGAGTGAAGAATATATCAGTAAGTTTATCAAAACAAATGGTGAAAACATTCATAGATGCAGCTACTGTAAAAGCAGGCGTAAAACAATCCCACTAGATGACTTAGCAGAACCTATGCATAATGTATTTTCACTATACTATACATGCAGGACTAATGGAGATTTATATTATGGATATGTGTTTGGTGAATCAGCAGAAGAAGTGATTTATGAATGCCTTGGCGTAGATGATGAAATCCAATCAGATCTTCATGAAATTCTGCAAGAAAATTACAATGACCATTATGACTGTACAATCACATACGATGATGATTTTACTTACAAGAGAACTCATCATTTAACAGAAGAGTTAGACGTCAAATGGGAAGAGATTAAAACATCATTGCAGAGTGAAGCTAGATTTTTCAATTCTCATGTAAAATCCTTCTTTGAACAAATATTTAGCGATCTTGAATCACATATAACGCATGACGGCAGCAATGCGATAACTTACATTGATAGTAATACTTCATTATTTAGAGCCCGAGTATTTGATAGCCTAGATAAAGTTGAGAATGCCTTAAAACATCCTGAAAATGAATTTGGACCACCACCTCATCAATATGCTACATCAGGCCGAATGAATGCACAGGGAATACCTGTTTTCTATGGAGCTATGTCTTCTGATATAGCGATTGCAGAGGTAAGGCCTGCCGTAGGTAGTTATGTTGTTGTTGCTCAGTTCAAGCCAGTAAGGCCACTACGGATACTAGATATATCTACTTTAGACAAATTAATACCGTCAACGGATAGTCTATTTGATCCTGCAACGACCGAAAAACTCGCAATATCATCATTCTTAAAAAGATTATCATATAAGCTCACCATTCCCATTTCAGGTGTGAGAACAGATAGCGAATACTTGATAACTCAAGCTGTGTCTGAATATCTCTCCGTTTCTGAAGTGAATGCTCTTGATGGTATAAAGTTCAAATCAACTCAAAAGGCAAGCGATGAAAATAGCAATGAGTCTAGCTACAACATAGTGTTATTCACTAAGTCATCTGCTGTAGCTGGCGCTGAAAACAAAAAAACAGAATATGCAGTTACAATGTACGAATACGATTGCGATGATGACTCATATCATCAATATTTATCTCCTGAGATATGTAAAAAAGAAGTAAAAACCAAAAGAAAACATTTCTATGGCATAGATACAGAGGAACAAATAAATATATCTTTGCAGCTAGACATTAATTCATTAGCCATCCATGAAATAAAAGGCGTTACATATCAATATGAAGAGCATAAAATTAAAAATGGCAAGCCAATAGAAAAAAATGGTCAAAATGACTCCTTCGATGAGGAGGATTTATTTTGATAAGAACTCACAATTCATATCAAGGAACAAAGAAACCACTTTAATTTAAAAATAGTAACTTTATTATAAATTGAGTTTATGTTGTAGATAACTGTAAATATTCTTATAAAGAAAAACCACCCGCAAATTACGGGTGGTTTTTTCCATTATCTCAGAATGAACCCGAGATATTTAACTCACCACACAAATCAAGCCAACGGCGGCGTCCGTGGTGGCACCATACGCTTGCTGCCGGTGGACTCGAAGGCCGAGGCGAAGCGCAGCAGGTTGTTGTCGTCATAGGCGCGACCGGCGAAGGTCAGGCCCACCGGCATACCGATATCGGCCATCACCCCCATGGGGACGGTGACGGTCGGCACGCCGAGGTGGCGGATAGCGAGGTTGCCGTTGGCAACCCAGATGCCGTTGCTCCAGGCGATATCGGCGGAGGCCGGATTCACATCCGCATCAGCCGGGGCGACGTCAGCGACGGTGGGGAACAGCACGGCGTCGAGCTTGAGCCCGTCCATCCAGTCTTCCAGATCCAGCTTGCGGGTCTGCTCCAGACCGCGCAGGCCGTCCGGCACCGAGGCAATTTCGTCGAAGCGCTTGAGGCCGCGCTTGGCCATGTTGACGTACTCGTCCATGCCCGCCGCCAGATCGCCCTCGCGGTTCGGCAGGGTACCCGGATCGTGGGGGAAGATCTTCGGCCCATCGACATCGGCCAGCTTGTTGAGTTTGGGATCGCCGTTGGCGCGCAGGAAGTCGTCGAACGCCCAGCCGGAGAGCTCCCACAGCTCATCGTTGAGAAACTCCGGGCTCACGATACCGCGATTGAACACGGTCGGCGCGCCGGGTCTGTCCCCTTCGCAGTTGGAGACCAGCGGGAAGTCCACTTCGATAACTTCGGCGCCAGCGGCTTCCAGCGCCTGACGGGCCTGCTCCCACAGCACAATCACGGTCGGACGGGTATGAATACGCTGACCGGTCGGGCCGCCGATGCCGGGGTTTTCGCTGGTGCCGGCCAGTTCATCCTTGTTGATAAACATGCGCGGCACGCCGAGGCGCTTGCCCTTGAGGGCATCGGCCTTGGCAGCCAGATCCAGATAGGAAGCCGGACGCACCTCGGACGCCTTGGGCAGTTGCACCCAGGGCTGCAGGCGCCAGAGATCGCCACGGGGATCGCTATCGTCGGCGACCACTACATCGAGCACTTCCAGGAGATCGTTCATGGTGCGGGCGTAGGGCACCACCACATCCATGGTCGGAGTCAGCGGCCAGTTGCCGCGCACCGAGATGACGCCACGGGACGGGGTGTAGGCGCACAGACCGTTGTTGGAAGCCGGGCCGCGGCCGCTCGACCAGGTCTCTTCCGCCAGACCAAAGGCGGAGAAGCTGGCAGCGGTGGCGGTACCGGCGCCGTTGGAGGAGCCGGAGGCAAACGGTGCGGTCAGGTAGTCGGCGTTGTAGGGGCTCTCGGCACGGCCATAGACGCCGCGCTGCATGCCGCCATTGGCCATCGGCGGCATATTGGTTTTGCCAAGGCAGATGGCACCGGCGGCGCGCAGGCGCTCAACGGTAAAGGCATCGCGCTGGGCCACCAGATCCTTGAAGGCCGGGCTGCCGGAGGCGGCGGTCAGCCCCTTGACCAGATAGCTGTCTTTGGCGGTGTAGGGGATGCCGTCGAGCGGCCCCAGGGTTTCGCCACGGGCGCGGCGCGCATCGGACGCTTGCGCCTCTTTCAGTGCATCGGGATTAGGCACCACCAAAGCGTTGAGTTTGGTGGCGGTCTCGGGGCCGTTGTAGGCCTCGAGCCGGGCCAGATAGGCCTTGACCAGTTCGACCGCTGTGGTGCGGCCTGCTTCGAGCGCGGCACGCAGCTCGGCAATGGAAACCTCGGTCACTTCGATCATGGGGATCTCCTGTAAAGGGTGACGGTGTGCGATATCGGCTAACGCGGCAATATCGCAGCGAATCGCTTCAGGGTGGTCGCAGCCGCTACAGCTCCCGACCCCCGTATATCAAGAGACAAAACCCCACGATGTGGGGTTTTGTCGAGTTAGTCGAGCCTGCTGCTTATTTCCCAGACGGGATTTGCTGAGTGATGCAGTGGATATTGCCACCGCCCAGCAGGATCTCGCGGGCCGGCACGCCGACGACCTTATGCTCCGGGAAGATCTCTTCCAGAATGCGCTGGGCTTCGCCATCGGTGGCGGCATCCAGCAGCGGATAGACGATGCGATCGTTGGTGATGAGGAAGTTCACGTAGGAACCGGCCAGACGACCTTCTGCCTCGCGCGGCACACCGGTGCCGCTCTCGACGCCGGCAGACTCTTCCTGGGTGCAGTAGAGCGGGCCCGGCTGGGGCAGCTTCCACACTTTCAGCTTGCGACCCTTGGCGTCGACCGCCGCTTCCAGCACCTTGAGGGCGGCCAGGGAGCGCTCGTACTGGGGATCATTCTGATCGTCAGTCCAGTGCAAGGCCACCTCACCCGGACGCACGAAGCAGCACATGTTGTCGATGTGGCCGTCGGTCTCGTCCATGTAGACGCCTTCGTCCAGCCAGATAAAGCTCTGCACACCCAGATAGTCGCGCAGGTGAGCTTCGATCTGCTCTTTGCTCAGGTGCGGGTTGCGGTTTTCGTTGAGCAGGCACTCGGCAGTGGTCAGGCAGGTGCCTTCGCCGTCGACGTGGATGGAGCCCCCTTCCAGGATCAGCGGCGCATCGTAACGGGCCATGCCGTGCTGTGCCAGCATCTGGGCCGCCACTTGCTCGTCTTGATCCCACGGGTAGTAGAGACCGCCCTTGTGACCGCCCCAGGCGTTGAAGCCCCAATCCACCCCACGGCACTCGCCGGCCGCGTTGGTGACGATGGTGGGGCCGCTGTCGCGGGCCCAGCAGTCATCGCTGTTCATCTCGACCAGGGTGACATGGCTGGGCATGATGGCGCGAGCCTGCTCCATAAACTGGGCCGGCACCCCCATAAAGACCGGCGTGGCTTGCCCGATGGCATCGGCCACCTTGGCGAAGGTGGCTTGCGCGAAGCGACCGGCCTCACGCCAGTTGTCCGGGCGAAACGGCCAGATCATCCAGACGGCCTGCTGGTGTGCCCACTCGGCGGGCATGGTGAAGCCGTCAGCGGCCGGCGTGGTGTTCATGGTCTTGATGCTCATCGCAAGGCTCCTTGCATGGATTGAGACCCCGCAGGCGTGAAAACGCGGCGCGGGGATCCTGGAAAAATAACAGTGGTCGCAGTGTAAGAAGTTGCGCTCACATCCATCAAATGAATAGGATGGATTGTCCCATAAGCCTGGCAAATAATCTTGATGAAACTGCACCAGCTCGACCTCAACCTGCTGCTCGCCTTTGACGCCCTGATGGCGCAGGGCAGCGTCACCCGCGCCGCCGAAACGCTCTTTATCAGTCAGCCCGCCATGAGCCATGCGCTCAACCGGCTGCGCACCTTCTTTGGCGATCCGCTGCTGGTGCGCACCCCGCAGGGGATGCTGCCGACCCCGCGCGCCCAGCGGCTGCATCTGGGCGTGCAGCAGGCACTGCGACTGCTGGAGCAGCAACTCAGCGACGAGGAGGTGTTCGAGCCGAGCCAGTCGAAGCGCCGCTTCGTACTCTGCACCACGGATTACGTGGAGTGCGTGCTGATCCCGCCGCTTATCCAGCGCCTCAAACGGCTGGCGCCCGGGGTCACCATCGAGATCCGCATCCTGCGCGACACCCTGCCCGAAGCCGAGCTGGCGAGCGGCGAGATAGATCTGGTGCTCGGCTTTGACGAATACATGCAGGTGCCGGGGTATCTCGGCAAGGAGACCTGGCTCACCGAGCCGCTGGCCGGGCTGGTGCGCGCCGATCTGCCGATGGCCGCCCCGGCGCTCGCAGAGAGTGGGGATGACCCGGCACTGCGGGCCGAGCGCATCAGCTTGGCGCAGCTGATCGAAATGCCCCACGTGTTCCACTCGCCGCTTGGCACCTCGGAGGCGAGCCTGGATCGCTATCTGAAGACGCTGGGGTTCAGCCGCACCATCTCGGTCAACAGCCAGAGCTATATGTCCGCCGCCGCCATCGTCAGCCAGAGCGATCACCTGCTGGTGCTGCCCAGCATGGTGGCCGAGCTGCTCGCCAGCCACTGGCCGCTGAAAAGCCTGCCGCTGCCCGAAGATGTGCCGGATTATCACCTCAACTGCGTCTGGCATCCGGTGCATGCGCAGCAACCAGCGTTGATCTGGTTGAAGGCGCTGATGAAGGAGTTGGTTAATCCGGAGTAACCCGGCAACGTGTGCCCCCCTCATCCCCAACCCTTCTCCCACAAGGGGAGAAGGGAGCTGATCCTGCGCCACTGGCAGCATGGCTGACAACCTGTCTGACGGGGCGAAATACATCCCACCAGCACATTGGTCTATCGACTCATCAGCTCATCAGTTCATCAGTTCATCAGTTCATCAGTTCATCAGTTCATCAGTTCATCAGTTCATCAGTTCATCAGTTCATTGTCATGCCACGATGGCTCCGAGATGACCAAAAAATGACAACTGTTACTCGATCTGTCCCCTCTCCCTCTGGGAGAGGGGCAGGGTGAGGGGACGCCACCCACTCAGTCACCAGACCGGGGAATGGCTATATCTAATAGGGTCAAATAGCTCTGGATAGGCACCATGAGAACCCATCCGTTTGCCAAGCGAATGAGGCGAGAAGCCACCCTTGCCGAACAGAAGCTGTGGCTGCAATTGCGCGACCGCCGTCTGGCCGGGGTGAAATTCCGTCGCCAGATGCCCATCGGGCCCTACATTGTCGATTTCATCTCTCTTGAGCAGAGGCTGATCATCGAGGTAGACGGGTCACAGCACAACGAACCGGCAGGGCGGCAATATGATGGCGCAAGAACGGCCTACCTCAATCAGCAGGGCTTTCGGGTGATCAGAGTGTGGAATAACGATGTGTTGAGTCGGATGGATGTCGTACTGGCCCATATTTGGCTCTCATTGCGCTGAGCAGAGCCCTCCCCCTCATCCCCAACCCTTCTCCCGCAAGGGGAGAAGGGAGCAAACCACCCGGCGGCGTGTGGCATCCCCAGAAACAACCATGGCTCCCGCAAGGGGAGAAGGGAGCAAACCACCCGGCGGCGTGTGACATCCCCAGAAAAAACCATGGCTCCCGCGGGAGCCATGGTTGTTTCTGGGCGGTGCATTACGCCCGCAGGGCCGTCATCAACTGGGTGACCACGCCGCCCAGCAGGGCGGGCTCGGGGCGGCACTGGGCGAAGGTGACCAGGCCCTGGATGTTGATGAGCAGGAAGGCGGTCAGGGTCGGAATGTCGCGCCCGGCCGCCAGCTCGCCGCGCTCGAGGGCCAGGCTCAGCACCGCCGCCAGATCGGCATCCAGCTCGCCATAGATGGCCTTGAGCTTCAGGTGCAGCTCTTCGTCCTGCTCCGCCAGCTCCATCAGGGTGCGAGTCACCAGACAGGTGCCGCAGAGGGCGTCGTTCACCACCTGCTCGAGATAGGCCTGCACCCCCGCCAGCGGGCTCGCGGCGGCGAAGAAGCTGCGCCGCAGGGCGCTCTTCTCCTGCACATAGTGGTCGACCGCCGCCAGCAGCAGGCCGCGCTTGTTGCCAAACGCCGCGTAGAGGCTGCCCGGATGCAACCCGGTCGCCGCCACCAGCTCCTGCATGGTGGTCTTGGCGTAACCCTTGGCCCGAAATGCCTCCATGGCATTTCGCAAGACGTCGTCCCGGTTGAACTCGGCGCTGCGCATGGTTTCTCCGTTGAAAAAGCGGATTCACCGACCAGGGGCCGGCGAGGGGAAATAAGAGGGCGGCAAGTTTACCCCAGCGGGCCGGCAACACCAACCCATGTTGAATGCTCGTTCAAAAAAGACTTGCACACAAAACAAAAAACGTCTTGAATGCACGTTCAAGAATCACTCCCTCAGGACAGACGATCATGAATACCCTGTTTCAGCCCTATCGCCTCAACGACACCCTCACCCTCGCCAACCGTTTCATGATGGCTCCCCTCACCCGCTGCATGGCAGGTCCGGGCCTGGTGCCGACCGAGCAGATGGCCGCCTATTACGCACGCCGCGCCGACATCGGCCTCATCATCTCCGAAGCCACCATCATCCGGCCGGACGGTCAGGGCTACCCCAATACCCCGGGGATCTACAGCGCCGAGCAGATCGCCGGCTGGAAGAAAGTGACCGGCGCCGTGCATGCCAACGGCGGCAAGATCTTCGCCCAGCTGTGGCACGTGGGTCGTCTCTCCCACCCCTTCTTCCACCACGCCGAAGTGCTGGCCCCCTCTGCCGTCGCCCATGAGGGCACGGTGCCGCGCATGCGCGAGCTGGTCTATCAGGTGCCGCGTGCCCTGACCGAGAGCGAAATCGCCCAGCTGGTCGAGGATTATGCCCAGGCCGCCGCCAACGCCATCGAAGCGGGCTTTGACGGGGTGGAGATCCACGGTGCCAACGGCTACCTCATCGATCAGTTCCTGCACCACGCCAGCAACCTGCGCACCGACAACTACGGCGGCAGCCCGGAGAATATGAGCCGCTTCGCGCTGGAGGTGGTGGATGCCATCAATGCCCGCATCGGCGGGGAGCGGGTGGGCCTGCGCCTCTCCCCCGGTGCCTACGTGCACCTCGAAGGGGATGCGCGGGATCGCGCCGTGTTCGACCACCTGCTGGCCGAGCTGAATCAGCGCAACCTGGCCTATGTGCACCTCGGCATCTTCGATGACAGCCTCACCTTCGACTACCTGGACGGCCGCGCCTCTGACTACCTGCGCGCCCGCTACGACGGTCATCTGGTAGGGGTGGGCAACTACAGCGCCGAGACCGCAGCCGAGGCCATCAAGGCCGACCGCTTCGACCTCGTCGCCATCGGTCGCCCGCTTATCGCCAACCCAGACTACCTCGCCAAAGTGAAACAGGGGGACGCCCTGGTTCCCTATGCCGACACCATGCTGGCCGAGCTGGTCTAACGCTCGCCGGCACCTTGCCTGACCAAGGATGGGATCCGCGCCCTCGCGCGGGTTTCCAATGTTTGGGCCCCCTCCCGGGCCCTTTTTTGTGCCCGCTCGTGATGCCCGCCGTTTCACGACCCTAGCCAGCGCAATAAAAAAGTTGCTAGTAACAACTAGTTGGCTATATTGGTTGTTGATGACAACCAAATAGGAAACCCTGATATGGATCCCCGCCCCCTGCGCGCTCTGTCGCGCGATCTGGTACGCGAACTCGGCATGCTCTCCCAGCAGTGCGGCGAACTGGCGCTCAGCCCGCTCGAAGCCCATCTGCTGATCGAGCTGGAGAGCGGCCCCGCCACCAACCAGCAACTGGCCGAACGGCTGCGCATCGACAAGTCCAACGCCAGCCGCCCGCTGGCCCGCCTGGCCGAGCGCGAGCTCATCAGCTGGCACCCCCATCCGTCCGATGGTCGCAGCAAGGAGGCGCGCCTCACCATCGCCGGCCAGGCCCAGCTGCTGGATCTGCATCAGGAGATGGACAGCGCCATGGAGGAGACCCTGGCCCAGCTCACCCTCGCCGAGCGCGAGCAGCTGTGGACCGGTCTGCGCCTCTATCGCAGCGCCCTCTCCCGCGCCCGTCGCCAGCAGGGTTACCGCATCCGTCCCATCACAGCCGCCGACAACCCCCATATCGCCGCCGTGATCCGTGCCGTCTCCGCCGAATACGGGCTCACCGCCGACAAGGGCTACGGGGTGGCCGACCCCAATCTGGATCGGCTGCATGAGACCTATCAGGGCGCGCAGAGCCGCTACTGGGTGATCGAGGGGCCGGACGGCACCATTCTCGGCGGGGGCGGCATAGCGCCGCTGGCGGGGGAAGAGGGGCAAGTCTGCGAGCTGCAGAAGATGTACTTCATGCCCTCCCTGCGCGGGCTGGGGCTGGGACGCCGGCTGGTGCTGCAGGCGCTGGACGAGGCGCGCGCGCTCGGTTATCAGCGCTGCTACCTGGAGACCACCGCCGTGCTGCGCGAGGCCACCGCGCTCTACGAATCTCTGGGCTTCGAGCACCTGCCGGGCCCGCTTGGCTGCACCGGCCACGATGCCTGCGAGATCTGCATGGTGCTGGCGCTTGGCGCCGACGATGGCCAGCGACCGGCTTGAGTGATCAGCTCAGGATAAAAGGGCGGCACCGATGCCGCCCTTTTGTTTGGCTACCGCTCAGAGCTGGGCGGCGGGCGGCACGAAACGCAGCGCCACCCCAAGCCGGTTCCAGCTGTTGATGGTGGCCACCGTCACCGACAGCTGCACTATCTGGGCCTCGCTGAAGTGCTCGCGCAGCTCGCCATAGAGTGCGTCGGGCACGCCGTCCGGCGGCAGCAGGGTCAGGCTCTCGGTCCAGGCCAGGGCCGCCCGCTCCGGGGCGCTGAACACGGTGGCATCGCGCCAGGCCGCCAGCTGATCCAGCTTGGCCTGCCCCACCCCGCTGCGACGGGCGATGTTCAGGTGATACTGCAGGCAGAAGCTGCAACCATTGAGTTGGGAGGTGCGCAGCTTCACCAGCTCGCTCAGGCTCTTGTCGAGGCCAGCCTCGTCCACCGCCTTGCCGGCGGCGATCAGGGCGTCGTGAGCCGCCGGCAGCAGCTGGCGAAAGTCGGGGTAATCGATGCGGGTGCTCATTCTGGTGTTCTCCTTGGGCATGACTTAATATCAGGGCACGAACAACATATCAGCACCCTGACATGATAAACAAGCCCCCCTTGAGTACAGAGCTGTCCATCCCCCTGCCCGCCCCCGGCGAGGGCAAGCGCGGCGAAGCGGGCCACCTCGGCTATCTGCTGCGCCAGGCTGCTGCTGCCCAGCGCCTGCGCATGGAGCGGGCGCTGGCGGACCTGCCCATCACGGCGCCCCAGTTTGCCCTGCTCACCATGCTGGATGCCTATCCCGGCAGCTCCAACGCCGAGCTCGCCCGCCTCACCCTGCTCACCCCCCAGACGGTGAGCCCCATGGTGACCAGCCTGGAGCGCAGCGGCCTGCTGGCCCGCACCCCTCACCTCCAGCATGGCCGCATCCAGCAGCTCAGCCTGAGCCCGGCGGGCGCCACGCTGCTGGCCGAGGCCAAGGCCAGGGTCGCCCGGCTGGAGCAGGAGCTGGCCGCCCCGCTGGCCGAGGAGGAGTTGCTACTCGTCAAACGCTGGTTGGCGAACCTCGCTACCGGCATGGAGAGCGAGGCCTGACACCAGCCGGTGTTAGCGGACGGAGCTTGCAGTCAGGCCAAGACAGACAGGAGCGCTGGGCGCCTTTCAGGTGGGGAAGTAGAACCAGGCCGTCTTGATAAGGCCCGCCTCTACTTCGAAGACCGCCATGCTCTCCAGCGGCTCGGGGGAGAGGCCATAGATCAACTCGTGATCAAACACCTTGTTGCCGATGACGGTTCTCGACAGCAGCTCGGCCCTGAGCAGCGGGTTATTGAATCTGTGCTCGGCATAGAAGGCTCTGAGCGCCCCCTTGCCCACAGTGCTCGGGCTCTCCGTCGGCATCCGGTATCCCTTGAACGCCTCGCAGAAGCAGGCCAGGAAGGCCTCGAGATCGTGGGCGTTGTAAGCGTTGAATTGTGCCTCGACGGGCAGTTCGACCGACATGCATCACTCCCTGAATCATGTAACAGCCTTCTTTATAGGGGGCATTGCCCCCCTTGTCGACGGGGGATGGCAGCTCAGCCCCCATCTGCGCCTTGATCGCCATGCAAAAAAAGACCCCGCCTGAGCGGGGTCTTTTTTTATCTTGTCTGCCTAGCGGGCAAGCCCTTGTCAGTGCTCGCGGGTCTGGCGGAACTGGACGTCCGGGTGACGCTCCTGGGCCAGGCGCAGGTTCACCATGGTCGGCGCGATGTAGGTGAGGTTGTCACCGCCATCGAGGGCCAGGTTGACCTCGTTCTTGCGCTTGAACTCTTCGAACTTCTTGACGTCGGTCCCTTCCACCCAGCGGGCGGTGGAGACGTTAACCGCCTCGTACAGCGCCTCGACGTTGTACTCGCTCTTCAGACGAGAAACCACCACGTCGAACTGCAGCACACCGACCGCACCGACGATCAGATCGTTGCTGATGAGCGGACGGAACACCTGCACCGCACCCTCTTCGGAGAGCTGCACCAGCCCCTTGAGCAGCTGCTTCTGCTTGAGCGGATCGCGCAGACGGATGCGGCGGAACAGTTCCGGCGCGAAGTTCGGGATGCCGGTGAACTTGAGATCCTCACCCTGGGTGAAGGTGTCGCCGATCTGGATGGTGCCGTGGTTGTGCAGACCTATGATGTCGCCGGCGAAGGCGTCTTCCGCCTGCTCGCGGTCACCGGCCATGAAGGTCACGGCGTCGGAGATGTTCACGTCCTTGCCGATGCGCACGTGGCGCATCTTCATGCCCTTGGAGTAGGTGCCTGACACGATGCGCATAAAGGCGATACGGTCGCGGTGTTTCGGGTCCATGTTCGCCTGGATCTTGAACACGAAACCGGAGAACTTCTCCTCGGTGGCGGCCACTTCACGGCTCTCGGCCTTGCGCGGCATGGGCGACGGTGCCCAGTCGGTCAGGCCGTCCAGCATGTGGTCCACACCGAAGTTACCCAGTGCAGTACCGAAGAAGACCGGGGTCATCTCGCCGGCGATGAAGGCATCGTGATCGAACTCGGGGGAGGCACCCTGTACCAGCTCCAGCTCGCCGCGCAGCTGGGCCGCCAGATCTTCGCCGATGGCGGCATCCAGCTCGGGGTTGTTCAACCCCTTGACCACCCGCTTCTCCTGGATGGTGTGGCCCTGGCCGCTCTGATACAGATAGGTTTCGTCCTTGTAGAGGTGGTAGACCCCCTTGAAGGATTTGCCGCAGCCGATGGGCCAGGTGATGGGGGCGCACATGATGTTGAGCTCGCGCTCCACCTCGTCCATGACCTCCATCGGATCGCGCACTTCGCGGTCCAGCTTGTTCATGAAGGTGAGGATGGGGGTGTCACGCAGCCGGGTCACTTCCATCAGCTTGCGGGTCCGGTCTTCAACACCCTTGGCGGCGTCGATGACCATCAGGCAGCAGTCGACCGCCGTCAGGGTACGGTAGGTATCTTCGGAGAAGTCCTCGTGACCCGGGGTGTCGAGCAGGTTGACCAGACAATCGGCATAGGGGAACTGCATCACCGAGGTAGTGATGGAGATACCACGCTGCTTCTCCATCTCCATCCAGTCGGATTTGGCGTGCTGGCCTGAGCCACGGCCCTTGACGGTACCGGCACGCTGAATGGCCTGTCCAAACAGCAGGACTTTTTCGGTGATGGTGGTTTTACCCGCATCCGGGTGCGAGATGATCGCAAAAGTGCGTCTCTTGGAGACTTCACTCAGAAATTCAGCTGACATAATTCAACGTTCTTCTATTGGGCGGCGGCCTTAAGCCACCGTGGGATAATTCCGGAGTGCCGCATTGACTCACGGTCCGGCATGGATACGCAACGAGCCACACCAAGCTGGCATCAGACCAACCGGTGGAGAGAGGAAGAGGGTTGCGTTACATGGGTCTTCTCACCTGAGCCAAAGCAAAATTGCGCGACATTATACCCGCGCGAGTGAAAAATACCCAGCCCGGCTTTGCAGTCGAGCAGGGGAGCCTGCGCCCCCTACTCGGCCCGCATCACCTGGTTGCGGCCCGCCTGCTTGGCCCGGTACATGGCCTCGTCGGCCCGCTGCACCAGATCGCCGAAGCTCTCGTCGAGCGGGCTGTACTGGGCACAGCCGATGCTGACGTGCACCGGCTGCCCTTCCGGCATACCGTCGATGCGCAGTTGGGCGACCCGATGGCGGATCCGCTCCGCCACCTCGGCCGCCTCGTCGAGGCAGGTGTCGGGCAGCAGCACCAGAAACTCCTCGCCACCGTTGCGCCCCACCCGATCGAGGGAGCGCAGCTGGGCGGCGACGCAGCTGGCCACCTCGGCCAGCACCTTGTCCCCCATGTGGTGGCCCAGGGTGTCGTTGACCTGCTTGAAGTGATCGATGTCGAGCTGCAGCACCGACAAGGTCTTGCCATGCTCTCGCGCCTGCTTGAACCAGGCCTGCCCCTTGGCCTGGATCTGGCGGCGGTTGTGCAGCCCGGTCAGGTCGTCGGTCATGGCGAGCCGGCGCATCTTGCGGGAGCGGTTGAACTGATGCAGCGCCAGCATGCCCATCACCAGCAGCAACAGAATGACCACCGCATATTGCCAGTGGCGCCGCTCCTGCAGTTGCTTGAGCTTGGCTTCCTGCAGCAGCTGCTTGGTCTTGAGAGCTTGGTTCTCCAGCTCCTTGCGGGCCAGGTCGAACTCGAAGCGCATCTGCAACGAGCGCTGCTCCCTGAGTACCCGCTCCAGAGAGTGCTTGGTCTCGACGTACTTTTTGAGGCTGGCCAGTGCCCCGTTGATCTGGCCCTGCTGCTCCAGGATCCGGGCCCGCACCTCGTAGACCCGCGCCAGGAAGCGCTGGTTCTTCTCCTTGACGAAGATGGGCTCGGCCTGGGCCAGGTAGTAGAGCGCCTTGGTCGGGTTGCTCTGCGCCGCTTCCGCCATCCCCATCACCAGTTGCCAGTGGCCCAGGGTCACGCTGTCGGAGCTCTCGCCACTGCGCAGGATGGCATCGGCCTGCTGCAGCTTGCTCACCGCTTCGGCCACCTTGTTCTGGTTGAGCAGGATGGTGGCGATCTCGATCTGGATCCAGGCCAGCTGCCCCTCCTTCTGCTGGGAGCGGTAGAGCTGCTCGGCCTGGATCATCAACGGCAGGGCCCGTTCATACTCCCCCATCTCGGCATAGAGCAGCCCCTGCTGGGAGCGGATGTCCACCAGCCGCTCCTGATCCCCCAGGGTGCCGTAGTCGTGCTCCAGCTCCTTGAAGTAGCCCTCGGCCCGTTCGTAGAGCCCCATCCGCCGGTAGGCGTTGGCGATCTGGGCCAGCACCTCCCGCGCCTTACCGTCCTGCCCCAGCGACTCAAAGCGCTTGTGCGCCTCGATAAGCTCCATCAGCCCCTCCGCCAGCTCCCCCTGATAGGCGTACATGTCGCCGCGAAAGCTGAGGATGTCGGCCTCCTGCAGCCGATCGCCGAGCCGGCGGGCCAGCACCAGCGCCTGCTGATAGTCGGCCTTGGCCTGGTCCATGTTGCCGAGCAGCTGCTGGTGAAAACCACGACAGGTGAGCAGGCCGGTCTCGGTGATCCTGTCCTTGCGGGTCCGGGCGATAGCCAGCTGCTGATCGGCAAAGGCCACCACGGCGCGATACTCGCTGTCCCACTCGGCGGGCATGGCCCAGCACTGCAGGCGCACGATGCGTCCCTGCACGTCGAGGGGATACTCTTCCTTGCTCGCCACCAGCGCGGCGATGCGCAGCCGGAATATGCGGTCGGGCTGGAAGCCCTCTTCCAGCAGTTGCAGCTCGCGGGAGAGCTGGGGTTCGGTCAGCGGCGCCCGGGCCGCCCAGGCGAGGGGCGTGCACAATCCCGTCAGCAGGATCAGGGTCATGATGCGTTTCATGCCGGTTCGGTTTCCCCTCTGGTGGTGCAGCTAGACAGGTGTGTTCACTATGACCATCATATCCTGCCTTGTTCAAGCACACAGCCACCAGGGAGAAAGAGAGAAAATCAGCCAGATCTGGCGGGCTCTCACACTCACCCCTCGTGCCTCTTTACAGATGGAAAATCAGCATCGACTATAAGCGCCATCCACTACAGGGAAGCGCGGGTTGATGACATACCAGGAGCTGCAGGCGGCCTACGACAAGCTGCTGCAGGAGAACGAACGGCTCAAGCGGGTCGCCGACGATGCGCGGGAGAAACTGGAAGCCGCCATGGACGGCACCGGCCTGTGCATCTGGCAGAACCATGTGCCCACCGGCAAGCTCATCATCTTCAACCGCCGCTGGGGCGCCATGCTCGGCTACCAGCCCAAGGAGCTATCAGCCCACTTCGACGTCTGGCGCGAGCACCTGCACCCGGAAGACAGGGAGCGGGTGCTGCAGGCCTTCTTCGATCACCTGAGCGGCAAGAGCCCGTTTTATCAGGTGATGCACCGGATGATCGCCAAGGATGGCAAGACCACCTGGGTGCTGGACCGGGGCCGGGTGGTGGAGCGGGATGCACAGGGCAATCCCATCCGGGTGATGGGCACCCACATCGACATCACCCACGAGAAAGAGTACGAGCAGCAGCTGGCCCAGCTCGCCCACCGGGATCCCCTCACCGGCCTGCTCAACCGCACCGCGCTGCAGCGCCAATTCCCGCAGGAGTACCAGGCGATCTGCTTCATCGATCTCGACGACTTCAAGCAGGTCAATGACAACCTGGGTCATCGCGCCGGCGACGAGCTGCTGATCGCCCTCACCCGCCGGCTGCGCGACTGCTGCGAGGAGGGGGTGAAGATAGGCCGGCTCGGCGGCGACGAATTCGTGCTGCTGCTGCCCTGGAGCTGCGACGATCCCCGTACCAGCCACCTGGCCCGCCAGTGCATCAACGCCATCTCCACCCCGTTCGAGCTGCCCAACGGCGACGCCTCGGTGGGATTGAGCATGGGGATTGCGGCGATCCGGCCGCAGGATGATTTCAGCACGGCACTGGCCCGCGCCGACCAGGCCATGTATCGGGTCAAGCGCAGCGGCAAGCGGGGCTTTTACGTCTCCCAGCCGAGCGGCCAGCCGCTGCTGGATCAGGAGCAGGTCAACGAACGGGGACTCGGCCACCAGCCTCGCTGCTGACGGCCTGGCTCAGCTGCGCTGCCAGCGCCGCAGCAGGCGCCCGCGCAGGCCGCAATCGAGCAACCAGCTGTTGTCGAACACCCGCAACAGCGCCGGTTTGGCGTGGCGGGACATGGCCACCGCGTGAAAGCGGGTCTGCTGCTTGCGCTGGCGGTTCATTCGCTCCAGCAAGCTGTGGGGCAGGCTCTGGGCGATGAAGTCGGAGACCACCAGCACGTCCGCCTTGGCAAAGGCGGGGTCATCCAGCTTGATCAAGGCCTTCTCGAGACAGGGCACCAGATCGGTGCCGCCGTGAAAACTCATGGAGAGGAAGCGCTCCGCCTTGTCGAGCCCGGTGTCGGCGGTGATCTCCAGGGTCGCCACCTCGGTGGAGAAGAGCATCAGGTAGCAGCCCCGCTTCTCGTCCATCGCCACCTTGAGCAGCGCCAGAAACAGCGCCTTGGCACACTCCTCCGGGTATCCCCCCATGGAGCCCGAAGTGTCGATGCAGACGATGAAGGGCCCCCGCTGCTGCAGTTGCCGCCCACCGAGTTCCGGGGTGCGCAGCATGATGCGCTGGCGCGGCAGGGTGCCGCGCGACTGGTAGCTGAGCAGGCGCCGCTCCAGATAGCGGCGGTAGAACTCCAGCTCCAGCTCCGGCAGCGCCAGCATCACCGCCTCGCTCGGCAACAGTCGCATCAGGTCACTGGCCGGGTGAATGCCCACCAGATCGTCCGGCACGTCGTCGGTCTGCACCTCCTCCAGCTCGTGCACCTGCACCGGCGGCACCGGCGAGTCGTTGGCCCGGTTGTCCTGCTGGCTGCGCCCCAGCAGGTTGGCGATCTCCGCCAGCAGCGGCTCGCGCTGCAGCATGCGGGCGTACTGCTTGACCAGCACCAGGCTGCGTTTGTGCCAGCTGCCCTGCGCCAGATCCCACAGCCCGCCGGCGGAGATCTGGTTGGGATCCAGCGCATCGGCCAGGGTACGGCTCGCCAGCAGCTGATCTTCTATCTCCTGGCGCTGCTTCTCCCGCTCCGCCTCGGCGATCTGCTGCTGCAACTGCAGCAGGCTGCCCACCAGACTGGTGCGCCACTTCTCGATCAGCAGCTGGCGCTGGCTGTCGGTGGGGTGCGCCATCAGCTGGCGCACCAGGCTGCGCGCCTCGCCAGCGAAGGGACTGTACTGCTCAAGCCCGTCCAGCAGGGACGGCAATCGTCCCATCAGCTCGGCCAGCGGCAACCCCTTGTGGGCCTGATAGAGGCGATACTCCTGCTCCAGCGCCACCGGCACCGGCTTGTGGCGCATCTCCTCCCCCAGCTGTTCGCTCCAGCGGCGGATGCGCTTTTGCAACAATTTGCCCTGCAGCGGGGAGCGCTTGATGAACTCGGAGATCTTGGGGGTGGAGGCCAACAGCAGCGCCATCTCGCCCGCCAGCTCCCCCTCGCCGATGAGCAGCCCCAGATCCATCATGCCGATCTCAAGCATGGCGACCTCCGCCGACCAGGCTCACCACACTCCCTTTCGCGCTCGCCATGGTTCAGGCGTCCAGCTGTGGCAGCCGGTCGTGCCAGTGGCTGATATCGCTGCGCAGCTGGTCCAGATCCCGGTTCAGCACGAAGAAGCTGTCCTCCACCTGCTGCAGCCAGTGGCGACCGATGAAGAGGTGCTGCTGATGGCGCTCGAACAGGTTGCGCTGGCGCTTGAGCTCCTGCGCCAGCACGCCGGCTTCTGCCAGCAACCCGGTCAGGGCGGCCTGCCAGGGGGCGATCACCACCTCGGGGATGGGGTTGCGCTCCACCAGCACCAGGGGAATTTGCTGGCGCTGCAAGTCCAGCACGTGCAGCCGCAGTTCGTCGTCCAGCACCAGCTCATAGTGGCCCTCCTTGGGGTTGCCGAGCGGCCAGCCCACCAGCGCCTCGCCGGTGGGATGCCAGTGGGAGAGCAGGGTGCGGTCGAACACCAGCGTCTCCACCAGCCGCTCCGGATCGTCGCCATCCAGCGCCGCCGGGGTGAGCAGGTGGAAATGCGCCAGTTTGCCGAACGGACGGGCGTTGGCCAGCGGGATCTGGATGCCGCGAGCACGGCGTCCAAACCACTGCTGGCGCTTTCTGGCCTTGCAACACAGGCGCTGGGCCACGCTCTGTTTGAGCTGCTTGAACTGCTCCCGCAGCCCCATCAGCTGACGGGTCATGGCCAGCTGCTGATAGCCGTAGAGGCGGGAGAACTCGGTCATCATCTCCAGCAGGGCGGTGCGCGAGGCCTCGTCATGCCAGAGGCAATCCTTGAACAGCAGCAGATCGAGCGGGGCCACCTCGTCGCGGCCATTGAAAAAGGCGCTCGCCTTGATGAGCCTGACGGCCTTCTTCCAGCGCCGATCCGACACGTAGCAGCTGTGGGCCAGCTGGCTGTCGAGCTGCTGGCGCAGCTGATAGATGAGCTCGAAGCAGTCGTCCGGCAACCGGATCCGGTCGATCTGCTCCTGCCACTCCAGGTACTCCTCGCCGTGGATCTGCACCGAGGGCGGCAGATTCTGGTGGGACTGGCCGTCGCTGGCCAGCATGGCCTGGAAGTTGGCCTTCTCCTGCACCCGGTCCATCCAGATCCGCACCAGCATGCGGTCGTAGAGCGCCTCCAGCCCGCTGTCGGGGGCCGGCAGCTCGTTGGAGGCGGTCACCAGCAGCCGCATGGGAATCGGGTGCTGGCTGTCGCCGTTGCGAAACTGCCGCTCGTTGATGGCGGTGAGCAGGGTGTTGAGGATGGCGGGGCCCGCCTTCCAGATCTCGTCGAGGAACACCACCTCGGCCTCCGGCAGGTAGCCGGCGGTGAGTCGCAGATACTTGCCATCCTCCTTCAGCGCCTGGATGGAGAGGGGGCCGAACACCTCCTCCGGCGTGCTGAAGCGGGTCATCAGGTATTCGAAGTGGCGGGCATCGAAGAAGGCCAGCTTGAGGCGCCGCGCGATCAGGCTCTTGGCGATGCCGGGCGGGCCCAGCAGAAACACGCTCTCGCCACACAGGGCCGCCAGCAGGCCGAGCCGCAGGGCATCCTGGCGCTCGTAGAGCCCCTCGCCGAGGGCCGACAGCAGGCGTGGCAGGCGCTCGTGAATGGGGGCGAGACGAAGATTCTGTGATGCTAAAGGTGGCATAGGCACACTTCCGATACTGGGGTTGTCTGGAACCGGCACACCCGCGACGCAATCGAAGGTTCCCTGTCCTGCTTGTTGGATTGTCGGGAGGCCGCCTGTGACTCGCTCCGACCGGTTGCCGAGCGCCGGGCCGCCTCACCTGGCTAAAACATACCGCAAAAGATGCAGCAAAACGCGTTCGAGTGTACCCTGCGCAGAGCTTTTTTCATCAATGCAGATCAAGACTGAGTCATCGTCCATGCAAGATCCAGTGCAGCTGACCACGGCGCGGGAGCCAGCCCCCGCGCAACCTGACCAGGCATCCGGTCGCCTGCGGCAACACCTGCTGGCCCGGATGGGCATTCCGAGCTGGCAACTGCGCCGGCCAGCCCTGCTGGCGGGCCATCAGGTTGTGCCCGCGCCGGCCAATGAGATCCCGGCAAGCGAGCAGGCGGCTATCCCCGCCTCGGCCGTGCCGAGCGAGCCGCCCAGCGGCAAGCTCTGGATCCTGGCGAGCCGGCTGCCCGCCCCCCACCTGCTGGCAGACCTTTGCCAGCTGCTCGGCATCGGCAGCGACGAGGTCAGCCTGCTGAGCAGCCTGCCCGTCGGCCACACCTCGCCACTGCTCTGGCTGGAAGCGGCCGATCCCGCCTGGCCAGAGGCCCTGATCTGCCCGCTCGCGCCCAGCCCGGCCCAGAAACGGGCGCTGTGGCAGCAGCTCAAGGGGCGCCTCGGCTGAGTGCCGAGCCCCACCCTCTCTTCGTTCAGCCGCCCCGACCCGGAGCCACCATGGTGCAATTTCGTCCCCTGCTCGAGACCGACTTCGAGCTCATCTACCCCATCGAACAGGCTGCCCACAAGGAGCCCTGGAGCCAGGCCAACCTGCTCTCCTGCTTCGGGCCGCGCTATCTCAACGGTCTGCTGCTGGTCGACGGCCAGCCGGCCGGTTTCTACATCTCGGATCTGGTGGCGGGCGACAGCTCGCTGATGAACATCTGCGTGCACCCCGACTTTCAGGGCAAGGGGCTGGGGCGGGCGCTGCTCAGGGAGTACCTCACCCGCAGCAAGGCCAACAAGGCCGAGGCCTGGTTCCTCGAGGTGCGGGCCGGCAACAGCACCGCCATCAGCCTCTACGAGAGCGAGGGGTTTGCCGAGTACTGCCGGCGCGCCGACTACTACGGCACCGGCCAGGATCGGGAAGATGCCGTGCTGATGTCCCGCCTGTTCGACTTCGGCTAAACCGCCGCGCTACATCTGCGGCACTACAGCAACGGCGCGTTGTCGAGGGCCGGATCCTGCAGGCTCTGGGTGGTGTGCAGCACCGCCTCGAACCCGGCGGCGGAGAGCGGCATGAAGAAGCCGCGCTGCCAGGTCACCCCGGGCATCCAGATCTGCTGGATATCCACCACTATCTTGATGGGCTTGAGCGGCTCACCCGGCTGCTGCACATAGATGCCGGGCGGGGTCGCCACCTGCGGGAAGCGGCGCAGAATGTGCTCGCTGCCATCCCCCGCATCCGGGTTGAGGCGCACCTTGACCAGCCGGGCCAGCACCGGCGCCATCTCCGCTGACTGCCAAAGGCTGGTCTCCAGCAGCTTGCAGCGCCGGCATTTGGCGCGCTCGATCACGTAGAGCAGCGGATAGCCCTTGTGCAGGGCCAGCTGCTGCGCCTGCGCATAGCCCTCGGCGCCGCTCAGCCAGGGGTTGTCCTCCTCGCTCCCCGTGCCTCCCAGCGTAAACCAGAGGCCGCCGGCCCCCGCCAATAACAGCAATACCCCGGTCACCACCCCCTTGATGCCGACACTCATTGTTCACCCTCCCTGAATGGCTCCGCATGTCAGACCCCATCATGCCTCAAGCTCACCCTAATTGACGACTTTGTGATCCAAGACAAATGGCGAACACTTGTAAGCTGTAATCTTAGAGTTTAAACTCCAGCGCGATTTTCAGTGCCCCTTAGGGCGTACAACTGTTACTTGAGGATGTCTGACTGATGCCGAAAAACCACCTGGTTCGACTGATGCGGGAGCGTATCGCCCGGCTTGGCAACAAGGCCGCTCTGCGCGTACAACAGGATGGCCAGTGGCGTGCCATCGGCTGGCGTACTCTGGGACAGGCCATGGACTACTGTGCCCAGGCGCTGATCCGCGCCGGCCACCAGCCCACCGAGATGGTCGGCATCTATGCCCGCAACATGCCGGAGTGGACCCAGGCCGATCTCGGCATCCTGGCCGCCCGCGGCGTCAGCGTCCCCATCTACCCCACCAGCACGCTCGATCAGCTGCGCTACATCGTCAAAGATGCCGGCATTAAGGTGCTGTTCGTCGGCGAACAGCCTCAGTTCGACCAGGCGCTGCAACTGATTGAAAGCGGCGAGATCCGCCAACTGGTCGCCCTCGACGGCAGCGTCAACCTGCGCGGCTGCCCGCAGGCAAGCCACTTCCAGACGTTTCTGGTCTCCGGCAACCATCAGCCCAGCGAGCAGGTGTTGCGCGAGCGCGAGAGCCAGTACCGGATGGATGACCTGCTGACCCTGATCTACACCTCGGGCACCACGGGTGAGCCCAAGGGGGTGATGCTCGATTTCGCCAACATCGCCGCCTGCTTCGAGATGCACAACAGCCGCCTCGATCTGAACGAGCAGGATGTGTCGCTCTGCATGCTGCCGCTCAGCCACGTGTTCGAGCGGGCCTGGAGCTACTACGTGCTCTATTGTGGCGCCGAGAACGTCTACATCCGCGATCCGCAGAAGGTGATGGATGTCATCGGCGAGGTACAGCCGACCGTGATGTGCGCCGTGCCGCGCCTCTACGAGAAGGCCTACGCCATGATCCAGGCCAGGGTGGCCCAGGCCCCGCGCCTGCGTCAGGCCCTGTTCGGCTGGGCCACCAAAGTGGGCAAGCAGATGGTCGCCACCCGCCAGGCGGGCAAAACCGCCTCCCCGCTGCTCTACGGCCAGCTCTGGCTCGCCGAGCGACTGGTGTTTCGCAAGCTGCGCGCCCGCTTCGGCGGCCGCACCCGCTTCCTGCCGGTGGCCGGCGCCCGCCTCGCCGACGAGGTGAACTTCTTCTTCCAGGCCATGGGGCTCAACCTCAAGTACGGCTACGGCATGACCGAAACCACCGCCACCGTCTGCTGCTACGAAGACAGCCAGTTCAAGCTGGGCTCCATCGGCACGGCGCTCTGCGGCATCGAGGTGAAACTGGGTGAGAACAACGAGCTGCTGGTGCGCTCCCCCACCGTGATGCGCGGCTACTACAACAAGCCGGAAGCGACGGCCGAGGTGATGACCGAGGATGGTTTCCTGCGTACCGGTGATGCCGGCGAACTCGACAGCGAAGGCAACATCTACTTCACCGAGCGCCTCAAGGAGCTGATGAAGACCTCCAACGGCAAGTACGTGGCCCCGCAACTGGTGGAAGGCACCATCGGCAAGGATCGCTTCATCGAGCAGATCGCCATCGTCGCCGATGCCCGCCACTTCGTGTCGGCGCTGATCGTGCCCTGCTTCGAGTCGCTGGAAGAGTACGCCCGCTCCATCAACCTGCAGTACCAGTGCAAGACCGAGCTGCTGCGCCACTCCAAGGTGGTGGAGTTCTTCGAGGCACGCATTCAGGATCTGCAAAAAGAGCTGGCCAAGTTCGAGCAGGTGAAGAAGTTCACCCTGCTGCCAAGCGCCTTCTCCATGGAGCTGGGAGAACTGACCCCGACCATGAAGCTGCGCCGCAAGATCATCGAGTCCAAGTACCAGAGCGAGATCGAGGCCATGTATAACCATGTCTGAGTACAACCACGTCTGAGACCGCTCGGGTTCAGGGAAATAAAAAAGCCGCTTCAAGAGCGGCTTTTTGCTGTTTGTCCGTCACTTACGGCAGCTTGACCAGCGGCTGATCACGCAGTTCGGTGGGCCGGCCGGCCTGGATCTGCTCCACGCTGGTCAGAGCCTGCTTCACCTCGTCGGCATTCCGCAGCAGGCGGTAGGTCAGATCGAAAGTCTTGGTCTCTCCCGGCTGAATTTTGGGGACCAGCCCCAGCGGGCGCTGGTACTTGGTGCTGTAGGCATAGCTGGTGCCGGGTTCGATGCCGGTCACATAGCCCTGAGCCCGGGTGTCGGTGTTCTTCCACAGGGTCAGCACCGGCAACTGCCTGGTGTTGTAGCCCACCGCCACCCCGGCGCTGCCTGTCCGGTTGTTCAGCACCGCCAGGGTGTTACCCTCGGCGTCGCTGTAGGGCACCAGGTTGAACACCATCTCGTCGAAGCCCTTGGTCGGCCCCAGATAGGTTTGCCAGCTCTTCAGCCCCCCCTTGGCGTAGTCGTTGAAGGGGGAGATCTGCTTCACCGGGGTGCTGACGCGCGCGCCCTCCTCCAGGATGGGGGCCCCGAAGTTGCCGTGGTAGATGATTTGGTACTCGTTCTCGTAATCGGCGTGGTTGGTCAGCTTGTCCTGCAGGGCAAACTCCGCCTGACCGGGCACGACGCTGAGCTGGGTCCAGGTGACCAGCTCGCTCATCTTGAAGGTGCGCTCGTCCACCCGGCCCAGCACGTGAATGGCGTAGGGTGGCTCCTCGTCTATGGTCACGCTGACCACGGAGGCCGGTATGTTCTGCACCCGGCCATGCAGACTCTTGAGGCGGCCGTCGTCATCCACTCCCGGGTGACCGGTCCACTCGTAGCCACAGCGCACCAACATCTCGTTGAAGCCATCGAGCCAGCCGAGCCCGGTGCGGCTCTCCAGATCGATGAAGGCCGGATTGACCACCTCCTTGACCGGCGAATCCCAGCCGAGACGCAGATCGGCGGCTCTGACCTCCTTGATCCCCATGCCACGGGTCGGGATCAGGGTTATCTTCATCACCCCGTTGTCGACAATCAGCAGGTCCACCCCCTCCTGACGCCCGCCATGCAGCCGTTTCTTCTCGATGCTGAACGGTGCCGGACTCTTGATCCCCAGCTTGTCGCTGGTGATCTTCCAGTCCCCCACATCCAGCCCCTGCTGGGAGTCGGTCAGCAGGAATTCGGCAGCCTGGCCCGAGCTGGCGCCCAACGCGAACAGTACGGCAATGGAAAGTCTCTTCAACATGGATTTATCCTCGTGTCTCTTGTTTTTGTTTAAGCTGAATCGTTTCAGTGATCGAGAAATTAGGCGGCAAGCCCATCAGACTCAAGCTGCAAAAGAGGAAAATGTGAGCCGATTGACAATAAAACCGCCAATCGCTCTGCTGAAGTGAAGGCTGACTCACAGTTATTTTCGGGCCCGTGACGGCCAACCGCCTACTGGGAAGCGCCAATAAAAAAGCCGCTCCGAAGAGCGGCTTGCAGCAGAAGTGGATCCCGTCAGGCCGGGGTCTTGCTGGTTCCGAAGTAGTCGGCCAGGAAGTCGTCGAACGACAGGCTGTCGCTACGCTCGCGTTCCCGCTGCTTGGCCAGCGAGTCGCGAGCCTCGCCGGCAAAGTAGGCTTCATCCCAGTACTGCAGCTCACCGGCCAGCATCTCTTCCCGGTAGCGACTCGCCAGCTCGTCACCGAAGCAGCCGTTGTCCTGGCCGCTCTCCAGCAACTGCTTGAGCAGGCGGGCGGAGTAGGTGAGCTCGGGGTTGAGCAGCTTCTCGCGGTGCATCGCCAGGGTCTCGCGGTAGCGGTTACGACCGCAGCAGCGATCCAGCAGCGCGGCGACCTCGGCCAGCTCGTCGAACAGCTTGAGGCCGTACTCCTTCAGGCCGATGGCATGGCCCTGCTCGTCCTCCAGCTCGAGGCCGGGACGACGCCCCTCCAGCACCACCTTGGTCTGGTTGCGGCGATTGCGAGCAATCTCCTCGTCGCCCAGCACCGGGGACGGGCGCAGCAGGCACCAGACCAGGAACAGGTCGAAGAAGCGGATCTGATCCACCTCGATGCCGTACGGGGTGAAGGGGTTCACATCCACGGTGCGCAGCTCGATGTATTCGATGCCGCGCTGCTCCAGCGCATCCGACGGCTTCTCGCCGCTGCGCGGGGTGCGCTTGGGCCGGATCGGAGCGTACAGCTCGTTCTCCAGCTGCAGCACGTTGTCGTTGAGCTGGCGGTACTCGCCGTTCACCTTGACGCCGATCTTGGCGAAGTCGGGATCATGGGTGTTGATGGCGCGACGCAGGCTGCTGACATAGGCCGGCAGGCTGTCGTGGCTGATCTTGAGCCCCGCCTGGGCGCTGTTGGTGTAGCCCAGATCCGACAGCCGCAGCGCGGTGGCATAGGGCAGGTAGAGGGTGCCCTTGCCGGTCTTCTGGAACGGCAGATTGCTCTTGCGCCCCTTCAGGAAGGAGTCGCAGATGGCTGGCGAGGCACCGAACAGATAGGGCACCAGCCAGCCGAAGCGGTAGACGTTGCGAATCAGCCCCATGTACTTGTCGGAGATGAAGCGCTGGCTGCAGCACCCCTCGCACACCAGTTCCTGCCACTCGCACCAGAAGCTGTCCGGCATGGAGAAGTTGAAGTGCACCCCGGCGATCACCTGCATCAGGCTGCCGTAGCGGTTCTTCAACCCCTGCCGGTAGAGGGTCTTCATCCGGCCGATGTTGGAGCTGCCGTACTGGGCCAGCCGGATGTTCTCCTCGTCGCCGACGAAGCAGGGCATGGAGAGCGGCCAGATCCGTTCATCACCGAGATGGTGGATGGTGTGACGGTGGATGTCGCCAAGCTGTTCCATCAGGCTGTCGATGGAGTCGGTGGCCGGCGTGATGAACTCCAGCAGGCTCTCCGAGTAGTCGGTGGTGATGTTGGCATGGGTCAGCGCCGAGCCCAGACTGCGGGGGTGATCGGTCTGGGCCAGGGTTCCTTCCGGGGTGATGCGCAGACATTCACGTTCGATCCCGCGCCGGATCCCCTTGAGGGCGGTCAGCCGTTCCGGCGAACCCAGGGCGGTCAACAACTCGGTGAGTGACAAGCTTGTCGTAGTCATATTCACGGCTCATGTGTGGCCGCCCCACAGGGGGCGGCACTCTTTATTATGTAGCGCCCTCAGGGCAGCTGCAGCGGATAGATGGGAAGATGAAGCTCCTTCAAGGGTTTTTCAAGCTTTTGCTTGTCCCCCACCACCACAATCACCATCTCGGCCGGGTCAAGCCAGCGTGCCGCACTGGCCTTGAGCGTCTCGGCCGACACCGTCTTGATCAGGTTGTTCTGGGCCTGCACATAGTCCGGCTTCAGGTCGTACATGATCATCTGCAGCAGGAAGCCCGCCTTCTGGCCCAGGGTCTCGTAGGAGAGGGCATCCTGCTGGGAGACGGCGCTGCGCATATAGGCCAGTTCCACCGGAGTCGGCCCGTTCTTGCGGTAGTTGTCCATCTCCTTGAGGAACTGGCGGATGGCATCCACGGTCGCATCGGCCCGCACGTTGGCGCCGGTGGCGAAGGTACCCGCCTCGCGGTTGGCGGAGAAGCCCGAGCTGGCACCATAGGTGTAGCCCTTGTCTTCGCGCAGGTTGAGGTTGATGCGGCTGTTGAAGTTGCCGCCCAGGTTGAAGTTCATCAGCCCGGCGGTGAAGTAGTCACCCGTGGTATCGAACGGCATGGCACGGCGGCCGATGCGGATCACCGACTGGGGTGCCCCCGGCTTGTCCACCAGATAGATGCCCGGCTTGGCCTGCTCGCCCGCCGGCTTGAGGCTGCCCAGAGAGGGTTCGGCCCCCTTCCACTGGGTCAGGAAGGCGAGTTGATCCTCCACTTGGGACTGGGTCACGTCACCCACCACCACCACCTTGGCGTTGGTCGGGTTGTAGTAGTTCTGGTAGAAGCGCTTCACGTCCGCCAGGGTCAGCTTCTCGACATCGGCCAGCACGCCGTCACCCGGTTGACCAAGACGGTTCTGCTTGCCGTAGACCAGCTCGCGGAATGCCTGACCGGCCAGCCACTCCGGCTGCTGCTCGCTCTGCTTCATCCCTTGCAGCATCTGCGCCTTGACCCGCTCGAAGTCGGCTTCGCGCATGCCGGGCCGCTCAAACACCTCACGCACCAGCGCCAGGGTCTGCGGCAGCTTGTCGGTCAGGCTGCTGATGGTGACCAGGTTGTTGTACTGGGCGCTGGAGACGCTGACGCTGGAGCCGAGCTTTTGCAGCTCGTCGCTGAGCTGGGCCTCGGTCAGGCGCACCGAGCCCTGTCCCATCATGCTGGCGGTGAGGCTGGCCAGCCCCAGTTCGCCCTTGCCCTCGGCCCGCATGCCACCCGGCAGGGCGACCATGATGGAGACGGCGGGGATTTCGTCGCTCTGGGTGCCGATGATCTCGATCCCCTTGTCGAGCTTGCCGTGCCAGATGGCAGGCACCTTGACGCTCACCGCATCGGCCGCCTTGGGCTGCACGCTGCGATCAAAATCGTCTTTCACCGGTCGCTCGGCCAGCACCTTGTCATGCTTGCTGTAATCCGGCAGCTCACGCTTGGCCGGGGTGAAGTTGGGCTTGGCGGCCTGCCAATCGCTCTTGCCCTTGGGCACCACGCTCAGCACCACCGCCGGCTTGTTCAGGATGAACTTGTCGTAGGCGGTCTTGACCTGCTCCGGGGTCACCTTGCCGATGGCATCCAGGCTCTTGAACACATAGTTGGGATCCTGGGCGAACACCTGACCCATGGCGAGCTGGCTCACCTTGCCGGAGACGCTGTCCAGGCCCCAGATGGCCGAGGCGCGATAGCTGTTGATCGCCTTCTCCAGATCCTCCGGCTTGAGGCCGCGACCGGCGAACTCGCCGATCACCTTGTCCACCTCGCTCTTGAGGGTCTTCAGGCTGCCGTCCACCGCCGGGTTGGGGTAGGCGTAGACGG
This sequence comes from Aeromonas sp. Y318-1, assembly GCF_027706125.1. NCBI lineage: Bacteria > Pseudomonadati > Pseudomonadota > Gammaproteobacteria > Aeromonadales > Aeromonadaceae > Aeromonas > Aeromonas sp. Y318-1. The sequence continues at coordinate 40,254 of NZ_JAPDCM010000003.1, forward strand.
TCAGGGTACAGGCCAGCTCCTCGCAGTAGTGGGAGGCGCCCGCATCAATAGCCTTGCCGCTCTTGACCAGCGACTGGTAGAGCATGGAGCTGGCGCTGCCGCCCAGTACGTCGGCAAACATGTCGAGCGCCGGCTCCTGCGGATCGCCGAGCGACACGGTCGGGTAGCTGATATACAGGAGCGGTAGATGCACCTTGTCCTCAAGCGTCACATAACGGGTCTCGGGCAGGGTGACAGGCTGGGGGGTCGGCTCGGCCACGTCCGGGCCGCGCGGGATGGAACCGAAATATTGCTCAATCCAGGCCAGCGCCTGCTTGGTGTCGAAGTCGCCGCCCAGGGTCAGGGTGGCATTGTTGGGGCCGTACCAGCGCAGGAAGAACTGCTTGAGGTCGTTGACGTCGACCCGATCGAGATCCTCCACATAGCCGATGGGCTGCCAGGAGTAGGGGTGGGTGCGCGGGTAGAGCGCCTCCCCCACCTTCTCGCTCACCAGGCCATAGGGCTGATTGTCGATGCGCTGGGCCCGCTCGTTCTTGACGGTGGCGCGCTGGATCTCGAACTTCTTCTGGCTCACCGCGTCGAGCAAGAAGCCCATGCGGTCGGCCTCCAGCCACAGCACCTTCTCCAGCTGGTTGGCCGGCACGGTCTCGTAGTAGTTGGTGCGATCCTTGTTGGTGGTGCCGTTCATGTCACCGCCAGCTTCGTTGATGATCCGCATGTGCTCCTGATCCCCCACATGCTTGGAGCCCTGGAACATCATGTGCTCGAAGAAGTGGGCGAAACCGGACTTGCCCACCTGCTCGCGGGCCGAGCCCACGTGATAGGTGACGTCCAGGTGCACCAGGGGATCGGATTTGTCGGGCGCCAGAATGACGGTCAGGCCGTTGTCCAGCTTGTACATCTGGTAGGGAATGCCGAGCTTGCCCTCTTCCTTGACCTGTTCCGACACCAGAGTGGGTGCCGCCAGCACGGGCAGGGAGAAGCCCAGAAGCATGCTTAATGGAATGAGTTTGTTCACGGTTACCTCGTGAGTGAAGCTAGAAGATCTGCCTGGCCAGCAGAAAGACCAGGGCATAACGCAACAATTTGCCGAGCCCGATGAGAATGAGAGAGCGCCAGAAGGAGAGGCGCAGCCAGCCGGCCAGCAGACAGAGACCATCGCCGATCACCGGCGTCCAGGCCAGCAGCAGACACCAGTGGCCATGTTGTTTGAGCCAGCCGAGGGCTTTTTGTTCCCCACGGCCTTGAAAATCTTCCGGTTTTTTCTTGAAGGTGGCGAGCCAGCCGAGCCACCAGGTGGTCATGGAGCCGAGGGTGTTGCCCAGCGTCGCCCACAGCAGCAGGCTGGCCATGCTCCACTCCCCCTTGGTCGCCATGGCCCCCAGCAGCACTTCCGAGCTGCCGGGCAGCAGGGTGGCGGAGGTGAAGGCGCTCAGAAACAGCCAGCCGAGCCCCAGCTCGGTGATGCCATTCATCCGGCCAGAGCGTCCGCGGCGGGCATGCGCAGCAACAGCTTGCCACGCACGTGGCCCTGCTCGATGGCCTGATGGGCCAGCGCCCCCTCGGCCAGGGCATACTCCCCGGCGACCGTGACCTGAACCTCACCCTGACGCAGCAGGGTCAGCATCTGGCTCAGCTGCTGGCGGTCAGGGTGTACCAGCATGCCGAGCACCTCGATGGCGCTGCCGGCCGCGGCATCCTTGATCTGCTGGGCACTGATGGTGGGCACCGTCACCAGCCGGCCACCCGGCTTGACGCAGGCGAGCGCCGCCTTGCCGCTCTCGCCACCCACCAGATCCAGCACCAGATCGACCTGGCCCACTTGGGCTACCCAGTCTGCGTCATGGTAATCCACCATCCGACTGGCCCCCAGCCCGTGCAGGAAGCTGTGATTGTCGCGACTCGCCGTCGCCACCACCTCGGCGCCATAGGCGCTGGCAAACTGCACCGCCAGGTGGCCGACACCGCCGGCACCAGCCAGGATCAGCACCCGTTGCCCCGCCTTGAGGGCGCCGTGTTCAAACAGACCCTGCCAGGCGGTGAGGCCCGCCAGCGGCAGCGCCGCCCCTTGCCTGAGGCCAATCTGCTCCAGCCTGACCAGCTCCTCCTCGCGCGCCACCACTGACTCGCCGTAGCCGCCGGCCGCGAGGGGAAAGCCCACCATGCCGCACACCCGATCCCCCTCGGCCAGCGCGGTGACGCCGGGGCCTATCTTCTCCACCACTCCGGCCACGTCATAGCCCGGCGTCCAGGGCAGCTTGTCCTTGTTCTGGGCCGCCGCCCAGCCGAGGCCGGCCCGGGTCTTGGCATCGATGGGGTTGACCCCCGCAAAGCAGATGCGCACCCGCACTTCGCCGTCGGCTGGCACCTTGTCCAGGGAAGGGTTGAGCCAAAGTACCGAGGGGTCGCCGAATGCGGTAATCTGTAGCTGCGTCATTGCACAATCCATCCTGTTGATTGATCAAGGGTCAACAGAATAACAGCGAGGACACCATGGCTCGAATGTTTCTTATTCCTCTGTTGCTGGCCCTGGGGTGGTGGGCGTTTCTGCTCTACTTCCGCATCCCGCTCAAACAGGGGGCCAAGGGCTTTTACTGGATCATCGGCATCGGCGGCGGGCTGGCCGCCTTCCTCAGCCTGATGATGGTGCTGACCCACTAACACAGCCCCCGCGCGGCAATAAAAAGGCCACCCTGCGGTGGCCTGATGATCAACTCCCCTGCGAGCTGAGGTGGTAGTGGCGGTTGCTGCCCTGCCCCAGCACCCCCTGGGCCAGCAGATGCTGGAACACCCGGTCCACCTCCTCCAGCGACAGCGACAGCGCCTCTGCGACCCGCCGCTTGCTGCACTTGAGCTCGCCGCTCTCCAGCGCGCTGCGCACCTGAGCCACCACCTCCGGCTCGGGCTCCGGTCTGGCCACCACGGCGGGCACCATGGCTGCCGCTTGCGCCTGGCGGGCCAGGGTCTGCTCCCTGGCCTGCTGCCACAGCCAACTGCGGCGAAAGCGGTTCTCCTCGCCGATCAGACTGACGAAGAAGGCGCCGAACACGTCGAGCAGCACGGAGAGGAAGCAGACCAGCAGAAACTGCACCTGGCTGATGCTCATCCCCACCCCGTCCGCCAGGCTGCTCATCAGTCCCAGCATGGAGGATTGCTCGTTGATGGGCTTGGCATCGCGCTCCTGGCGCAGCTCATCCTGGCGCAGCCTGAGCTTGGTATTGGCCTGCTGCAACCCACTGACGCCGCTGGAGATGCGCGCCATCTCGATGTACTTGCGGGCCGCCTCCTCGTTGAGCTGGATCTGCCGCTCTATGCTGGCGATCTGCTCGTCGAAGCGGGCGATCTCCCGCTCATGGCGCGCCTGCTGATTGAGGATGGTGTTGGTGGCGCTGTTGATGCCGCCGATGCTGCCACCGATGGAGATGGCGGCCAGCACGCTGTAGAACAGCAGCGACCAGAAGGCGCCGCCGAGATCGCGGCGCGCCTTGCACTCGCCGTACTCGTACCAGACGTAGAACTTGCCCAGCTCGAAGATGATGGCCAGACCGCCGAACAGCCACTTCATCAGGGGATTCTCGTCGATGGAGAGAAACAGCAGCAGGGAGAAGACGATGGAGGCCAGAATGGCCAGCCCGGTAAAACTGTACACCGTGGTCAAGGCGAACCACCCCTTGGGGTAGCGCAGCACGGTAGAAGCCTGTGTAGTCATGATGAAGGGGGTGCGATATGCAGGAAAAGTTGGCTGCCGATTATAGTCAGCCGAGCCACAGAATGAAGGCTAATCATTTGAATTGACTCAGATACCTTCACAAACGGACAGGCTGCGACCAGATTGGGCAAATTGTCGACGCTTCCCCGTTGTCTGCCGCTGCAACCCCCGCCAGCCTGATCGCCTGCCCGCCCGCGGCAAGCCGGCATGACATGCCCGCCAACTGATGTCGAGCCCGGTTCCGGCCCGGTTAAGGCGCCAGCTTCTACACTGAGACCAATCCTTCCGCACTCGAGGTCATCATGCACAAATCCATACTGCTGCTCTCCCTGCTGCTCGTCCAAGGCGTGGCTATGGCGGCGCCCCCCTCCAAGAACAACGATGGTGTCAAACTCTCCACCGACGACATCAAGCTGGACATTAACTGGGATCAGAAAGAGTACGACTGGTGGCAAAATAACTGCTTCGATCTCGGCATCGGCGACAGCCGCATCCAGCTCAACTGCGACAAGATGGACGGCAAATACCGGGACCACTACAACCGCAGCATCCACAGCGGCAACAACCCGGGCCAGGGCCACAACAAGCAGAAAGGCAACGGCAACGGCAACGGCAACGGCAACGGCAACAGCAACGGCAACAGCAACGGCAAGAAGAATTGATCGTCATCCCCGTCACCCTGACACAGGGGCCGAGGCCCCTGTGTCCATTTCTCTACCAGTAGTTCTCCGCACTGATGTTGCCGGGCGCCCGCCGCAGGTTCTTGGCCAATCCCAATGACAGCAGGGTCTGCTGGGTCTCCTTCACCATGGCAGGGTTGCCGCAGATCAGCACCTGACTCAGCTCGGGAGCAAATTCCAGCCCGACCCGCGCCTGCAACCGACCGTCGGCGATGGCGGCCGGGATCCGCCCTCCCATCGCCTCGGGCCATTCCTCCCGGCTGACGAAGGGCACATAGCGAAAGCGCTCGCCGTGGCGGGCGGCAAAACCTGCGATAAGCTCCCGGTAGCTCAGCTCTTCCCCCTTGCGCACCCCGTGCACCAGCACCAGATTCTCGAAACGGGCGAAGGCTTCCCCGTCGGCCAGCATGGAGAGGAAGGGGCCGATGGCGGTGCCGGTGGAGAGCAGCCAGAGATCGCGCCCGGCCGGTACCTCGTCCAAAGTCAGAAAACCGGTCGCCAGGGATTGCACCTGCAGGCTGTCGCCCGCTTGCAGCGAGCTGAGGGACGGAGTCAGTTCCCCATCGGGGATCTCGACGAAATAGAACTCGTGATAGGGGGCTGACGGGGGATTGACGAAGGAGTAGGCCCGCTGGACGCGGCGTTCGCCCTGCTCGAGGGCCAGTTTGGTGAATTGCCCCGCCTTGTAGGGGGCCAGCTCGGCCGCCACACGCAGGGAGAACAGGGTGGGCGTCCACTCGATACGCTCAAGGACGCGACCTTCGACCCAGGCCATAGGGATCTCCTCCAGAAGAACGGATCCTTACTCTAACTCTGGGCCTGAAAATAAAAAACCCGCGCAAGTGCGCGGGTTTTTCTGCAAAAGCGAATCGCTATTACAGGGCAACAACCTGGATCTGTACGGTTGCTTTGACGTCAGCGTGCAGCTGAACAACAACTTCGTAGTCACCGGTGTTACGCAGAACGTTGCCCATGCGGACTTCGCTCTTGGCAACGGCTACGCCGGCAGCAGTGATGGCTTCAGCCACGTCACGGGTACCGATGGAACCGAACAGCTTGCCTTCGTCGCCAGACTTGGAGGCGATAACAACGGCAGCCAGTTCACCCAGCTTGGCAGCGCGCTCTTCAGCGGCAGCTTTACCGGCAGCCAGTTTGGCTTCCAGTTCAGCACGGCGAGCATCGAAGGTTTCGATGTTGGCCTTGGTAGCCATAACAGCTTTGCCTTGCGGGATCAGGTAGTTACGGGCATAACCAGCTTTCACGGAAACTTGGTCACCCAGACCGCCCAGTTTGGCGATTTTGTCGAGCAGGATAACTTGCATTACCTTTCCTCTATAAATTTCGTTGAGTTAGGCTTAAGCGCCGGACCGATTCTTACTTGTTGTGCAGATCGGTGTACGGCAGCAGAGCCAGGTAACGAGCACGCTTGATGGCGCGTGCCAGCTGACGCTGATACTTGGCGCGGGTACCGGTGATACGGCTCGGTACGATCTTGCCAGATTCAGTGATGTAGTTTTTCAGAGTAACGATATCTTTGTAGTCGATCTCGGTAACGTTCTCGGCGGTGAAGCGGCAGAACTTACGACGACGGAAATAACGTGCCATGGCCTTTATCCTCTAGTCAGTGATCCAGAATTACTCTTCGGAAGCAGCTTCAGTAGCTTCTTCGCGGCGCTCGTCGTCACGACGGGTGAAGCGCTCTTCCTTGGCCTTGGCCATCGGAGAAACTTCAGTCACGGCGTGCTTGGTGCGCATGATCATGTTGCGGATAACGGCATCGTTGAAGCGGAAGTTGGTTTCCAGCTCATCGATAACGGCTTGCTCTGCTTCTACGTTCATCAGAACGTAGTGGGCTTTGTGCAGTTTGTCGATCGGGTAAGCCAGCTGACGACGGCCCCAATCTTCCAGGCGATGAATGGTACCACCGGAGGTGGTGATGGCGCCGGTGTAACGCTCGATCATGCCAGGTACTTGCTCGCTCTGGTCCGGATGAACCATGAAGACGATTTCGTAATGACGCATTTTAGCTCCTTACGGATTAATTCAGCCTCCGCCCAGGTGCAGCCAGACCTCGGAGGCAAGGAACATAATGGTGTTTAGACGCTGCTTTTCTAGGGCGGCGTATTGTACAAAATCCCATCCCCCACTGCAACCAGCCGCCACCGATGTTTTTATCTATGGGAACAATACAAAACTTCAATTGATAATAATTATCATTTAGATCTATTCTATCTCCATGCACTTATGGAGGCTGATACCATGCAACCCGCGCTGACCACGGCCATCCCGGCCCGCAAATTCAAACTGACCCTGCTCGGGCCGGCCTTTATCGCCGCCATCGGCTACATAGATCCGGGCAACTTCGCCACCAACATTCAGGCCGGATCCACCTTCGGCTATCAGCTGCTGTGGGTAGTGGTGTGGGCCAACCTGATGGCCATGCTGGTGCAGACCCTTTCGGCCAAACTCGGCATCGTCACCGGCAAGAACCTGGCGGAACACATTCGCGACCGGCTGCCCAAGCCGGCAGTCTGGGCCTACTGGGTACAGGCGGAGATCATCGCCATGGCCACCGATCTGGCCGAATTCATCGGTGCGGCCGTGGGCTTCAAGCTGCTGCTCGGGGTTACCCTGCTGGAAGGGGCCGGCATCACCGCCGTGGTCACCTGGGGCATTCTGATGCTGCAGTCCCGCGGCCAGAAACCGCTGGAGTTCGTGGTGGGCGGCCTGCTGCTCTTCGTGGCGGCGGCCTACATCGTCGAGCTAGTGTTCTCCCGCCCCCACCTGCCGAGCCTGCTGGAGGGCGCCCTCTTCCCCGGCCTGCCCAACAGCGACGCCGTCTATCTGGCGGCCGGCGTGCTCGGTGCCACCGTGATGCCCCACGTCATCTATCTGCACTCGGCACTGACCCAGCACACCCAGGATCAGGGCTCGGTCCCCCAGCGGCTGCACACCACCCGGGTCGACGTGGCCATCGCCATGACCATCGCCGGCTTCGTCAACCTGGCCATGATGGCGATGGCGGCAGCCGCCTTCCACAGCTCCGGCAACCAACAGGTAGCGGAGCTGGAGTCGGCCTACCAGACCCTCACCCCGCTGCTGGGCCAGGCGGCCGCCACCCTGTTCGGCCTCTCGCTGGTCGCCTCCGGCATCAGCTCTACCGTGGTGGGCACGCTGGCCGGCCAAGTGGTGATGCAGGGCTTCGTGCGCTTCACCATCCCGCTCTGGCTGCGCCGCGCCATCACCATGGCTCCCGCCTTCGTGGTGATCGCCATGGGCCTCAACACCACCGAGATCCTGGTGCTGAGCCAGGTGGTGCTGAGCTTCGGCATCGCGCTGGCACTTATCCCACTGCTGATATTGACCGGCGATCGCGCCCTGATGGGGGAGTATCGCAACCACCCGGTGACCCAGGCGGTCGGCCGCCTCATCGTCGCCCTGGTGATCGGGCTCAACGCCTACCTGCTGGTCGCCATGATCTAGCCCACCCCCCCCTCCCAAGGCCGGCTCGTTAACCGAGGTTAATGAGCCGGCCTGCACTTTGGCGTATGCTGGCGGCTCTCTTCCTCTTCGATTTGCGGGAGCCATCCATGCCACATACCCGAGCCAGCTTCGTGCTGGGCCACCATCAGGAGCAGGCCAGCGTCATCTGCTGCCAGAGCGGCGACACCAGCCTGCTGATCACCGACCTCACCCCCTTTCATCCCCAGAGCCACCTCTGGCCCGATCAGCCGGGTGACGTGGGTACCGTGCATTGGGAGGGCGGTGACACGACCGTCGGCCCTTGCCGTATGGGGGCCATCAGTCCGGATGGGGAGCTGTTCGTCGACCAGGCGATCCCGGTCAAGCGGGGCGCAGAAGGGTGGCGCTTCGTGGTGGTGCACCCGCTGGCCGGACACTGCGCGCTGCCTGCTGGCAGCCAGGTGACACTGCGGGTGGATGCCGAGGCCCGCCACGCCCTGAGCCTGGGCCACAGCGGCTGTCATCTGGCGGCACTGGCGCTCAACCGGGCGCTGATGCCTTACTGGCGCAAGGAGGTCAACGAGCGGGACGCGCTGGATCAGCCGGACTTCGACCGCCTCGCCATCCAGACCTCGCGGGTCGAGCCCATGGGTTCGCGCGAGCAGTACCGGATCGGCAAGAGCCTGCGCAAGAAAGGAGTCAACAGCGAGGCACTGCTGGCAGATCTGGCGCAGATTGAAGTGCAGGTCAACCGCCAACTGGCCGACTGGGTAGCAAGTGGGGCTGACATTCGCCGCAGCCGGGCCGGTGAGGCGATCATCGACTCCCGTTACTGGCACTGCTCGCTGGAAGGCCGGGAGGTCACCATCCCCTGTGGCGGCACCCACGTGGGCAATCTGGCCGAACTGGGGCTGGTCCAGGTGCAACTGGCCTCCTGTGAGGAGGGGTTTACCCTCACGACCCGGGTCACTCCCTGACCGGCCGGCCCGGATGCCTTAAGCCGCCTCCCCCTAGCCGAGGCGGATCAGCAGGATCCCGCCCAGGATCACCAGGGCGGCCAGCAACCGGACCCGCCCCAGCGTCTCCCCCAGCCAGCCCCAGGAGAGCAGCACCGCAAACAGCACGCTGCTCTCGCGCAAGGCCGCCACCAGGCCGATGGGCGCCTTGGTCATGGCCCAGATGACGATACCGTAGGCCAACAGCGACAGGGCCCCCCCGATGGCGCCGCTGCGCCACGCCGCAGGCCCCAGCTCGCGCCAGGCGGTGCGACTCTGCCAGCGCATCAGCAGCGGCATCATCAACGCGGTGAGGGCGAACAGCCAGAGGGTGTAACGTATCGGCTCACCGGCCGAACGGGCTCCCGCCCCATCGGACAAGGTGTAGGAGGCGGTAAACAGCGCCGTGATGAGCACCGCCTGCAGCGCGGCCGGCGCCAGCCGCAGACCACCTCGCCACGCCATCAGCAACACGCCGCTCACCAGCACCACGGCTCCCGTCACCGCCACCATTCCCGGCACTTCACCCAGCAGCAGGGCCCCGAACAGCAGGGTCACCAGCGGGGCGCTGCCCCGGGCCAGCGGATAGATCTGGCCGAATTCACCCAGCCGGTAGGCCCGACCGAGAAAAAGACAGTAGCCGCAGTGCAGCAGGATGGATAGCGCCAGCCAGGGATATTCGGCCGCCACCGGCCACCCCACCAAGGACAACAAGGGAGCGGCAAACAGGCCGGAGCAGAGGGAGACCAGCAAGACGCTGACTCGCCCCTCGGCCTGGCGTTTGGCCAGCGCATTCCAGAGCGCGTGCAGCAGGGCGGCCAACAGGATGGCAGCAAAGATGGTAGGGGTCACGACAGGGTTCCGATAGCAACAGGCCGCCCAGCATAGCCGGTTTGCCCGGCCATGACAGAGAGCGGCCTCATAAGATGCCTGTTTTTCTCACCCATCGGCCTGCTGCCGATGGGTATGTCATCAGCGCAGCCGGCGCTGCCAGTGAATGGCCAGCAGGATAAAACTCACCCCGACCCAGAGGTTCCACGCCGGGATCTCGCCAAACAGCCAGACCCCCAGCAGCACCACGAACATCAGGCCCGAGTACTCGGTCGCCGCGATGCGGTTGGCCTCTACCTGGCGATAGGCGTAGAAGCAGCTGGCGTGATAGAGCAACTGCATGACGCCGCTGCCGCCGATCAGCACCAGCAGTCGCCAGTCCACCGGCTGCCATTGATGTACCGCCAGCCCGGCGGTCAACGGCAGGGCCAGCAGATTGGCCCAGAACAGGGTCGCCACCACCGAGATCCCGGCTGGCAACTTGCGCCCCGTGATGTTGAACAGCGCCAGGGTGAAGGCGGTCACCAGGGCGCCCAGCCCGGCCAGATGGAAATCCCCCGGCCGCAGCACGAACACCACGCCGAGCAGCCCCATGCCTCCCAGCAACCAGACGCGGGAATTGATCTTCTCCTTGAGCAACCAGGCCGCCAGCGGCAGCGTCAGCAACGGGGATACATAGAAGATGGCATTGGCCGTGGCCAGCGGCAGCTGGGTCAAGGCCAGCATCATGCCGCCCCCGCCGAGCAGGCAGAGGTGGCCGCGCAGCAGGTGCCACTTCCAGGCACCCAGTCCCCAGGCCGAGCGCGGTACCCGCAGCATAAAGGGCAGCAGCACCAGCAGGGTCAGCAGCTGGCGCAGGAACATGTATTGGAAGGGGCTGAAGCCGGGGCCGATCAGCTTGACCAGCACATCGGAGAAGGCCTGGGCCAGATTGCCCAGCACCAGGGTGATGATGGCGAAGGTTTGCAGGTCCAGTGCGAACCGCTTGCGCAACAACTCCATCAGCGACAGCCGCTCGAGTGGCGAACGCTAATAAAATGGCTCAACGGCTCAATCGCTGAATCTTGTTCTGAATTAATGGGGTAAAAGACCATTTTTAAAACCTATCCATCAACTGTTGCCGATTAATCACTCAGAGGGTACCCACTAACATGGCGCCGAGCACCCGTTTTCTTTACTACCTCAAGACATAATAATTTCATTGTTATGCTTAAAAGGTATTAAGAGGAGCTCATGCCGATGTGGGGAATGTCATCTTCCAAGTAGGGTTCACCCACGGCAGTGAAGCCGTGACGACCGTAGAAACCTTGCAGGTGTGCCTGGGCCCCGAGATAGATGCTGACCCCGGGCCACAGCCGGGCACACTCCTGCAGCGCCTGCTGCATCAGCCGGTGGCCCAGGCCATCACCTCTCGCCTCGGGCGCGGTCACCACCCGGCCGATCACCACCTGCTGCGCCTTGGCCACGCCGGGTGCCATCAGCCTGGCATAGGCCACCAGAGCCCCATCCTGCCAGCCGAGCAGGTGCAACACGTCGGGGCGCTTGTCGACGCCGTCCAGATCGAGAAAAACGCAGGTCTGCTCCACCACGAAGACCCGGGATCTCAGGGTGAGCAGTTCATAGAGTTCGTTGACGTCGAGTTGTTCAAAAGACTTGAGAGACCAGTTCATGGGGGTTCCTTGCTCATGATGAGAAGGGCAGCATAGCCAGCCACACGCGGGTCGGCATTAACCTTTGTTAAGATCCTTCAGCCGTTTGCGAATGCGGCTCAGGCTGATGGGGGTGATGCCGAGGTAGGCGGCGATTTGGTGATCGGGCACCCTGGCCTCCAGCGCGGGAAAACTGCGCAAAAAGTGTTGATAACGGGCCTGCGGGCTTTCGGTCAGGAGCAGCAGCTCTTTCTCCTCCTTGATGCGCAGTTGCACAGCCAGCAGATGCTGATACCAGGCAGGCCAGCAGGAGAGCGTGCGCAGGTCAGCCAGATTGAACAACAAGAGCCGACAGGGCTCCAGCGCCTCAACGCTGTAGCGGGCCGGCTCGCCACTGAGCAGGTGGTGGAAGTCGAGGAACTCGTCACCCTCCCAGTAGAACTCCTTGATGTACTCGCGGCCATCCGCCAGCACCACCTTGGCCCGCAGCAGCCCCTGCTCCACCATCACCAGCAGATCGGGTCGATCGCCAGCATGCCAGAGGCAGGCACGTGGGCTCAGGGTCAGCGGCCGGGCAAAAGAGAGGAGGCGCGCGGCCTCCTGCTCATCTGTGACCCGATCCCGGCAAAACGGGGGTCTGTCCATTCAGCTCGCCTCAGGCACGACGCTGACGCACGGCTTCAAACAGGCAGACGCCGGTCGCCACCGAGACGTTGAGGCTGGATACCGCCCCTGCCATCGGGATGCTCACCAGCTCGTCGCAGTGCTCGCGGGTGAGGCGACGCATACCCTTGCCCTCGGCGCCCATCACCAGCGCCATCGGGCCGGTCAGCTTGGCCTGGAACACGTCGTGATCCGCCTCGCCAGCGGTACCGACGATCCAGACACCACGCTCCTGCAGCTCGCGCAGGCTGCGGGCCAGGTTGGTGACCTGAATGAGCGGCACCACTTCGGCGGCGCCACAGGCGACCTTGCGCACGATCGGCGTCAGGCCGGTGGCCTTGTCCCGTGGCACTATGACCGCATGCACACCCGCCGCATCGGCGCTGCGCAGGCAGGCGCCGAGGTTGTGCGGATCGGTCACCCCGTCCAGCACCAGCAGGAAGGGCTGAGTCTGTTGCTCGGCCAACTTGTCCAGCAGGCTGGCCAGGTCGTGCTCGGCCAGCTTCGGCGCCTCTTTCACCCGGGCCATGATGCCCTGATGATTGTTGCCCTCTGCTTTGTCGTCGAGCGTCTTGCGGTTCACGCTCTGCACCTTGAGGCCGAGCGCATCCAGCTCAGCCAGCAGGGGTTGCAGCCGGTCGTCATCGCGCCCCTTGAGGGCCCACACTTCGATGAAACGCTCCGGGGTGCGCTCCAGCAGCGCGGATACAGCGTGAATGCCGTAGATCAGTTCAGTGCTCATGTTCAAGATCCGTGGTGTCGGGTCGCACCCGGTGCGCCCCAAAGAAAAATGGCCCTACCGGCAACCTGACCACCATGATGCTGGCATCGTCACCGGTCGCTAAATGATGGCGCATCATATCAGAGAGACCGGCATCTAGGGAGGAGGAAGCTGCTCGGCCAAGCGCCTGCCGCTATATCGAGCTCTTCAGTGGCACGTGGCGGTAAGCTAACCATGGCCTGTTAGCCGCTACGCGGTGCTCAAAACGATGATCGTCCCAACTTCACTACCTAACATCGTGAAAGCGATAAATCCGCCCATTCTCGTTCACCTCCGCCACCTTTCTCAAAGCCTCCGCTGGCGACAAACCGAACTTTCGGGTTAACACAACGAACAGATGGTAGAACTCGGATTTCAAATCCGCGGCGAAGATCCCCGGATCATCAGATCCCAGACAAATAGACATAGGGACATCACCTTCAACTGCCTCACTCGGCAAACCCATCCAGCGAAAGATATGATGCTCGCTAACATCTCGATACTGGCTGATACGGGTATTGCTGGTCGGAGGGCACTCAATCGCGATGTTTCGGTCTGCCATTTTTGCCATCACCGCCTGTTGCAACGAAACTAACACCTCATCCGGCAAATATTCCAGGGTGACATCAATGTATTCATTTCGCTGCTTTCGTACGTTGTCATCTGTCAACCATTGCTGATACAGCTTCAGCGGCCTTTTCATGCCCGCCACTTTAGCCAACTCTCTAGCGCGCTCGTACTCTTCCAACCAGAGGGATTCGGGCTTTAATGGCCCATCCAATTCACCCAGCAGACCTTCCGATTCAGCCAACACGCCTCGCAAATCAAACACCTGCTCAAGGGTGGTAATCGAGATCTCGTCTTCCAGCGAAAACACCTTATGGGCCAAACGAACCGCTTCAATCTCTGCATCACTGGCGTAACGCAGTAGCTGTGGATGATTGCGAAGTTCCCGCCAGATAAATACCAAATCGAGCAATCGCGTCTCTTTGGTCATGGACAGAGGCGATGGCAAAGAGCGTTTCCAGATGTTAGGCGTGATGCCAATGGCGGTGCAGTGACCAAGACGGTCGCCATTACGCAACGGCAAAAACCTCAAGGCATCATCAATGGAGCGAATACCACTGATCAGATGCGGGAAGTCCTCGCCAACATGATAGGTAAAATGAGCAATACCGGATTTTGCCAGCACCCGATACAAGGGGCCAAACAATTCCGGTGGCGCGTGCATCTCATTGGCAGCGGCATCCACACCTCGAATCCAGCGGGTCAAACGTGGCTCATGATTCAGGATCTCCATCAGGATAGCTGCCTGATTTTTTAAATCCTTGAACAGAAACGCGTAGGGATAGACCTCATCCTTTTGGGGCTTTTTCTTGATGAAGTGCGGTACCAGCGCTAGCTCGGCACATATACTGTCAGACTTAACCTGCTCAAGATTATCGAGCACTTGGGTGATATTGAGTGGCTGGGGATGTTCCCAGTCTACGGTCATGTGACCTTTAAGGTATTCCCAATACCCACGCAAAACACTGAAGATCAGTTTGTGCATTTTGTTGGGGTCGCTCTTCGGAGCAAAACGCCCTTCCAGATAACGGACCTGAGAATACACACCCGCCCCATGTGCGTGCTTGAAACGAGACAAATAAGATTTCTCGGTCTCTTCCCTCAGCTCCGTCATAGTGTATTTCTGGAACTGATCAAACCCGAAAAAATCGTCTCGCTGAACCAGTAAGGTCAGATACTGATTCTGAATTAGTAGGTAAATCCAAAGCAGTCGTTCCAATCCTTCTGGCGCACCATGCCGCCATTTTTCCAACAACCCGGTTAGCAAGCGAAACTCAGACTCCTGGCTGTATTTGTCATCTGTTGGCCAAACCGTCGTAAACCCGTACTCCTGGTCATTATGCAGAATGGTGCTGTCCACCAACTGCTGCGGGTGCTGCAATGACACCATCCAATCAGGCAACACCATGCCCTGAGCTACCCGGCAAAGAATTTCACGAATATTACAGGCGATCTGCAAACGATCCCTGAAGATGACAGGCGTCAGGGAGGGATCAATCTGGGCACAGAGTTGTTTCATCTCTTGAACCGCCCAGCCCTTCTCGAAATCTCTGACTGTCACTTCTGGGTGTTTGAGTGCATCCAGCCAACACTCTTCCGCGCTGGTACTGCCATTCAGATGTTGATGAGTTTCGTTCAGCCGCTCACGGGTAAGATAATCCTCAACCGCCGGATGATAGGGATACAAAGGCCAGCGAAAGTTGTAATCCTGACTGGCAGGACCAGGATTAAACACCTGATGGCACGCCAGAATCGGCAGACACGACACCCTACTCATCAACGTTTGCCATTCCGAGAACAAAGCAAGATCGGTTTTGGGGCCACCTTTCTCGTTTTTAACAAATTTTTCAGCGATAAAACGCAAAGCCGCAATTGGGCCAAGTTTCATATTTCGCTGTTTGAGTTGTTGCGCCAAGGATGACCAAGCCGATTTGGCGACATGATCAGGCAAGCTACGCATCTGCTCGTATTGAGCAAGGAACACGGATGATTCCACCCCGTCATCAAGTGATACCTCATCCAACAAGACGTTACTCAGCCGATGCAACAGTACTGTCGAGTTAAGAAGAAACCTTTCCATACCCAATCCTTAAACAATTGCCAGCATTATTCATCTGCCACTGGATTAGCTGGGGGATTCTCACTGTCATTCTTTTTCTTTGATTCATATGGCGCAGCAGCAATACCTGAAACATTCAGAAACCTAAATCCCAATACAGGATTTGAAGAATTTAAAGCCTCTACAGCACTAAACTCAACCTTATCATTAAATCCATCGCCAATAATTTCATCCAACAGAGTAAGAAGGTTTTTTTCCTGTTGAGAGAGCAAATGGTCTGCCGAATTAATGCTACCCAAAGGGAAAATAAATGGATGCACTAATGGACACTTCAGAATAGAGTAGAATATCGGATGAGTGTTACTTATATCCGAGAGATCCCCCATCGATTTCAACTTGATCACTAACTGACCAACTGATGTAATCGGGTTCTGCTTAAAATTCACAGAAATACGCGAAACAGTACTATCGCAAACTCTATGAGATGCATCCTCTTCCACTAAAACAGCATGGAGAAAAGCCAATACATTGAAGCGCATAATTTTTGCAGCATTAGTGTACTTTGCATATTTACCCTCAAACGCCAAGGGATCACTACCCAGCAAAGACTTATGTTTTTCTGCAACGCTTGATAGATTGAAGAATAGCCGAGTCCAAATCTTACCTATGAGCATGGATGATGGTTTTATCTTGGAGGATATTCGTCTAACAAGGCGATTCCATTTTATTAGCTGCACTATGGATTCATTGACATCCTGTTCATCAACAACATCCAGCTCCTCAACCTCTTCGCCAGCTCCTTTTTCAGCATATTTAGACCACAACGGAGCAACACAAGTCGGTTTTGCAAGAACCTTTATAACGGCCTTTCTAAATTGTTCATTTTCAAAAATTATTTTTTTATATATATCAGAGAGCTTTGAAACATCTTCCTCAGCTATTTCAATTTCAGAAACACCTGTGTCGACATCTGCAAGGTCAGCAATTGCACCAATGAGATTAAAGACGGACAGAAAATCAGTCGGAGACGGTGTCAAGGCGGAACTCAAAGATGCTGCAAGTGCAATCTTTGCAAGCCCACTCTCTGCATTAATATCAAGCGCACGGTAGTCTGCTTTTTTTTTCTTACTCATGTGAATCATACCAAGATACACACCGGGAGACGTATTCGGACTTCCATCATCAGAAATAACAGCGCAACTTCTATTAGCCCAATTTGTTACGCTTTCACGCCGCCCAATGGACATATATGATTTGAATTCAATATCCGGAGGTTGTCGATAGCGCCCCCCTTGATTTCCAACTGATTTTTGAACACTATCAAAAAGACTGACACTACCACAACCGACCAACATTAACTGAAGAAGCTGGGAAAGCCCCCCATCACATAGAGCACTCACTTGGGATGCTAGATATACAGAGCAATTTCTAAGAGCTTCATTACTCGATTGAGGGCGAAGATAAAATCCAGTATTAACCTCCTGATCTTGGAGAGAATATCTAAAAACATCATCACATAACGAATCCATCCCAATACGATGCTGCTCATAGTTCAACCCTGCTCGATATATACTACTAAGCATGGCACCATACAACGAATCCCGCAGGAGCATACTTTTAGAAAGCGTTGAAGCTTGCAGCCGAGAATAGTAATCCTGCATAACTTGCATCAACAATCTGACAGGCTGCTTCAAAAGCTCATCAACATACATATCAAGATCGGAGCCAATTCGTATGTTTAGACCATTCGAGACAATATTCTCCAAAGCACTCCGAACCGAATTAACCTTTACCCCATCCTCGTCTTTGCCGTATACAACGCTAATGTTTTCGCAGCCTTTCTCTCGCCCTTTTTCACCAACCAGTTGCAACATAGTTTTGAGCTGTATTCGTTTCTGCACAGGAAAAAGCTTCAACAAATACTGCTGTTCAAGATGCTCCACCATATATCCCCGCTCGGCTAGGCGGGCACTCTCTTTTTCCTGATCGAGCAAGGTTTTACTGTAATTTTCGTATTGCTTACCGCGGATCAACTGGGAATAAAGACGCAAATCGCCAGTCGCCACCACCACCAGCTTCTGACTATTAAAAAACCTGCGAATGGATTCAAGCACATCCCAACCCGAATCAAACTGGGTATCGATATCATCGAACGAGATCAAAATGGCCTTGCAGCCGAGAATCTTACACGCGCATTCAACAAGCCTGTCAAAAATCTCGGCTAAATCCTGACCACCGATGGAGTAGTCAAGCTGGGCATCCAGCTTTAAAGCATCACTGAAATATTCTGGCTTGTATTCCTTGTCGGTCAGCAAATGCAAGCCGCGTTTCAGTTGCCCCAGATAATTCTGCCAACGCTCTTTATGCTCTTTATGGTCATTAGATGACCAACTCTCTTTTAACTTGTCGGATACCATCTTATTCAAGCGGGCTGTCACTGTGACCAGAATGGGCTCATGACGCGGCAGCTTGGTTGGGTCGATGGTCGGCAGACACTTGATACTCACGCTGGCACCACTTGTGTCACCATTTAGGGATTTGACCACGCTATTGATAAAGGTGGTTTTACCTGCACCACGAGTCCCATCCACAAAGAACACATTACGGCCAGACTCATCAATAACCCGTGTTACATCAGTAGGCTTATCAGCATCTGCCGGGGTAACCGAATCTCGAATGCTCTCAACCAACTGATCACGCAACGCTTTCTGAATCAGATCTCCGTCTTTGGTACTGCCAGGAAGATTGGAGGCGAACAAGTCGATGATGATGTCATTATTTTTTTGCTTTTCACTCTGCTTGCTATCAGTCATATCGGTATCGATCCAGTCATTTTGTTTTTTTGGCCAGTCTGTACATCAGAAATGGCGCTTTAAATTTAAACAGCATTGATTTCTGCAATGCTCAAGATGGAAAAATGGGGCACCCACCTTGCTGAGCACCTCGTAGCAACCAACAGACCAGCAACCTGTCACCCCAGTCACAGTCGGGCACGGTATTGGTTCCCCCTGTAAGTCGCCGAGGCGGGTTGAGCTGGTCAGTAGTAATTAACATGGACATCCATCGTTGTTCGGCAATCAAATCGGGAGAGTTACATTTTGATGGGATGTAATGGGCATTAATCGCTTATCAATTCAATTTGATCTGCGTGACAGCCTCCAGCCTGCTGCTTTTAACCTGCGATGTGGCGCTGGCCTGGCTCATGTTGCCAAACGGCTATGTTAGCGAGCAAAGCGGTGGAGGGAAGAGGGAGATGATGGTTTACTGAGCAAGATCAATAAATTAATCGGCTAGGGGAGTACCGGAGTAGAGCAGCAATACCGAAGGGGAAAAATGAAAAATGGGACACCCACCTTTCCGCGTGCTGCATCGCGGCCAATAGAGTGGCAATCACGCAGGGAGTGTACTCCTCGCCACAGGCACGGAGCTTGGCCGAGCGCCGCACAGAATCTAAGTCCCTCCCCTTGTCGCTGACCATAAAAAAATCCGAACCCCGGTAACAGGGTTCGGATTTTTTTCATCTCAAGCGCCGCAGGCTTTTGCAGTGATAACCCGGACTCTGGCGAAGATACCCGGGAGCCATCAGCCCTTTACGACCTCAGCCTCAGCCCGGGTCGCCGGACCCAAGCCATGGCCGAGGGCTTACCCCTTGGCCTTGTCGCGAGCTTTTTTGCTCGGTCGTCTGTTGCTGGGTTTGGCACGGCCGCCCTTGTCGGATTTGCCGTGATCCTTGCCCTCTTTACGTTTTTCGTGACGCTGTGCGCTCTTGGCCTTCTCTTTCTTGATCTCTGCCTGCTTGCGCGCCATCTCTTTGGCGTTCTTGCCGGTGGCCTTGAGGGGCTCTTCGACCATCACGAAGTCGATCTTGCGATCATCCAGATTCACGCCCATTACCTTGACCCGTACCTTGTCACCCAGACGGTAGCGGCGGCGGAAGTTCTCGCCGATCAGCTGCTGGTGCAACGGGTCGAACTGGTAGTAGTCGTTGGTGAGGGTGCTGACGTGCACCAGACCATCGATGTGGATCTCCGCCAGACGCACGAAGAAGCCAAAGCCGGTAACGCTGGCGATGACGCCGTCAAACTCGTCACCCACGTGATCCAGCATGTACTCGCACTTGAGCCAGTCGGCCACGTCGCGAGTGGCGTCATCGGCACGGCGCTCGGTCATGGAGCAGTGCTCGCCCATCGGGTCCACTTCTTCCAGCTGGTAGTGGTAGCCACCGCTCGGAGTCCACTTGTGGCGGAGGTTGGCCTGCTGCTCCTTGGCGGTCTGATACTTGATCGCGCGGTGCAGGATGAGGTCGGGGTAGCGACGGATCGGCGAGGTGAAGTGCGCGTAAGACTTCAAGGCCAGACCGAAGTGACCGATGTTGTCGGCCTGATAGATAGCCTGACGCATGGAGCGCAGCAGCATGGTGGAGAGCAGCTCCGCATCCGGGCGCCCTTCGAACTTGGCGGCCAGGTCGGCGAAATCCTTCGGCTCGGGCTCGAGGCCCCCCTTGAGCTCCAGGCCCAGCTCGGCCAGGAAGTCACGAAAACCGGTCAGACGCTCTTCGCCCGGGCGGTCGTGCACCCGGAACAGGGCCGCGGCCTCGTTCTTCTCGATGTAGCGGGCAGCGGCCACGTTCGCCTGGATCATGCACTCTTCGATGATCTTGTGGGCGTCGTTGCGCACCAGCGGCACGATGCGGTCGATCTTGCGCTGGGCGTTGAAGATGAAGCGGGTCTCTTCGCTCTCGAATTCCACCGCACCGCGCTGATGGCGGGCATGCTTGAGCGCTTTGTAGAGGTTGTTGAGCTCCTCGATGTGACCCACCAGGGGCTCGTACTGCTGACGCAGCTTGGGATCCCCCTCCAGGATCGCCGCCACCTTGGTGTAGGTCATACGGGCATGGGAGTTCATCACCGCTTCGTAGAACTTGTAGCCGGACATGCGGCCGGCGGCGGAGATGGTCATCTCGCACACCATGCAGAGGCGGTCAACCTGCGGGTTGAGCGAGCAGAGGCCGTTGGAGAGCACCTCTGGCAGCATGGGCACCACGAACTCGGGGAAGTAGACCGAGTTGCCGCGCTGATAGGCTTCGGTGTCGAGGGCGGTGCCCGGCTTCACGTAGGCGGAGACGTCGGCAATGGCGACCCACAGACGCCAGCCGCCGCCGCGCTTGGCTTCACAGAAGACGGCGTCATCGAAGTCACGGGCATCTTCCCCGTCGATGGTCACCAGCGGCAGGGCGCGCAGGTCGATACGACCCTCTTTGGCCTTCTCCGGCACCTGCTCGCCCAGACCGGCAACCTCCTTGGTCACCTCTTCAGGCCAGGTGTGCGGAATGCCGTGGGTACGCAGGGCGATTTCAATCTCCATGCCAGGCGCCATGTTTTCGCCCAGCACTTCCAGCACGGTACCGACCGCATTGAAGCGGGCGGTGGCGCGCTGATTGATGCGCACGACTACGACCTGGCTCTGGCGAGCTCCCTTGTTCTCCCCTTCCGGGATGATGATGTCCTGGCCGATGCGGCTGTCATCCGGCACCACGAAGCCGACGCCGTTCTCGACGAAGTAGCGGCCAACGATGTCTGCCTCACGGGATTTGAGCAGACGTACCAGACGCGCCTCCTGGCGCCCCTTGCGGTCGATCTCGGTAGGCTGCACCAGGGCGTAGTCGCCGTGCATCAGGCGCTGCATCTCGCGGTTGTTCAGGAACAGATCCGGGCCACCACCCTCGGGGCGCAGAAAACCGAAGCCATCTTTGTGGCCGAGCACGTAGCCTTTCACCAGATTCAGGCGATCCGGCAGGGCGTAACACTGGTTGCGAGTGAATACCAGCTGACCATCACGCTCCATGGCGCGCAGACGACGGCGCAGGGCTTCCAGCGGCTCTTCTTCGGTCAGCTTGAGGACCTTTGCCAGCTCTTCACGAGACATGGGCTTTTCATGGCCCTTGATGAGGTCGAGGATCATCTCGCGACTGGCGATGGGGTTCTCGTATTTTTCGGCCTCGCGTTCGAGGAAAGGATCTTTTTGAGACATAAGCAGGCCTTAGGGTAGGTGGTAACGGTGCCATTATATCGGAGGGGGGGGCGAATGGCATCCATCGACTGCCTTTTGGCCAATCTCTCTGTCATACTATGCACAGTTTGCAGGCATGATGAGACATGGAACTCATGAGCAAGGACTCGTTCGCCCAATCCGCCGCCTATCTCAAGCAGGCGGTTCCCCTGATGATCAAGTATCAAATCCCCACCACGCCGGATAATTACACCCTTTGGTATAACTACGTGGCGGCCAGCATGCCCGAGCTCAATCAGGCCATCGATCAGGCCATCAAGCTGCAGGGAACCTGTTCTCTCACCACCTGCGAGCGCCTCTATCACCAGCACCTCGCCGCTCAGGATGAGCAGCAGATGGAAACCATGAAACTCAACCTGGCCGCCATGGCCAACGAGCTTGGTCACACCATGCAGGATGCCCTCTCCGACACCGGTATGTTTCAGGACATGCTCGACAAGAGCTTCGACCGACTGAGCCTCATCGACGACGAAGGGCTGAGCCTGGAAGACACCATGGGGATCCTGCGGGATCTGGTGCGCGAGTCACGGGACGTACGCATGTCCACCATGCACTTTCGCAACCAGCTCAGCAGCGCCGAGAAGGAGATCAAGGAGCTGCGCGAGGCGCTCAACGAGACTCGCAAACTGGCCAACGAGGATGCCCTCACCAGCCTGCTCAACCGGCGTGCCTTCGATCTGGAGATAGAGAGCCTGATCCGCAGCAAGCAGCCCTTCTCCCTGATCCTGTCGGACATAGACCGCTTCAAGAGCTTCAACGACGAATATGGCCATCTGCTTGGGGATCAAGTGCTGCGCGCCTTCAGCAAGCGGCTGCGGGAAACCTGCAAGGAGGGCGTCACAGCCTACCGCCTTGGCGGCGAGGAGTTTGCTCTGCTGGTCCCCATGCGCAGTCTGGCGCTGAGCCGTCAGATGGCGGAGAGCCTGCGCCGGGCCATCGAAAAGATGTCGATCCTGGATCGCAAGTCGGGCAGGCGTATCGACCACATCACCGCCTCGTTCGGGGTGGGTGAATACAATGGCCAGGAGACGGGCGACAGCCTGGTCGAACGCACCGACAAGCTGCTCTACAAAGCCAAGGAGCTGGGCCGCAACCGGGTGATGCCGCTGCCATCCTGATTTCGTCAGCACACAAAAAGGCCGGTCAATGACCGGCCTTTTTCATGTTTACTACCCTAGGAATCAGAGGCTTTTCAGCTTCTCTTCCGGCAGGGCCAGCTCGTCATTGCGGTTGACGCCGATGCCGCGCTCCAGCACGTGGCGAGCGATGGCATGGGCCTCTTCCAGCGAGTGCATGCTGTAGGTACCACACTGATACTCGTTCAGCTCGGGGATCTTGCCCTGCTCCTGCACGGTCAGCACGTCGCTCATGGCGGCCTGCCAGGCGGCGCCAACCCGGGCTTCGTCCGGCGCACCGATCAGGCTCATGTAGAAGCCGGTCCGGCAGCCCATGGGGGAGATGTCGATGATCTCCACCCCGTTGCCGTTCAGGTGATCACGCATGAAGCCGGCAAACAGGTGCTCGAGGGTGTGGATGCCGCGCTCGGAGAGGATCTCCTGGTTCGGCACGCAGAAACGCAGGTCGAACACTGTGATGGTGTCCTTGTTCGGGGTCTGCATGGTCTTGGCCACACGCACCGCCGGCGCAGCCATGCGGGTGTGGTCAACGGTAAAACTGTCCAATAACGGCATTTCTGACTCCTGATTTGGTTACCAGAACCAGCCCCCGCTGGAGAGCTGATCCTTGCATTGTCGATACTGGGCGCCGTAGCGCTGGGCACGGGCCTCCACCTTGCGGGATGTCTTCATCAGCCATCCCTTGCTGCGGTAGCTGCCACGCCGATAGCCACCCCACCCTTCGTGATAGTTGAGATACTGGCCATACGCATCCCACTTGGAGGTGCCGTTCAGCCGCTGGGCCTTGTGAGTGTACCAGCCCATGAAGTCGATGGCGTCGGCAAAGTCGTCGCGATCGCTCCAGCCGTTGCCGGTTTCCCGCTGGTAGTCGGCCCAGGTTTCATCTTTGACCTGGGCATAGCCGTAGGCAGAGCTGGCCCGCCCGGTCGGAATGAAGAGGAAATACTGCATCGGCGGCTGGGCATCGTGCACGAAGGAGGACTCCTGATACATCATGGCCATCACCACCTGGATCGGGGTTCCCCACTTCTCGTTCATCTTGAGCGCCGCCTTGTGCCAGTCCGGTTTTTCGCGAAAGATCTGGCACAGGTTTTCCGGCTGGGCTGGCGGCCGGGTACTACAGGCGGTCAGACCGGCCAGCAGGCCGGCCACCGCAACGAGGCGCATCCAGGACATCAGCGGGATCGAGTCTCCATTCGTTGGCTCATCACGAGGCTCTGCCATCTCATCAGATGGCGTCTTCGTTCTCTTCGCCGGTACGGATACGAATGACGCGCTCCACCTCGCAGACGAAGATTTTGCCGTCACCAATCTTGCCGGTGCGGGCGGTGTTCTGGATCGCTTCCAGGCAGGCATCGAGATCCTCGTCCTGCACCACCAGTTCCACCTTCACCTTGGGCAGGAAATCGACCATGTACTCGGCACCGCGATAGAGCTCGGTGTGGCCCTTCTGACGGCCGAAGCCCTTGACCTCGGACACTGTCATGCCGTTGATGCCGATCTCGGCCAGGGCCTCGCGCACATCGTCCAGCTTGAACGGTTTGATGATGGCTTCAATCTTCTTCATGGTGACTCCTTACCAGTTCTGTTTGCCAAACCCGGACGTGATGGGGTAACGGCGATCCTTACCAAAGTTGCGGGCCGTGATGCGGGGCCCGACCGCCGCCTGACGGCGCTTGTATTCGTTGAGATCCACGAGGCGGATCACCTTGCGCACCACCGCCTCCTCGAAGCCTTCCGCCACCATGTCAGCCACGGAGGCATCTTCTTCCACATAGCGCTTGAGGATGGCATCGAGGATGTCGTACGGCGGTAGACTGTCCTGATCCACCTGATCCGGCGCCAATTCTGCCGAAGGGGGACGATCGATGACCCGCTGCGGGATCACATAATCGACGGAATTGCGGTATTCGCACAGCTTGAAGACCAGCGTCTTGGGGACGTCCTTGAGCACGTCGAAACCGCCGGCCATGTCACCGTACAGGGTGGCATAGCCCACCGCCATCTCGCTCTTGTTGCCGGTGGTCAGCACGATGCGGCGACGCTTGTTGGAGAGCGCCATCAACAGCACGCCACGGCAGCGGGCCTGCAGGTTCTCTTCGGTGGTGTCGCGGGCTGTGCCCTCAAACAGCGGCGCCAGCTGGGCCATAAAGCCTTCGAACATAGGTTCAATGGAAATGATGTTGAACTCCACCCCCATCCGCTCGGCCTGCTCCTTGGCATCCTCCACACTCATCTGGGCGGTGTAGCGGAACGGCATCATCACCGCCTGCACCTTGTCGGCGCCGATGGCATCAGCCGCGATGGCCAGGGTCAGTGCCGAGTCGATGCCGCCGGAGAGGCCCAGCACGGCGCCGTGGAACCCGTTCTTGGTGACGTAGTCGCGCACCGCCAGCACCAGCGCCTGATAGGTCTCGGCCAAGGGTTCCAGCGGCGCTGCGGGTTCCCGCTCCTTCACCGGCTGACCATCGGCAAAGCGCACCAGCGCCAGCTCTTCGGCAAAGGGGGCCAGCTTGTGGGTCAGCTCGCCCTGGCTGTTGAACACCTTGGAGCAGCCGTCGAAGATCAGCTCGTCCTGACCACATACCTGATTGAGGTACACCAGCGGCAGACCCGTCTGATCGCAGCGCTCGGCCATCAGCTCGCGGCGGATCCAGGGTTTCTCCTGATCATAGGGTGAGGCATTGATGGTGAGCAGCAGCTCGGCTCCCGCCGCCTTGGCGGCCAGCGCAGGGCCCGGCTGCCAGAGGTCTTCGCAGATGAGCAGCCCCAGCTGATGACCACGGAAGGGGACCACGCAGGTCTCGGTTGCCGCGGTGAAGTAGCGCTTCTCGTCGAATACCCCGTAGTTGGGCAAATCCTGCTTGAAGTAGCGTGCGACCAGCTTGCCTTGCTCGTAGAGGGAGGCGGCGTTGTAGAGTGCCTCCCCGTCACGCCAGGGGTGACCCACCAGAATGGCGCAAGCCCCCTGCCATGCCGCGATGCGGGCCAGCGCGGCCTCCACCCGGATCATCAGGTCGGCGCGCAGCAGCAGATCTTCCGGCGGATAGCCGGTCAGGGCCAGTTCGGAGCAGACCAGCAGATCGGCACCTTGCCGATCGGCCTCGGCGACTGCCGCCAGCACCTTGTCACAGTTATCTTCGATGGCGCCTACCGTCAGATTCAACTGGGCAAGCATCAGAGAGAGGGCTTTTGCCATGGCGATGCATCTTGAATTCGAAAATGATGGGGAATGATAAAGAAAAGGCGCTGGCTGTGCCAGCGCCCAAGGCTCAAGGGGTGCAAGTCAGGCTGGTCGCGTTGGTCACTCCGTTGTCCACCAGCAGGGCACAGGGCCCGGTGATCACTTGACCGCTGGCGGGTGGTGTCATGGCAATGCTGAGAGTGGCAGGCTTCAACAAGTAAGTTTTATTGCCCTGAGCTTTATAGGATAAATTCACAACTAAATTACTGTTTTGTGCTGCAGAACAAACGTATGTAGCAGGCTGGTTATTGGTTTTTGGCGCATCGATACGACAGATAGCTCCCGTAGTTGTCGTATTGACTGCCAGCCCACTAAACGTATTCGCCTTACAGGACACTGGGGTGGCATTTTGTCCATTACCCTGTTCAAGACACTCAATTCGTCCCGATACAGTCAGGGTCGGTACGGTTTGGGTGCTGGTGTCGATGGCCACCGGCATGCTGGCGCTCTTGGCTTCACTCAGATCCACTGGAGAGATGAGAGAGGCGGTGATCCCCGAGTTGCCTTGATAGGCGGTCACCTTGACCGACACGCTCTGCAATACGTTGGAGACATCCTTGGTGCTCTTCTTGGCAGATAGGTAGCCGCGACTGTAGCTGCCGAAGTAGTAGTTGCTGAGATCGACCACCGTCTTGACCGTCTCGTTGGTCACTCCCACATAGTCGGAGACACTGCCAGTAAGCTGGCCACTCAAGGGCACCAGACTCCACTCTGCCAGCATGGTCAGGTTAATATCCTGGAATGGCACCCTGGCCAGCAGCTCCTGCGAGGTCAGGTCGAGTGCGGCCAGATAGGTGGGCGAGAGCACATCCACATAGATACCGCGCGCGATCAGCTGGGCCGTGCCTGTGCTCATGGTGACTTTGGTCGTAGTGTCCCCCCCCGCCACCGCATTGGCAGACAACCAGTCGGCAAACTCGGTGATGGTCGGTGGCGTAGCGGTGGGATTCGCGGCCCAGTTGAGGGTGTTCTTCTGCCAGGTGATGTAGGTGGTGACCACGTACTTGATGTAATTTTGGTAGCTGGTCTGATTGGCCGTCTTGGCGAGGAAGTCGGCGCTAGTAACCACTACCTTGATCAGGTTCCACTCCGGCAGAGGCCGATAATAGCCATCGAGCCGGACGAAACGGCAGGCATCCACATAGTCGCCGCTGTTGACCGAGGTGAGTGAGCTGTTATAGCGCTGCCTGTTGGTATGCAGCGGGGAGTAGTACTGATCAAAGCTGCTGCCACTACCATCGAAGTGGTTTTTGCAGCAACTGGTACAGAGGGTGGGTTGATCCTTGACGCTGGTGTTGAGAATACCGGTCTGCTTGGTGACCTGGGAGCCCACGCTCCAATAGAGCAGATTGCTGTCGGTCAGGATCGCCTGGCCCGGCAGGTAGGCATTGACGCTCGAGCCGTAACTGCAAGAGCAGGAGACCGAGGCCAAATCCTGCAAGACCTGCTGGATGTTGCCGCCGTTGTCGGGCTTGTAGGTGACCGTCTCGAACTGCACCAGCTTGCCGACGGCGCCATCCTTGGAGGTCACAGTCGGCAGCGGTTTGCTGGTCTCCTGCTTGCGCCCTTCCTGATCTATCTGGATGGAGATGACGTCCGGTGCCACCCCCGGGGTATAGACCACCTGGGGTGGCTCGCGACTGGTATCGAGTCCGCCATTTAACTGGTTCTGGGCCAGTGACTCTGCCGGTGACACTGCACCAGACAATAACAATGAGATCGGATTCCCGTCATTGTCGCTCCAGCCGACGGTCACGTTGACGACCTTGCGACCCGGGTAGGACTGCAGGTATCCCGCCGGGGCCGTGGTCTGCCAGGCCGTACCATTCCAGTACTGGTTGTTGACGGTCCAGCTCAGGGTATAGGTCCCGCCGCCGTCGGCGGGGGTGACCGTACTGGTGCCCGCCGCAATGCTGTTATAGGCCGTGAGCGGAGAGACGGCACTCACCACGCCGTTGAAGGTACGAAAATCATCGAGTTTCGACTCGGCCAGCCGCATCGCCACCTCATAGCGCCGCCCGTCCTGGGAGGCCCCGAGGATCCCGCGCGACATGGCCACCAGTCCGGCAACCCCCACCCCAAGCAGAACCAGGGTGATCAAGATCTCCAACAGCCCGAATCCCTTGTGCTGCTTCATGTTTGCTCCTACCAGTCCCGCCAGCTACCGGGCACTAGGTTAATGATCTGAAATGCGGTACCGTTTTCGATATTGCTCAGCACCGCCTGATCGTACTTGGCATCGAAGGTTCCGTTGGCGGTCTTGCCCAATTGGTAGTTGGCGACCACTGCCCCATTGACGATAGCCCCCCCCTTCAAGCTGATATCGGTGGTAGCGGTAGCGGGTGTGGAGGAGTAGGCGAACACCAGCCCATACAGGGTGGAGCTCCCGTTGACCATCAGATCCCCGTTGCGCACGATTAACACCACAGGTGCGGCAACCGAACCGACCGAACCGCCCGGTTTGCAATCCCCATCGACAATGATGAGCCCTCGCGATGCCGTCGACAGCGAATCACAATTGGTCAGCATCTGCACTGCCCGCGACTCCAGATTAGCCCATCCTGTTGCATCGTCATTCTCATTGAACAGATACCAGACCAGATCGCTTGGGAAGTCGGTATCGTTGTCCTTGATATCCGACTGCTTGTCGCCCTTCTGACTTATGTAGGCACTGCACCCACCACTGTAATCCCCTTGATGGCAGGTCTGACCGGAACCATTGGTCAGATCCACATTACCGTTAGTCCAGATGGAAAGCGGTACGCCAGACCCGCCTCCGTTGGGATTGGCCACCACGGTAAAGTTGCCGGAAACGGCCATGCCACCGGCGACCGTCAGAGGGGCGGCCGGGGTGCCTGCCAATACGCTGACCTTGATGGTTTTGATCTCCACATCGGCATTGGCAGTACTATCAACCAAGATAGCCTGGGCCCGTACCCTGACAGGCGTCACGCTCACCCCGCCCACGGTCACGGCTGTTTCATCCAGAGCAAACAGGGTATAGGTACCGGCTGACACATTGACCGATACCCCACTGCTGGCGCTCCGCCAACCCGGGTCTTGCGCCAATCGTCCAACCCCGTCGGATAAACCCAGTTCGGCCAGGGCCAGGGCCTGCCTATACTGCACTTCGTTGAGGCTGACACGGCGGTCTGACACCATCAGCTTGCCCACCAACAGCGAGATGCTCAGCAACATCACAGTAAGCAGTAAGGTAACGGTGAAGGTGGTAAAACCAAGATGACGTTGCATGACATCAGTACCCATCGTTGCGCAGCTTGATATCACGCTGCAGGGTGAGTTTGAGCGCGGTGTTAGCCTTGTACTGGCCCGATATGTTCAGCCGCACCGTCCGTGCCCCTGACGAGACGCTGCCACTCAACAGCGAGAAGGTGAGATCCGTAATCTCGATGGTATTGTCGGTACTCAGCAGGCTGCCGGAACTGCAGCTGGTGCCAAGCTGCACCCCTTTGTCGGCACTGTCGTAGCTGTAGATATAGGTTTCATCAGCCCCAAGAGAGCCGTTGTTATCATCATCGTATTTCAGCCGGATACAGCGATAAATCTTGGAGCCAGTGACTGGCTCATTCATCAGATCGCTGCTGGTATCAAAATAGAAAGGGGATCTGGCTCCCGATGCAGCGCCGAGAAAGGCTGTCGCCCCCTGATCATAACCGGTGCGCTGCACGTCACGGGCAATCATGTCGGTGACGCTCTGCATCTCCTGATTGAGGCGGCTCACCTGCATGGAGGTTTGATTGACCCTGAGGATGGTGGCGAACAAGGATGTCACCGCAGCGACCAGCAGCAGGCCTGCGACCATTGCAACCATCAACTCCACCACGTTGAATCCCCTTGGCGCTCTCAACATGCAGGCACCCCACTGACATTGCTGACACCGCAGGTACGCACACGCCCGACATTATTGGTCTTGACCTGCATGGAGTAGGTACCGGATGAGATGACAATATTCCCCGCCGTCAAGGAGGACCTTCTGGGAGAGATACTCAGGGGCCTGATGTTGCTTGACGATTCACTGTAGCTGGCAACCAGGCTGATACCGGGATATTCACTGGCATCGCCCCCCTTGCGCCCCTCAATACTGGAACAGTGATCGCTGCAACTGTTGCAGCTGCCATCAATAAAAATACGGTAACACCAATTGCTGGTGCCGCTGTTGAAGATGATGAATTGCAGGGTGCGGTTACGCTTAATCGCCTCGGACTTCAGCAACATCACATCCGTGTACACCGCCTGGGTGGCGGCTTTGACCATCTGCTCCTGACGCAGGGATTGATAACTGGGGATGGCCACGGTCAGCAACAGGGCGACCAAGGACAGGGCAACCATCAGCTCTATCAGGGTAAAACCGGCGGATCTGCCCTTTCTGCCTTCCATCAGCTCAAGACTCCTTTCTTTTTGCACGTGCCAGTAGGGTCTACTGTCAGTACTATCCTATAGTATCAACCTGTTTCACGAAGCATGCCGCCCTATGAGAATCAAACAGTCCGGAATCACCTTGCTTGAACTGATCGTCGTGGTCGCCATCGTCGCCATCATAGCGTCTGTCGCCTATCCCAGCTTTACCGATGGTTTGCGCAAATCCCGCCGGGCCGAAGCGCTCAAGGGCTTGCTCAGCATGCAGCTGAAACAGGAAGAGTTCCGGGTTTCCAATACCAGTTACAGCGCCACCCCATCCCAAGTGGGCAACCCCATCAGCAGCTACTATGACTTCTCCATTTCAGGTGCCACCACAACCAGCTATACCCTGATCGCCACCAGCAAGGGAGCACAGGTAGGCGACAAGAGCGGCAGCACCATCTGCAATACCCTGACCCTCAACAAGGCCGATACCAAGACTCCCGCTGCCTGCTGGTGACAAACTACCAGCACTCGGCTGCCGTCATGCTGGCCATCGACACCCCCTGCTGTCCGCCCTGATCAAGGGTCAGCAGGCCGCAAGGATCGCCGTTCATCACCCCGGACGGGATCGCCGTCAGGGTATAGCTGGCGCCGCTGGCGTTGAGCGCCAGATTGTAATAGGCAGTCCCGCCATCCCTGGGCAAGGTAGCCAGCCCGGCGGAGGCCAGGTTGCCACCATCATAGTTGCCGTCGGCGGTAAACTGTCGCTCCATGTATTGCGCCGCCTCCAGCAAGGCGGCCTTGGCTTCGGCCCGCTTGGCAGAGGCCATGTAGCTGTTGTAACTGGGATAGGCGATCACGGTCAGAATGGCCATCACGGCTACCGCAATCATCAGCTCCATCAGGGAAAATCCACGCACCATCTCCACCTCTACTCCAGTTGCAACCAGGACTGGCGACCACCCAGATCACCCGCCCCCTCTTCCAGCGTGACCGAAATGTTGCCGCTGGAGCCACTGATGTACTTGCGCTCCATGTCGGCATCTTCCACCACACTCGGCGTCGTGGTGAGCTCGTCAAACTGCTTGCCGCTGACCGGCACCTTGATGTCGTTGCCACCACTGTCCTTGATCCCCACATAGTCGTCATCGTTGACCGCGCCATCGCCATTGACGTCGAACACCGAGTAGGTCAAACGCGCCCCCGAAACGGGATCCAGCTCCATCAACCAGGAGCGCCCACCGAAGTCACAGGCGTCCGCCGAGGGGATCAGGGTGTTGAAGATCAGCCGCTTGTTGCGATAAAGCATCTCTGACACGGCTCGCTCCCCCACCCCCTTGCTCAACGCAGGGGATTTGAGCACTAGATACCACCCTTTCTGGCTGGTGTAGTTGACCGCCGTGTTGGACACCACCCTCACGTTGAACTTGATGCTGGTGCCATTGGCGGAGTACTCGTGGGTAATGCTCTGCTGCAACAGCTGGCTGCTGAGCACGCTAGCCCCCGTATCCCAGATGCCATAGACGGCTTCCAGCCTGGGGGTCGCCGGCAGCAACTTGTCGTCATTGGTGAAATAGCTGCCCGTCCCCATCAGCACCATGATGCCCCCCTTGGGATGACGGATGGCCAGCGGGCGCATGGTAACGGGTTGGCGCGTGCTGGCGGAGCAGGTTCCGTTACACGCCTGAAACAGCGGTTTTGGCTTGTTGCCGGTCTTGAAGGCACTCCCCCACTGGGCGCTGTTGTTGTCGGTCAGATCGAATTTCCACAGATTGCCCTGCAGATCGCCGGCATAGACATAGTCCGCCACCCGGTCGCCATCCTCGTCTACCGGCAAGGGGGATGAGAGACCATTGGGCTCACTGGCCGAGCCCACCTGGGTATCTATCTCCTTGATCACCGCGCCGGTCGCTAAATCCAGCACGAACAGGCGCGCCGTTTGGCTGGTGCTGTTGTAGCCGTTAGCCACCAGCGCCACCCATTTATTGCCGGACTTGACCCGAACCAGGGTCGGCGCCGCCAGCGCCACTCCCATCTCGGTATTGGTAAACTCCCACAGCATCTTGTCAGCGGTGAAGTGGTCCGGCGCCGTCACGTCGATGGCAAACACGGCCTTGCCGCCGGCACCGGTCGATCCCAGCAGCACGGTTTTCCAGCTGCTGCCAAGATAGGCATCGCCTACCTTGGCCGTGCCATCGACATAGTAACGATGGCTGTAGTCCGGCTTGGTCAGCAAACTCAGATCCCCCAACAGGCTGGCAGGAATGTAGGCCAGGGTCTCCACCCCGTTGGCGACCCTGAAACCATGCAGCATGCCGTCATTGGCCCCCACGTAGAGCATGGGTGTACGGCTGCGAATAGCCGTCGAACCGAGGAAACTCAGATAACCGTCGCGCTCCGCCTGGGTCAGGCCGGTGGCGCTGCCGTAGCCGTAATCCCGGCTGCCGACATAGACGGGATCCGAGTTGATGATGTCCCCCAGCAGATCGCTGCGACTGCGAAACAGACCGCCATTGCTCTGCTCGCGACTGCGATCACCGCGCAAATAGGCAACCCGGTTTTCCCCCTGGCTGTCGCCGGCGAGGTTGAACAGGGCACGGTTGGTGGCATTGAGAGCGGCCCAGGTGAAGGGAATGCCGACCCCGTTTTGTCGAGTAAAGATGCTGCGGGAGGTGTGAGCCGGGATCAGGGTGGCAGCATCCCAGGCCATGTTGCCCAGCGACCCATCGCTGTTGAGGGGAATGGAGATGAGTTGCCCCGACCAGTCGCCGCTGTTGTAGCGGGCCTGGTAGATGTGGGTATTGCTGTCCAGCCGGGTTGCGTTGGCGGTCACCGAGCTGGCGGAGCTGTTGCGAGCCGCGATCTGGGCCAGGGTGCTGCTCAGGGCTGCGGCAAAGATGTCGGGGTCGCCCGCACTGAAAAAGCTGCCCTTGCTGTTGAGTGCCGCGTGCCACAGGTCATCGATCTTGTACTCCGGAATGTAGGTCGCGTTCTTGTACTCCTTGTCATCCGGATCATGGGGATTGGGCCAGCTGTTCGGGATGCCGTTGGCCGGATTGAGCGACCCGTTGACCCCGAGTCCAACGGTAAAATTGACCAGATGCTGCCAGTTGGCGGGATCTGCCGTGCTGGTCGGCACCTTGTCGGCCAGATCGGCACGCAGGTCGGTTTTCCAGTATTTGTAGGCCACGTCGGCCAGGGTATTGCTGTAGCCATCCTTGTCCAGATCCCCTACCGAGGGGGTATCCCCGTTCCAATAGCCATCGGTCATCAGGATGTTGTAGCTCTGCCGGCAGGTGAGGTGGGGCAAGGTGCTACCGGCACTGGCCGCCCAGGGGCCGTTGTTGTCGGTGCGGGAGAAGTACTCCCCCACATCCTTAAGGCTGGTGCGCAGCGGCGTGCCGGCAGCCGGAATATCGCGGCTGTAGAGGTCGCTGAAAAAAGCGCTGCGATCGGTGCCGGAAAAAGGCGCGACGCCACGGATCACGCTGCCGCTGGCGTTGATGGTGGCAAACCCCACCCGCAGGGCCTGCCCCTGGCTTGCAAAAGCACGGCCGACCCCGGCACGAGCAGCCAGGATCCGGGAGCGGTAGTAGGTGTACCAGTTGGCGAAGTTCTGGATCTCCTCGTCATAGGTACAAACGGGGGCGCTCTTGCAATCACTGCGATTGGGGCGCCCGCCATAGGTACTGCCGGACTTTATCTCCACCCGGGTATAGCTACCCGCCTTCTTCACGTCGCCACTGCCCTTGTAGGCAAAGTAGACGGCAGGCCAGAAGGTTTCATCGTCGTTGTAGTCAGTGGAAGAGAACCCGGTGTAGTAACGCAGGGACTTGGAGCGGTTGTTCTTGGTCAGATCACGACAGCCGGCGGCAGTATTGAAGGGGTTATGCGGTGCGCAGCTGATGCTGGCATTCGCCATCAGGGTGCCGTCCGCCTTGGCCCAGGGCCGATAGCTCTGCTGCGGGTTGTAGTAGAGTTTGTTGTTGTTGCTTGAGCGGGTATAGGCGTTGCGGTCGTTGCTGCTGGTGAAGGTCACGGTCCGGTTGTCATAATCCTCGCTGCCATAGACATTGTCGGCTCTGGGATAGACGTAGCGGGCACTGTTCTCGATCAACCCCTCCGGCATCAACTCGAAGTGCATCGAACCTGAGTCATCGAGACTGAACATGATGTTGGGTTCGGCCCGGGTACCCAGATAGAGGGGAACCTGGGCGATGTCGAGGGCTGCCTGCACCTGGGAGCAGAGCAGCAGGGCCGAGAGTCCGTAGCCAGATGCACGCATGGGTTGTTCTCCTAGCGGCTGTAGGTCGATTGCAACAGCACCCGGCTCTCGTCCGAGAGTCCGAATCCCCTTGCCGTGATGCGATAGAGGCGGCGCTCGCTGATGGGCTCGTCAACCGCCAGACTCTCGTTGCTGCCCTGGGTATAGGGCAACCGCTCGATGAAATATTCGGGGGCCCGTCCGGTCAGGCCGCTATTGGCATAGGTGCGCCAGGCCGTGGAAGGAGAGGCGGGATCCACCGCCACGCTGACGAACTCATAGAGGCCGGCACTGTTGTCGTAGGGACCTGAACTGCCCGCCTCCAGATAGCGCTCGGCAGCACGCAGCGCCGCCTCCGCCGCCTGCAGCGCCTGCTGTGACTCCTTCTGGTTGCCCGCCATCTTCTCCTGCAGCAGGGCGCTCTGCATGCTGGCCATCGCCAGCAGGCTCACCACCGCAAGAAAAATCAGGCTGATCACCAACGCCATTCCCTCTTGTCGAGCCATCATGCCTCCCTCCTCATGGCAGCCGGTTACGCAAGGCGACCGTGGTTTCGGCCACCCAGTACCAGTGACTGTCGACTGCCTGGAAGGTGGCGCCGGCAAAGCTGATGGCCTGCGGGTCCGATACCACATTGCCCTGACCGCTGCGCATCAGCAGTTGAACACCGATCCCCAGCACGTTGTCCCAGTTCGGGTTGCTGGCGGCGCTCACATAGCGATCTGCCGCCCGATCCCGGTTCTGATCCTCGCCGAAGGTCAGCTGAACATCGGTGACCCCGTCCACCAGCAGCATGCCCGCAGCCAGACCGCTCTTGCGATACAGGGCATAGGGCGCGTTGGCAGAGGGGCGGGCGACGTAATAGATCCGAGTCTCCATCCGGCTCAATACCGAGCCGGCACCGAACCGCTCCTCGACCGGGCTGCTGGCGCCACCCCAGGAGCTGACGGCATTGCCAGGGGTGTATTTGTTGTCGTTGGAGTGGCCGATATTGACCTCGCTGCCGCCACCCACCACCTGGGTCTGGGTGATCTGGAAGATCCGCGCCTTCTGACAGTCGGACACCATGACGATGTCCCCCTCGCACAAGTCGCTGTAGCCCTGCTTGCCGGTACCGCAGTAGTTGGCCTTGCTGGAGAGTTGCTGCACGAACAGCTGGGCGGCGCTGTTGTTGCGAGTGACCGGCACCCCGGCGCCGGTCGGCCCCTGCACCAGCAGCACGTCGGTTCCCGGTTTGGGTTTGGGCTCGGCAGCGGTAAACAGGGCAGACAACGCCGTGGGCAGCGTCGCAGTGACATTGTCATAGCCGCGCAGATAGACGGTGAAGTTGTAGGGTAGCGCCGTACCACCGTTAAGGGTGTTGGTGATGTTCACGCCCTGCTTGCTGAGGCAACCCTGATAGCCCACCATCCGCAGCTCCTGCTGCAGCAGGTTGACGGCAAACCGGCTGTCCTCCTGAACCCGGGCGATGGCCTCGCCGGTCAGATAGGTTTTGTGGTTGCCAAGCAGCACCTGAATGATGACCCCGACCGTCAGCAGTGACAGCAGCAGGGCGATCATCACCTCCACCAGACCGACACCGGCCTGACGCAACAAGGTGCGCCGCCCGCTCACAGATCCGTCCTCAGGGTCATGCTGCGCAGCGCAGGCTCGGTGGCCAGCCGGCTGGCATTCCACTGGATGGTGATGGTCGCCTGCCCGGCGCTGACGGCAATGGCCCCGTCACCGCCCGGCAGGCCGGTCAGCGCCTGCTTCCAGTACTGCACGTCCTGTATTGCCATCGAACTGCCGGAGACGGCCTCTCCCAGCCCGACATTGTATTGGCCGAGCAGGGCCGCGCTGCGATTGGCTCGCATCATGTCGGTGATCATGTAGGCAAACTGGGTCGCTTCTGTGCGGGTGAGCGCTGATTGATTGCTCTTGAGCGCCTGCAACTGCAGGGTCGCCATGCCGAGAATGCCGATCGACAGCACCAGCACGGCGATCATGATCTCAAGCAGAGATACCCCCTGATGTCGTTTCATATGCAGCTGGTCTCCACGATGGATGGGCGCCCGGCCGGGGTGATCGTGATGTCGCGCGAGGCCTCTTGGGCACACTCCGGCGGCTGCAGAGAGAACACCAGCGCCACCTGCTGACGCCCGTCGAGAAAGCCATTGCCACTGAAGCGTACCAGCGACGTATTGCTGACCAGGGTGCCGGCACCCATGTCGGGAAAGAGCCGCAGCAATTCGCCGTTGTCGAGGGTGCCATTGCCGTTGCGGTCGACCCAGATCTGCCAGCCCGATTCCCAGTGGTTCTGGGTCAGGTTGCTGGCGGTTGCGGAGAGCGTGACCGCGGTATTGCGGCGAATGGCTTCGGAGCGGGCGAGGTTGATGGCGGCCACAAAGTTGTTGGCCTGGCTGGTCAGCGTCATGTTGCGCAATATCGCGCTAAAGGAGGGAACTCCCAACGTCAGCAGGATAGAGATGAGCGCAACGGTGACCATCAGCTCGATGAGGCTAAAACCTGAACGCAAAAACATCCTGTTTCGCTCTGATTTTGTCGGGGAGGCTCGTTCGCATATCCATGTGCCATCAAGCCAGATGAGAAGATCATCAGCAGTCTAGACAGCAGACCTTCGCTTGCAATTCAATCTACTCAGATCTTGGACATACATCATCAAATTTCGCTGCAATCTCGCCACAAACCGGACAACAAGAGTCATAAGAATCGCCCATGAAAAAGCCACCTCACAGGAGGTGGCTCAGGCACTCGTGGCACTATCCCGCACGGGATGGCTGACTCAAAGGATGCGCAGCTCCGGCGGCACCTCAAACACCACGTTCTCTTCACGACCGGGATGCTCGG
Source organism: Aeromonas sp. Y318-1 (assembly GCF_027706125.1). Taxonomy (NCBI): domain Bacteria; kingdom Pseudomonadati; phylum Pseudomonadota; class Gammaproteobacteria; order Aeromonadales; family Aeromonadaceae; genus Aeromonas; species Aeromonas sp. Y318-1. The sequence continues at coordinate 77,554 of NZ_JAPDCM010000003.1, forward strand.
CCACCACCTTGCCGCCCAGCTCGCGCAAGCGCGTGATGACCGACTGCACCAGCACCTCGGGGGCGGAAGCGCCGGCGGTGACACCGATCGCCTCTACTCCCGCCAGCCAGTCGGGCTCGATCATGGAGGCATCGTCGATGAGATAGGCTTTGGCACCCACCTTCTCGGCCAGCTCCCGCAAGCGGTTGGAGTTGGAGGAGTTGCGCGACCCCACCACCAGCATGGCGTCCACCAGCCCCGCCATCTCCCGCACCGCATCCTGGCGGTTCTGGGTGGCGTAGCAGATGTCGTCCTTGCGCGGCCCCTGGATCTTGGGGAAGTGGACACGCAAGGCATCGATGACGTCCGAGGTCTCGTCCACGCTGAGGGTGGTCTGGGTGACGAAGCAGAGGTCATCCGGGTTCTTCACCTTGAGCTTGGCCACGTCTTCCGGCGTCTCCACCAGATACATGCCCCCCTCGCGATTCTCATACTGACCCATGGTGCCGATCACCTCGGGGTGACCGGCATGGCCGATGAGCACAGCCTCGGAGCCCTTGCGACTGGCGCGATGGACCTCCATGTGCACCTTGGTCACCAGCGGGCAAGTGGCATCGAACACCTTGAGGGCACGGGACTTGGCCATCTCGCGCACCGCTTTGGAGACGCCGTGGGCGGAGAAGATGACGATGCTGTCGTCCGGCACCTCATCCAGCTCTTCGACGAAGACGGCGCCCGCCTCCTTGAGCTTGTTCACCACGTAGCGGTTGTGCACCACCTCGTGACGGACATAGATGGGGGCGCCGAACTTCTCCAGCGCGCTCTCGACGATGCTGATCGCCCGATCGACACCGGCACAGAAACCACGGGGATTGGCCAGAAGAATATTCATCAGTGAACCGCTTCCTCGTCATCAACCCCCAGGATCTCCACCTCGAACGTGACGGTGTGACCGGCCAGGGGATGGTTGAAATCGACCGTCACCGACATCCCTGCCACCGCCCGGATGATACCCGGCAGCTCGCTGCCGTTGGGCTGGTCAAACAGGATGATGGTGCCGACCTTGGGCTCTACATCGGCACCGAACTTGGCGCGGTCCAGATGGTAGATGTTGTCGGGATTGGAGAGGCCGAAGGCCTCTTCCGGTGCCAGCGTAAAGCTCTTGCTCTCCCCTTCGCGCAGCCCCAGCAGGCACTGCTCGAAACTGGAGGTCAGGCTGCCATCGCCCATCCGCAGGCGGGCAGGCTTGCCTTGCAACGCAGTGCTGTCGGCCACCGAGCCATCCTCCAGCTTGATGGCGAAATGAAACAGCACGCTGCTGTCTGCCGCAATCGGCTGGCTCATGGCGTCACGTCCTTCTTCTTCTCACTGCGAAAACCGTCCAGCACTATCATGGCGGCGCCGATGAAGATGAAGCTGTCGGCCAGGTTGAACGCCGGCCAGTGGGCGCGCTGCCAGTAGAAATCGAGGAAGTCGACCACGTGACCCAGCACCAGCCGGTCAAACACGTTGCCGAGCGCCCCGCCGATGATCAGCGAGTAGGCGATGCCGCTCCAGCGCTGAGCGACGGACTGCTTGCGCAGCCAGTGGATCAGCAAGCCACAGATGGCAAACGCCAGCACCGCGAAGAACCAGCGCTGCCAGCCGCCCTGATCGGCCAGGAAGCTGAAAGCAGCCCCCTTGTTGTAGACATGGACCAGGTTGAAGAAGGGGGTGATCTCCACCCCCGGGTAGCCAAATGGCAGCAGCTTGACCACGGCGAGCTTGCTCGCCTGGTCCAGTACAAAGGCCAGCACTGCCAGCCACAGCCAACGCAGGCCGCTTTTATGGTGAGTCATGTTCATCAGGCAAATTGACGTGTTTCGCCGTCACCCTCGACGTTGGTGACGCAGCGGCCACAGATCTCTTCGTGACCCGCGATGGTGCCCACGTCTTCCACATGGTGCCAGCAGCGGTCGCACTTGGCGGCGGTAGACTGGGCCACACTCAGCCACAGGTCATCGCGCTCGGTCGCCACGGCGTCTGCCGGGGCGGCATCGACGCTGACAACCTTGGCCTTGGAGGTGAGCAGCACGAAGCGCAGCTCATCGGCCAGGGCGTTCAGACGCGCAGCCAGTGCCGGCTTGGCGAACAGGGTCAGCTCGGCCTGCAGGGAGCCACCGATGCGTTTCTCGCCACGAGCCACTTCCAGCGCCTTGTTCACTTCACCGCGCACGGTGAGGATCTCGGCCCAGAAATCGTCGTTGAGGGCTTCACCCGCTTCCAGCCCGAACAGGCCGTCGTACCACTCCTCGGTAAAGACGAACTCACCGCGCTCACCCGGCAGCAGCGCCCAGATCTCGTCAGCGGTGAAGCTCATGATCGGCGCCATCCAGCGCACCATAGCCTCGGCGATGTGATAGAGGGCGGTTTGGCAGGAGCGACGGGCCAGGCTGTCAGCCTTGGCGGTGTACTGACGGTCCTTGATGACGTCCAGGTAGAAGGAGCCCATCTCGATGGAGCAGAACTGCATCAGCTTCTGGGTCACACCGTGGAAGTTGTACTCGTCGAACGCCGCCATGATCTCGGCCTGTACCGCTTTGGCACGACCCACGGCCCAGCGATCCACCACCACCATGTCGGCAGGCGCCACCATGTCGGTCGCCGGATTGAAGCCGTTCAGGTTGGCCAGCAGGAAGCGGGCAGTGTTGCGGATACGGCGATAGGCGTCGGCAGAGCGCTTGAGGATCTCGTCGGAGACGGTCATCTCGCCGGTGTAGTCGGTGCTGGCGACCCACAGACGCAGGATGTCGGCACCCAGCTTGTTCATCACGTCCTGCGGGCTCACCACGTTGCCGATGGACTTGGACATCTTGCGACCCTGGCCATCCACGGTGAAGCCGTGAGTCAGCACCTGGTTGTAGGGAGCCTTGTCTTTCATCGCCACGCCGATCATCAGGGAGGACATGAACCAGCCGCGGTGCTGGTCAGAGCCTTCCAGATACATGTCGGCCGGGTTGCCGTTGAACTCGGGACGGGCGTCGACCACGGAGGAGTGGGTCGAACCTGAGTCAAACCAGACGTCCAGGGTATCAGGCACCTTGTCGTACAGGTCGGCATCGCTGCCCAGCAGCTCGGCCTTGTCCAGATCCCACCAGGCCTGGATGCCGGACTGCTCGACCCGCTTGGCCACTTCGTGCATCAGGCGCACGGATTCCGGGTGCAGTTCCTGGGTCTCCTTGTGGACGAACAGGGAGATGGGCACGCCCCAGGTACGCTGACGGGAGATACACCAGTCAGGACGGTTCTCGACCATCGCCTGGATGCGGTTTTTACCCCAGGCCGGCACCCAGCCGCTCTGGCCGTGCTGTTTGATGCCGTCTTGCTCGATGCGCTCGATCTCCTCCAGCGCTCGTTTGCGCAGACCCTTCTGCTCCATGCTGATGAACCACTGCGGGGTGGCACGGAAGATGATCGGGGTCTTGTGACGCCAGCAGTGCGGGTAGGAGTGGTTGAACACCTTGTGGTGCAGCAGGGCGCCGCGCTCGGTCAGCACCTCGACCACGGAGGCGTTGGCCTTGAACACGTGCTGGCCGGCAAACAGTTCGGTATCCGGCAGGTAAACGCCGTTGCTGCCAACCGGGTTGGCCACTTCCAGACCGTACTTCTGACCGACCACGAAGTCTTCCTGACCGTGGCCAGGAGCGGTGTGCACTGCGCCGGTACCGGCATCCAGGGTAACGTGGTCACCCAGCACCACCGGCACGTCGAAGCTGTAGAAGGGGTGGTTGAAGCGCAGCAGCTCGAGCGCGGCGCCCTTGGCGTAACCCAGGTTGTGGAACTGCTCGATACCGGCGCGGTCCATCACGTCCTTGACCAGCTCGGCAGCCAGGATCAGACGCTCGGGATGCTCCCCTTCCACCTGCACCAGCGCATAGTCCAGATCGGCGTGCATGGCGATGCCGCGGTTGGCGGGCAGGGTCCAGGGGGTGGTGGTCCAGATCACGGCAGAGATCGGGCCCTTGCCGGTGTGGCCTTCGGCGCAGTCAAACTTGGCGGCAACACCGGCCTCGTCGACGGCCTTGAAGCGCACGTCGATGGAGGGGGAGTTCTTGTCGTAGTATTCCACTTCGGCTTCGGCCAGGGCGGAGCCACAGTCGGTACACCAGTGCACCGGCTTGGAACCTTTGTGCAGGTGGCCGTTTTCAACGATCTTGGCCATGGAGCGGATGATGTTGGCTTCGGTGCCAAAATCCATGGTCAGGTAGGGGTGTTCCCAGTCACCCAGCACGCCCAGCCGGATGAAGTCGGTCTTCTGCGCTTCGATCTGGGTCTTGGCGTATTTGCGGCACTCGGCGCGGAACTCGGCGGCGGAGACCTTCTCGCCCGGCTTGCCGACCATGCCTTCTACTTTCAGTTCGATGGGCAGACCGTGGCAATCCCAGCCCGGCACATAGGGGGAATCGAAACCGGAGAGGCCCTTGGACTTGATGATGATGTCTTTGAGGATCTTGTTGACCGAGTGACCGATGTGAATGCTGCCGTTCGCATAGGGGGGGCCATCGTGCAGAATGAACGAAGGTTTGCCCGCTTTGGCGCGGCGAATGGCGCCGTAAAGATCCTGATCGTACCAACGTTTCAGCATGTTGGGTTCGCGCTTGGCCAGATCGCCACGCATCGGAAACTCGGTTTCCGGAAGATTCAGGGTGTGTTTATAGTCGCTCATCAGTCCTGGGTTCCCTTCTTTTCTAAAAGAGTGCTGGGTAAATGGAGTAGTGGCAGCCCGAACCAGGCTCGGGCCGCCAGGGCATCTCGTTCGATCTGCTCTTTCAAGGCGGTGAAAGAGGCAAACTTCTGCTCTTCGCGCAGCTTGTGGCGAAGCAGCACCTTGACCTGTTGACCATATAGGTCGCCAGAAAAATCAAATAGATGTACTTCCAATCTGGCTTGTGTACCGCTCAAGGTCGGCCGTACACCCACATTGGCGACACCGGGGAAGGTCTTGCCGGAACATAACACTTCCACCGCGAACACGCCACCGACCGGGATCACCTGGCGCTTGAGGGCCAGATTGGCGGTGGGAAAACCGATGGTGCGGCCCAGCTTGTCGCCGTGAGCCACCCGGCCGCTGATGGTATAAGGGCGGCCGAGCATCAGCTCCACCTCCGCCATGCGGCCGGCCGCGAGGGCCTCGCGCACCAGCGTGCTGCTGACCCGCTGACGGGACAGCTGGAAGCTCTGGGTGCTTATCACCTCGAAACCAAAGCGCCGGCCGGCCTCTTCCAGCAGGTGGAAGTCCCCTTCCCGCCCCTTGCCGAAACGAAAATCGTCGCCCACCACCAGATAGTGCACGCCGAGTTTCTCCACCAGCAGTTGCTCGATGAAAGTGGTGGCGGACTGCTCGGCGAAGCGATGGTTGAAGCGCACGCAGAGCATGCGATCGATCTGCATCCCCTTGAGCGCTTCATACTTCTCCCGCAGGCGGCTGAGGCGGGCCGGCGCCGCAGCCCCGGCAAACAGCTCCAGCGGCTGCGGTTCAAACAGCATGACGCAGGCCGGCAGGCCCAGTTGGGCAGCTTTTTCCTGCAGGCGAGACAGCACGGCATGATGACCCTGATGAACCCCATCAAAGTTGCCAATGGTCAATACACACCCCCGGTGACGGGGCTTGATATTGTGAATACCGCGGATAAGCTCCATCAATGCCTTGTGCGTCGCTGCTATGAAAATCGCCGGATTATATATCAGGCGGCACTCTGGGTCAGCCCTGTTGCTGACCCGATTTCAGCCATCCCGCTCTGATTGCAGGCTCAGGCGGGACTTCCGCCATGGCGCGCCGACTCAGTCATCCCGCCCTGCTCTCAGATCTTTTGGCCGAATGCCCAGCGCCAGCAGGACACCGGCATAGATGGCGCCCCCCAGCACCAACAGCATGGTCAGCTGCATGCTCGCCTTGCTCATGTGCCAGGCGCCCCATTGGGCCAGATCCGGCGAGAGGTAGAGGAGCACGCCCCCCATCAGCAGACTTGCGGTCAGCAGCTTGAGGCAGAATACCCCGGTGTGGCGGGAGGGCCGGTAGACGTTCTGCTGATGGAGCCCCTTGAACAGCAGGGCCGCGTTCAGCGTGCCCGAGCAGGCAGTCGACAGCGCCAGTCCCACGTAACCGAGCGGATAGATGAAGATGAGGTTGCAGGCCATGTTGGCCGCCATCGACATCATCCCGATCCGTACCGGGGTGCGGGTATCCTGGCGGGCATAGTAGCCAGGGGCCAGCACCTTGATCAGCATCAGCGACAGCAGGCCCGTGGTGGATGCTAGCAGGCTCGCGCTGGACATGCTCACCTCGTGCAAGCCGAACTCACCGCGCATGAACAACACTCGCAGAATGGGCTCGCGCAGCACGGCGATGCCCACCATGGCCGGCAGGCCGAGCAGCATCACCATCCGTACCCCCCAGTCCATGGTGCGGGAGAAGTCGGCCGGATCGGCATCCACGTGTTTTTTGGCCAACGCCGGCAAGATGACGGTACTGATGGCGACACCGAACATGCCGAGCGGGAACTCCAGCAGTCGATCCGAGTAGTAGAGATAGCTGATGGCGCCGGTCGCGAGGAACGAGGCGAGCATGGTGTTGACCAGCAGGTTGATCTGGCTGACCGACACCCCGAACAGCGCCGGGATCATCAGGGTGCGGATCTTCACCACCCCTGGATGGTGCCAACCCCACTTGGGCCACACCAGCATGTTGATCTGGCGCAGGAATGGGAACTGGAACAGGAACTGCACCAGACCGCCGAGGAAGACACCGATGGCCAGCGCCAGCTCAGGGTCGTCCAGCCAGGGCGAGATCCACCAAGCGGCGGCGATCATGGTGATGTTGAGAAAGATCGGCGTGAAGGAGGAGACCCCGAAGCGGCCGAAGGTATTGAGGATGGCCCCCGCCATGGCGGTAAAGGTGATGAACCAGAGATAGGGGAAGGTGATCTTGAGCATCAGGCTCGCCATCTCGAACTTCTCGGCCGCCGGCCCGCCGTGCAACCAGTCCCAGAACCAGCCCCAGCCGAACAGGGCGGTCAGCACCCCGGAGCCCAGCACCCCGAGCAGGGTGACCACGGTGACGATCCCCCCGAGGGTGCCCGCCACTGCGGCCAGCAACTCGCGCACCTCGCTCTCGTCGCCCTTTTTCTTGTACTCCGTCATCACGGGAACAAAGGCCTGATTGAAGGCACCTTCGGCGAACAGACGACGCAGAAAGTTGGGAATGCGGTTGGCAAAGAAGAAGACGTCTGCGGCCACCCCGGCACCGAGCAGATTTGCGATGACCACATCGCGCACCAAGCCCATCACGCGGGACGCCAACGTCATTCCGGACACTATCATGCCGGATTTGATCAATTTCTTACTCAAGACGAGGCCTCTGGAACTGTCGGAAAGAAAAGAATGCTGTTAGAATCGGCCGACAGTTTAACCGTCTCCCATCTGACACACCACCGGGGGGCGGTGTTTATTTGCACAAATCATTTGACAATATGTGGTTGAGAAGGCATATTTCCGGGCCTTTTCAATACACTCGCTAAGACAGTTTTAGGAGTTTTACCTTGGCTAACATCAAATCTGCTAAGAAGCGCGCTCTTCAGTCAGAGAAACGTCGTCAGCACAACGCCAGCCGTCGTTCCATGACCCGTACCTACCTGAAGAAAGTCATCGCTGCCATCGCCTCCGGCGACAAGGCTGCCGCGACTGCCGCTTTCGCTGTTGCTCAGCCGATCATGGATCGTATGGCGACCAAAGGCCTGATCCACAAGAACAAAGCTGCTCGTCACAAGAGCCGCCTGTCTGCCCAGATCAAAGCTATGGCTTAATTCAGCATCCGCTGAACAAAGCTAAAAAAACCGGCCTTCGTGCCGGTTTTTTATTTCTGTTCGCTGCAGTACAACTTGTGCAGCAATCCTATCATCTCGCGCACCTCGTGGCTGCGCAGCGAATAGTAGACCGTCTGGGCCTCCTTGCGCGTCTCCACCAGTTCATCCCGCCGCAACACAGCCAGATGCTGTGACAACGCCGACTGGCTCAAACCCAGCCGCTCGTTTAGCTCGCCCACCGACAGCTCCCGCTCCAGCAGCTGACACAGGATAAACAAGCGCCGCTCGTTGGCCAGCGCCTTGAGCAGAGCGACCGCCCGGCTTGCATTTGCCTCCATCTCTTCCAGTTGCATCTCATTCCCTCTCGTTCGAGGCAAGAATCATACTCTGTGGCCCGTCGATTTAAAATGACAGGGTTGCCGGTTGAATCGTGGTGAAATCCTCCTGACCGGCAAACAGAAAGGAGAAATCGCTCTCGCATACCCGTTTTACCGCCGGATGCTGGATCATCCGTTCGGCGAAGATGACGTAGTACTCCTCCATCAGATCCTGGGTCTCCCCCAGCAGCATCACCTCCTCCCCCTCCAGGATCTCCTCCCGATAGATGGTGGGAGCCATGAAGATGCCCTGGTTGAAGAAGCCGAACGCCTTCATCAGGGCCGCATCATCAAACTCGCCGAGGATGCTGGGCGATACCCCCTGCTGTTCGAACCACTGGGTCAGCTGGCGACCCATGGCGGTGCGCCGGCCCGGGATCAGCAGCTTGCGCTCCTCCAGACAGGCGGGAAAAGGGAGCGATGGCAGTGGCGCCTTGCAGAAGAAGCTGACCCCGCAGCCACCGAGTCGCTTGGAGAGCAGGCCGGCGTGCTGGCTGGAGTCCACCGGGCAGTCGGAGAGGATCATGTCGAGCTTGTGCTCGCTCAGCTGTTCCAGCAGCAGCTCGTGGGTCGATTCGAAGCAACGCAGGTGGATGGAACCGTCGTTGGGGATGACGGAGAGCAGTACCCGGCTGGCAAGGCGTTTGGAGAGCGCATCGGCGATGCCGACGTCGAACAGGATCTGGCTCTCCTTGCGGTAGTTGACGATATCCAGCATCTCGTAGGAGAGGCTGAACATCTTGTCGGCATAGCGAAACACCAGCTGACCCAGCTCGGTCGCCTCGAGGGAACGCCCTTTTCGCATCAACAGTTTGCCGCCCAGACGCTGCTCCAGCAGCTTGATCTGGCCGGTGACGGTTTGCGGGGTCAAGAAGAGGGCTTCCGCCGCTTGCGTGACGGAGCCCTTCTTCTGAGTCATCCAAAAATAGTAGAGATGGTTGTAGTTAAGGTGTGACATCCGATGGGGTTCCCGCGCTGCGCGGACTCCGGTAGCAACTGAGTTCAGCCGCCAGAATGTCATACATGTCGCTGATCGAGTCAACCTTGTTCGCGTCGAACTGTGCCTGCAGATGGGCCTTGAGACGGGCCGGATCCGGCATCCGCTCCCCGCAATAACGCTTGTTGGACTGTTTGACCCGCTCGCCGGCCCGGCTGCTCAGCGCCCGCTCGGCGAAGGTCTCGCCAAACTGGGCCTTGGCCTGCTTGTCCCCCAGCATCAGGGCGCTGTCGACCACCCCGTTGAGGTAGGCCGAGCAGCCGGCCGAGGCCGCATCCTGCTGGCAATCCTGCAGACTGCCGGCCCAGGCCGTCTGGCTCAGCGCCAGCAAGGCCAGCCATCCTAGTCTTTTCATAACCCCTCCGTGCTTTGGTCGGCCTCCCGGTTCGGGAGCGCCATGCGCAGGGCGAGATAACCGACGATCGCCGCCAGGGTCGATCCCACCAGGATCCCGAGGCGCGAATAGCTGCCGTAATCCAATCCGCCGTGCTCGAAGGCCAGCGAGGCGATGAACATCGACATGGTAAAGCCGATGCCGCACAGGATGCTGACCGCGAAGATCTGTTTGAAATTGACCCCGTTGGGCAATTGGGCAATGCCGAGCTTCACCGCCAGCCAGCTGATGGTGAACACCCCGAGCGGCTTGCCGATGAACAGCCCCAGCATGATGCCGAGCGGCACCGGGCTCAGCAGGGCGGAGAGACCGATCCCCTCCAGCGACACCCCGGCATTGGCAAAGGCAAACAGCGGCAGGATCAGGTAGGCACTCCAGGGGTGCAGGGCATGCTCCAGCTGCTTGAGCGGCGATGCATAGCGCTTGCCGTTGAGCGGGATCATGAAGCCCACGATGACCCCGGCCAGGGTCGCATGGACGCCAGATTTCAGCACCGCTACCCAGAGCACCAGCCCGACCAGCATGTAGAGGCTGATCCGATCCTCGCCACGACGGTTCATCCACAGCAGGGTCAGGGTCGCCAGGATGCCGATCGCCAGCGCCGTCAGCGACAGCTGCTGGGTGTAGAACAGCGCGATGATGATGATGACGCCCAGGTCATCCATGATGGCCAACGCCAGCAGGAACACCTTGAGGCTGACCGGCACCCGCTTGCCCAGCAGCGCCATCACCCCGAGGGCGAAGGCGATGTCGGTGGCGGCGGGAATAGCCCAGCCGGCACGCGCCACTTCATCCGAGTAGTTGAAGAAGGCATAGATGAGCGCGGGCGCCAGCATGCCACCCACCGCGGCGATGGCCGGGAAGGTAGCCTGCACCCGGGAAGAGAGGGCCCCTTCCAGCATCTCGCGCTTCACCTCGAGGCCGACCAGCAGGAAGAAGACGGCCATGAAGCCATCGTTGATCCAGAGCAGCAGCGGCTTGTTGATGTCAAGGGCAGCGATACGCACCTGCACCTGGGTATCGAGGAAGGCCTGATAGCTGCCGGCCAGGCCGCTGTTGGCCAGGATCATCGCCAGCATGGCCGCCATGATCAGAATTATTCCGGAGGCAGCCTCCAGCTTGAGGAACTTTTTGATTACGTCGCTCATGGTTAAATTATCCACAGTATTACTTTGTTTTGAGTCTATATCCCATAACAATTAATGGAAAATCGTTTCTTACTGCGAAATACAACGAGAAAACCGAAGGCAAAATCAAACATGTCTGCTATAAGCAGGTTTTCTCTCACCCGGATGTCACTCGAAGCCCAGTCACCAGAGTGAATATCCTGTGGTTTTTATGCATAAAAAAGGCGCCTCATGGGCGCCTTTCACATCAGATGGCGACGGGCGCCTTGATGCCGGGATGGGGGTCGTAACCCTCTATTTCGAAATCCTCGAACTTGTAATCGAAGATGGAGTCCGGCTTGCGTTTGATCACCAGAGTCGGCAGCGGGCGCGGCTCGCGGGAGAGCTGCAGCGCGGTCTGCTCCATGTGGTTGGAGTAGAGGTGCACATCACCACCGGTCCAGACGAAGTCGCCCACTTCCAGGTCACACTGCTGGGCCATCATGTGGGTCAGCAGGGCGTAGCTGGCGATGTTGAACGGCAGGCCGAGGAACACGTCACAGCTGCGCTGGTAGAGCTGGCAGGAGAGCTTGCCGTCGGCCACGTAGAACTGGAAGAAGGCGTGACAGGGAGCCAGCGCCATCTTGTCCAGTTCGCCCACGTTCCAGGCGGAGACGATGATGCGGCGCGAATCCGGATTGTGCTTGATGTCGTCCACCGCCTTCTGGATCTGATCGATGACAGACCCGTCAGCCGCCGGCCAGGAACGCCACTGGGCGCCATACACCGGCCCCAGATCGCCGTTCTCGTCGGCCCACTCGTCCCAGATGCTGACGCCGTGCTCTTTCAGGTAGGCAGTGTTGGTATCGCCATTGAGGAACCACAGCAGCTCGTGAATGATGGAGCGCAGGTGGCACTTCTTGGTGGTGACCAGCGGAAAGCCTTCCGCCAGATTGAAGCGCATCTGATGACCGAACAGGGAGACGGTGCCGGTACCGGTACGGTCGGATTTGACGGTCCCTTCATCGAGGATCTTCTGCATCAGGTCGAGATAGGCTCTCATTGCTTTGCCTCCTTGGCGCTGTTACCGAACAGCTGCGGGCGCTTGTAGGCAACCCAGATCATCAGGGCACCGATGATGATCATCGGGGTGGAGAGGATCTGGCCCATGCTGATCTCCTGGAAGTAGAGACCGAGCTGGCTGTCCGGCTGGCGCACGAACTCCACCAGGAAGCGGAACAGGCCGTAGAACAGCAGGAACATGCCGGAGATGGCGCCACGGGGCGGGTTCTTGCGCCAGAACAGGTTGAGGATGATGAACAGCACCACTCCTTCCAGCGCGAACTGATAGAGCTGGGACGGGTGACGTGGCTCGGGGCCCGCCTCCGGGAAGATGATGGCCCAGGGCACATCGGTGACCCGGCCCCACAGCTCGCCGTTGAGGAAGTTGCCGATGCGACCGACACCGAGGCCGAACGGAATGAGCGGTGCCACAAAGTCAGCCACGGTGAAGAAGTGGCGATTGGTCTTGTGGGCAAACCAGACCATGGCGGTAATGACCCCGATCAGGCCACCGTGGAACGACATGCCACCGGTCCAGATCTTGAACAGGTAAAGAGGATCGGCCAGGAACATGTCGAAGTTGTAGAACAGCACGTAACCGACCCGGCCACCCAGGATCACCCCGAGGAAGCCGTAAAACAGCAGGTCCGAGACCTCGTTGCGGGTCCAGCCACTGTTCGGCGCATCCGCGCGGCGCCCCGCCAGCCACATGGCAAAGGCGAAGCCAAACAGATACATGAGACCATACCAGCGTACCGATAGTGGTCCCAAACTGAATGCTACGGGATCAATCTGCGAGAAAACCCAATATCCATCGTGCTGCATATGCGGCCCCAGTCATAAGAAAAGCCGCATTTTCCGATCATTCGTCAGCAGGGACAAGGCATGATTATCAATCAGTCTGTTTCGTTTTGTGACCGGCGCGCAGCAAACCGCCCAGGCCGTGCTCTTCCAGATAGCGTGCAAACAGGCCGCGCAGCACGTGCGGGTTGTCGTGCTTGAGGCCATCCGTCAGCAGCACCGTCAGTTCGCTCAGAGTGGACTGACGCAGCACGTACTTGATGCGGGCGATGTTGTGGGTGTTCATGCTGAAGCGGCGATAGCCCATGGCCAGCAGCAGCAGCACCCCGACCGGATCACCGGCCAGCTCGCCACACACCGACACCGGCTTCTGGTAACGATGGGAGGCATCGACCAGCAGTTGCAGGGCGCGGATCACCGCCGGATGGAAGGCATCGTAGATGTTGGCGACCCTGGCGTTGTTGCGATCCACCGCCAGCAGGTACTGGGTCAGATCATTGCTGCCCACCGACCAGAAATCGATGAGCGGTGCCATTTCGGGCAGGATGTAGAGGGCGGAAGGCACCTCGATCATCACCCCCAGGCTCGGGTAGCGGATCACCGCCTCCCGGCTGGCCGCCTCTTCCGACACCTCCCGCCACGCCTGATCCAGCAGGCGGCGGGAAGCCTTGATTTCACTGACGCTGCTGATCATCGGCAGCATGATGGCCAGATTATCCAGCCCTTCGCTGGCCCGCAGCATCGCCTTGAGCTGCACCAGGAACAGTTCGGGGTGATCCAGGGTGAGCCGGATCCCCCGCCAGCCAAGGAAGGGATTTTCCTCGACGATGGGGAAATAGGGCAGCTGCTTGTCGCCGCCCACATCCAGAGTCCGCATGCAGACCGGCCGGTTGCGGTAGGTCTCCAGGATGCCGCGATAACGGGCGGTCTGCTCCCACTCGGAGGGGAAGCTGTCCTGCAGCATGAAGGGGATTTCGGTGCGATAGAGGCCGACCCCGTCCGCCAGCTGATTGAGGGATATTTCGGTGTCGGCACTGAGCCCGGCGTTGAGCAGCAGGGAGACAGGCACGCCATCGGCCGTCTCGGAGGGCTGGTTGTCGACGCTGCGCACCAGGGTATCGAGCGCCCGCTCCTCGCTCAGCAGCTGGCGGTACTCGGTCAGGATCACCTGATTGGGCTCGATGAAGAGATCGCCGCTGTAACCATCCACCACCAGCATGCGACCGCCGATGTCGCCGAGCGGCAGATCCACCCCCATGATAGCCGCCACTCCCATGGCGCGAGCCAGAATGGCGGCGTGGGAGTTGGTGCCCCCCTTGAGCGACACTACCCCGGTCAGAAACTCGCGGGGGACTTCAGCCAGGATGGTGGCCGTCACCTCGTCGGCGACCAGCACCACCGGCTCGCCGATGGCGATATGCTCGGGCTCGTTTTGCACCAGCCGGCTGATGAGCCGCTGGGCGATGTCCTTCACATCGGTGGAGCGTTCCTGCAGGTAGGGATCCTTCATCCCCTTGAACTGATCGATCAACCGGTCACTGATGAGCTTGACCGCCGAGACCGCCGTCCAGTGCTCCTTGCTCACCTTGTTGCGAATGGGCTTGATGTAGCCCGGATCGTTCAGCAGATGCAGGTAAATGTCGAAGATGGCGACCGAGTCCTGGCTGTAGCTCTCGCGAAACCGCAGTGCCAGGCTCTCCAGATCATGGCGCACCTCCTCCACCGCCACATTCAGCCGCTCCAGCTGTCTGGCGTGATCCTCATCCTTGCGCGGGGTGATGGAGTTGAGCTCCTTGCGCGGCCGCCACACCCAGGCCTTGGCCATGGCGATGCCGCTGGCACCGGCGATGCCGCGCAGCGGCTTGCTCCAGTCGGTCTTCTGCAGCCAGCCCTTGGCCTGCGCCTGCGCGATCCGGGCCGCCAGCTGGGCCGCCAGGGTCACCATGAAGGACTCTTCCCCCTCATCGAAGAGGCGGCTCTCCTTCTGCTGCACCACCAGAATGCCCACCACCTGACGCTGATGCATGATGGGAGCGCCGAGGAAGGAGCGAAACGCCTCTTCGGCCACATCGGGCAGGAACTTGAAGCTGGGATGGGAGGGGGCATCGGCCAGGTTGATCAGCTCTTCCCGCTGACCCACCAGACCGACAATGCCCTGCTCGAACGGCAGGGTGGCCTTGCCCACCGCCGACTCGGCCAGACCATCGGTCGCGGCCAGTCGGTAGCGGCGCATCTCGGGTTCTGAGACATAAACGGAACAGCAGTCCACCATCATGGCCAGCCGGGTCTGGCTGACCAGTGCCTGCAAGGCCAGCTCGAGGGTATTGGCCTCGGCCATGCTTTCGACGATGCGTCTGAGTTCCGTTAACAACTAATCTGTGCTCCTTAACGGGGGCGATTGCGCCGCCCATCCTTCTTGTTGACCTGAATAGCCGGCACCGGCATCGCCAGCGGGGCAAACTCCTTCATTACCCGTCGATAGACTTCCCGCTTGAAGGAGACGACCTGACGGACCGGATACCAGAAGCTGACCCAACGCCAGTCATCAAACTCGGGATGACCATGACAGCCGAACTGGATCCTGGACTCCCTGCCCGGATCCAGCTGCAGCAAGAACCATTTTTGTTTTTGGCCAATACAGACCGGTGAACTGTCCCAACGAACGAGGCGTTTGGGCAAGCGGTACTTCAGCCAGTTGCGACTGGTGGCCATGATGGTCACATCTTCGGGCTTGAGGCCTATCTCCTCATACAGCTCACGATACATGGCCTGCTCCGGCGTCTCACCATCATCAACCCCTCCCTGCGGAAACTGCCAGGAGTGCTGCCCATAGCGCTTAGCCCACAATACTTGTCCGTCACGGTTACAGATCACGATTCCGACATTGGGACGAAACCCGTCGCCATCTATCACGTGATCACCTTATAAAGGCTGAATCTATAAGGGGATTGTTCCACATTCACCTCGTGGCAGCAAACAGGGACTGCGATCCCCCATTCATGAATAACTTTCAATTTCAAGCCGACTTATAAACAAATCTAAGGATCAACTGGACCAAGTTGCCCACCCAGACTGTGTATAAGCCTGTGAGCAAGCGGGTATATACAGTAGTTTCATTTATCTGATCCAAACCAGGCGACAGCATACCCCATGTTGATAAAAACAGAATATGTATTTAAATACATAGTGTTAAACAATCAATGCTGGATCAAGATCCATGTCTTTCACGGCTGGCGATCCGGGATCTCGATTGTGAACAAGTTCGACTGTTCAAAGATCCACCACGGCTATTTTATCCACAGGAGTGGCACACTATCTGCTCTGGAATCGCCGTTGAAATCGGTGCTGTTTCACATTTTTTTGTAACAATGAGCCAACTATTAGCACTTGCCGGCAGTTATCCAAGATTTCTGTGGATAACTGTGTGCAACAGCGCGAGCAAACCCTTGGACAACTATTTTGAGCCTGGATCCTGCTGGTCAATGACCGAGGATATAGAGACAAATTTGTTTAAAATCATTATGATAAGTACTTACTCACAAAACAGCCCCCCCTGTGCATACCCCTGCCAGGATCGGTTATAAAAACAGCGATCCTCAGCGAGGATCAGAGTTGCTAGAATAATTCCCCTTTGCAGGAGTGACCCATGCCCACCAGCCCCCAGTCAGAGCAGGAATTGCTGGCCCGCGCCTATGCCATGGCGGGCTTCACGCTGGCCCAGCTGGCCGCCACGGCCGGTATCGCCGTGCCGGCGGATCTGCGTCGTGACAAGGGCTGGGTTGGTCAGCTGATCGAGTGGCAGCTGGGGGCCAGCGCCGGCAGCAAGCCCGAACAGGACTTCCCGGATCTCGGCATCGAACTCAAGACGATCCCCATCGATCCTCAGGGCAAACCGCTGGAGACGACCTTCGTCTGCGTGGCACCGCTGATCGGTGTCAGCGGCCAGCAGTGGGAACAATCCAATGTGCGCAACAAGCTCTCTCGCGTGCTCTGGATCCCGGTGGAGGGCAGCCGCGAGATCCCCATCGGTGAGCGCCGGATTGGCATGCCGCTGTTGTGGAGCCCGAATGAAGAGGAAGAGCGGCTGCTGCGCCAGGACTGGGAAGAGCTGATGGACATGATAGTGCTGGGAGAGGTGGAGCAGATCAGCGCCCGCCACGGCCAGGTGCTGCAACTGCGTCCCAAGGCGGCCAACAACAAGGCTCTGACCCGGGCCATCGGCCGCAATGGCCAGCCGATCATGACCCTGCCGCGCGGCTTTTACCTCAAGATAGGCTTTACCCACGGGCTGCTGCAGCGCCACTTTGCCCTGCCCGCTTGATCTCGGTTATCAACATCCTTGTCATAAAGTGATATAAAAATAGCCAGCAGCTATTTCTTCGCAATCAGGACAAGGAGGCGTCATGCCGATCAACAAGCAATTTCTCAAGTCCCGCCCCGAGGTCAAGGTGACC
Organism: Aeromonas sp. Y318-1; assembly: GCF_027706125.1. Classification (NCBI taxonomy): domain Bacteria; kingdom Pseudomonadati; phylum Pseudomonadota; class Gammaproteobacteria; order Aeromonadales; family Aeromonadaceae; genus Aeromonas; species Aeromonas sp. Y318-1. The sequence goes on from NZ_JAPDCM010000003.1 coordinate 94,565, forward strand.
TTTGCCGTGGAAAAAGAGGCAGCAGGAGAGGCCGAGCAGGTGCTGTTGCTGGGGGAGTTCAGCCAGTGGCAACCCATCGAGCTCAAGCGGATGAAGAGCGGTGAGTTCAGGACCACCCTCAATCTGCCGACCGACGGTCCCGCTCATTTCGAGTATTGCTACCAGCTGGTGCAACCCAACGGGGAGACCCACTACGACAATGACTGGGCGGCGGATGACTACGTGCCCGGTCCCTTCGGACGGGACAACTCGGTGGTACGGGTCAGCCAGCCAGGTTGAGCCGACACACCCGAAAGCGGATACAAAAAAGGCTCGCCATTGGCGAGCCTTTTCACTACCTGTCGAGCTTTTCGCCGACATACCGACACCAATTCGAATCGAATTAGTTGAGCTTCTCTTTGATACGAGCAGCTTTGCCGGACAGGTTGCGCAGGTAGTACAGTTTGGCGCGGCGAACATCACCACGACGCTTCAGTTCTACACTGTGGATCAGCGGAGAGTGAGTCTGGAATACACGCTCAACACCTTCGCCGTTGGAGATCTTGCGAACGGTGAAAGCAGAGTGCAGACCGCGGTTACGCTTGGCAATAACGATGCCTTCGAAAGCCTGCAGACGCTCTTTACCACCTTCTTTAACACGAACTTGAACACGTACGGTGTCGCCCTGGGCAAAAGCCGGGATGTCGGTACGCAGTTGCTCTTGTTCAAGCTGCTGAATAATCTTGCTCATTGTCTTTCCTTACCTAGGATAAACTGAAAACTCTACTTAACGCTGTCACGCACTTCGCGGACATACTCGGCAAGAAGTGATTCTTGCTCGTCAGTCAGAGCTAGGTTGTTAATAAGTTCCGGCCTTCTTTGCCAGGTTCGTCCGAGCGATTGCTTGAGCCGCCAGCGCCGAATCACTTCGTGATTGCCGCTTGTCAGCGCCTCTGGCACCGCCAATCCATCCAACAACTCCGGCCGAGTGTAGTGGGGATGATCCAGCAAGCCATCCGTGAAGGAGTCCTGCTCGGCACTGGCCTGATCGCCCAAAACCCCAGGGACCAGACGCGAAACCGCATCGATCAGGGTCATGGCAGGCAACTCGCCACCACTTAACACGTAATCCCCGATAGACCACTCTTCGTCGACTTCGGTTTGTATCACGCGTTCATCGATACCTTCGTATCGACCGGCGACCAGAATCAGTTTCTGATTCGTCGCCAACTCGGTCACGCCCGCTTGAGTCAGCTTGCGTCCCTGAGGAGAGAGATAGATGACTTTCGCCCCGTCTCCCGCCGCTTGCTTGGCTGCATGAATCGCGTCACGCAGCGGCTGAACCATCATTAACATGCCGGGCCCACCACCATAAGGACGATCATCGACCGTACGGTGTTTATCGTGGGTAAAGTCCCGGGGGTTCCAGCACTCAATCTGCAGCAGGCCACTCTTGACGGCCCGACCCGTTACCCCGTGCTCGGTAATGGCTCGGAACATCTCAGGGAAGAGGCTAATCACCCCAATCCACATAAGAAACCTCCGGCACCCGTGTTAGCGCGGGAAACTAGAAACCAGGATCCCAATCAACTTCGATTGTTCGAGCAGTCAGATCAATGTTCTTGATCACCTGCTCTTCCAGGAACGGAATCAACCGCTCCTTCGCACCAAAGGCATCTTTTACATTGGCCTCAACCACCAACACATCGTTGGAGCCGGTTTCCATCAATTCGGTCACCTTGCCCAGGTCGTATCCCTTGGTGGTCACTACCGAGCAACCAATCAGGTCACGCCAGTAGAACTCGCCCTCAGGCAACGCAGGCAACAGATCGGCGGCTACGCCAATCTCGACATTGGTCAATGCCAGGGCATCCTCGCGCACGTCGATACCATCGAGTTTGCAGATCAGACCCTTGTTGTGACGCTTCCAGGATGAAACCTGAATTTCACGCCACGCCCCGTTCTGATTGATCAGCCAGGGGTTGTAATCGAAAATCGCTTCGGCAACATCGGTGAAGGAGTTCACTTTAAGCCAGCCCTTGATGCCGTAAACGGTACCTAGGGTGCCCAGAACTACAGGTTTTTCCACCTTAACTCCTTACCGTTTGGCTGATTAAGCAGCTTTGGCAGCGTCTTTGATCAGCTTGGCAACGCGGTCAGAAACAGCGGCACCAGTACCAACCCAATGCTCGATGCGAGCCAGGTCCAGGTTCAGCTTTTCAGCGTTACCAGAAGCAACCGGGTTGAAGAAACCAACGCGCTCGATGAAACGACCGTCACGGGCGTTACGGCTGTCAGCAACTACTACCTGGTAGAACGGACGCTTTTTCGCGCCACCACGTTGTAAACGAATGGTTACCATATCGTCCTCATTAACATCTAATGAACAAGGCCCGCAAACACGCGGACCCTAGCTTAAAATAAGCCGCGTAATTCTACTTGGATTCGTAATAATTGCAACCAAGCCAGCCATTTTTTGCACAAGCGGCCCCATGAAAAGGGCCCACCCATGGTGAGCCCCTGACGTGTGCATGACGACCCGGCAATCAGAAGGGGCCGCGGCCACCACCGAATCCCGGCGGCAGCATGTTCTTCATCTGCCCCATCATCTTGCGCATGCCACCCTTGCCGGACATCTTCTTCATCATCCGCTGCATCTCGGTGAACTGCTTGAGCAGCTTGTTCACGTCCTGCACCTGCATACCCGAGCCCGCGGCGATGCGACGCTTGCGGGAGCCCTTGATGAGGTCGGGATGGGCACGCTCCTTGGGCGTCATGGAGCTGATGATGGCCTCCATCCGCACGGTGAGCTTGTCATCCATCTGATCCTTGATGTTGTCCGGCAGGCCGGACATGCCCGGCAGCTTGTCGAGCATGCCCATCATGCCGCCCATGTTTCGCATCTGGGCCAGCTGCTCGCGGAAATCTTCCAGATCGAAGCCCTTGCCGCTCTTGACCTTGCTGGCCAGCTTGGCCGCCTTCTCTTTATCGACGTTACGCTCCACCTCTTCGATGAGGGAGAGCACGTCGCCCATGCCGAGGATGCGGGAGGCCAGACGATCCGGGTGGAACGGCTCCAGCGCATCGGTCTTCTCGCCCATACCGATGAACTTGACCGGTTTGCCGGTGATGTGGCGCACCGAGAGGGCGGCACCACCGCGGGCATCGCCGTCCGCCTTGGTGAGGATCACGCCGGTGAGCGGCAGCGCCTCGTTGAAGGCCTTGGCGGTATTGGCGGCATCCTGACCGGTCATGGCATCCACCACGAACAGGGTTTCGACCGGCTTGATGGTGGCGTGGAGATGCTTGATCTCGTCCATCATGTCGCTGTCGACGTGCAGGCGGCCGGCGGTATCGACGATCACCACGTCATAGAACTTCTTGCGTGCCTGATCGATGGCCGCATTGGCGATGTCGACCGGCTTCTGGCTGGCATCGCTCGGGAAGAAGTCCACACCGATGTCATTGGCCAGGGTTTCCAGCTGTTTGATCGCCGCCGGACGATAGACGTCGGCACTGACTACCAGCACCTTTTTCTTGCTGCGCTCTTTGAGCAGCTTGGCCAGCTTGCCAACCGTGGTGGTTTTACCGGCACCCTGCAGACCCGCCATCAGGATGATGGCCGGTGGCTGGGCTGCCAGGTTGAGCTGTTCGTTGGCCTCCCCCATCACCGAGACCAGTTCGCCATGCACAATCTTGATGAAGGCCTGGCCCGGGCTCAGGGACTTGGCCACTTCCTGGCCAACCGCTCGCTCCTTGACGCGAGCCACGAAGTCACGCACCACCGGCAGGGCGACGTCCGCCTCGAGCAGCGCCATGCGAACTTCGCGCAAGGTCTCTTTGATGTTCTCTTCGGTCAGACGACCACGGCCGCTGACATTGCGCAGGGTGCGCGAGAGTCGTTCAGTCAAATTCTCAAACATGACGCATTCCGGTTCTTGGCGTAACAAATGGGGGCATTATACCTCAGCCGGCGCAATGAGGACGATTATTCGCCGCACACACGGTGGCCTGCCCTCAAAAAGGGCTGGCGGCAGGTATTTCGGCCGGTGCCGGCGCACCTTCTGGTGCGCGCCGCTGTGGCAGACTGCTGCCTATATATGGGCGGATCGGCGGCAGCACAACTGGCGAGCACATCTTGTGCAAGGTATACTGCCCTTCCTATTCCCAATCGCTTGCTCGACAACGACCCGGTTATGATCGTGATCTCTGTTCTGGCCCTGGCGTTCTATCTGCTGGCCATCATCGCCTCTCTGCACCTGCTGCTCAGTGCCAAACCAGTGGGACAAGCCCCCCTGTTTGCCTGCATCGGACTGGCCCTGATCGCCCATGGCACCGCCGTGGCTGGCGAAGTGCTGGTGACTCACTCCGGCCAGAATCTGAGCATGCTCAACGTGGCATCGCTGGTCAGTCTCATCATCAGCTGCTTCATGACCTGCGTCACCCGACGCTTCAACGGCTGGATCCTGCTGCCGGTGGTCTACAGCTTCTCGGCCCTGCTGCTGGCGGCCAGCGCCCTCATTCCCGGTCGCTACATCACCCATCTGGAGGCCCATCCCCAGCTGCTGCTGCACATAGGTCTGGCGCTGATGGCCTACTCGGTATTGATGATCGCCTGCCTGTTTGCGCTGCAGCTCGCCTGTCTGGACCGACAGCTGAAGTCGCGCAAGATCAGCCAGCTGCCCGCCATGCCCCCCCTGATGACGGTGGAGAAGCGGCTATTCCAGCTCATCTCGGCGGGTCTGTTCCTGCTGACCCTCTCCATTGCCTCCGGCCTGTTCTTCCTCGAAGACATGTTCGCCCAAGGCAAATCCCACAAGGCTATCCTCTCGATCCTGGCCTGGTGCGTCTACGTGCTGCTGCTGTGGGGCCACCATACCCGTGGCTGGCGCGGTCGCAAGGTCATCACCCTGAGTATGATCGGCAGCTTCATCCTGACTCTGGCCTATTTTGGCAGCCGCTTCGTCAAAGAAGTCTTGTTGAGCTGACCGCCACCCTTTTTATCACCCACTCCCACAGGAGCCCTTCTTGGACAGTATCTCAACGAGTACATTGCTGATTGTTCTCGTTATCTTGATCCTCTTGTCTGCTTTTTTCTCCAGTTCCGAAACCGGCATGATGTCCCTCAACCGCTACAAGTTGCGGCATCTGGCCCAGACCAAACACAAGGCCGCCCGCCGGGTAGAAAAGCTGCTCTCTCGCCCGGATCGCCTGCTGGGGCTGATCCTGATCGGCAACAACCTGGTCAACATCCTCGCCTCGGCCATCGCCACCATCGTCTGTATCCGCGTCTTCGGCGATCTCGGGGTGGCCATCGCCACCTTCGGCCTGACCCTGATCGTGCTGGTGTTTGGTGAAGTGACCCCCAAGACCCTGGCAGCCATGTTCCCGGAGAAGATTGCCTACCCGGCCTCCTGGGTGCTCAAGGGGCTGATGGTGCCGCTCTCGCCGCTGGTCTGGCTGATCAACGGCATCACCAGCGGCCTGCTCAAGCTGCTGCGGCTCAACCCCAGCAAGGATGACGCCCTCAATACCGAGGAGCTACGCACCATCGTCAACGAGGCCGGCAGCCTAATCCCCCAGCGTCATCAGGAGATGCTGCTCAGCATTCTGGATCTGGACAAGATGACGGTGGAGCACATCATGGTGCCGCGCAGCGAGATCTACGCCATCGACATCAACGATGACTGGAAAACCATACTGCGCCAGCTGGCCCACTGCGCCCACACCAAGATCCTGCTTTATCGCGACAACATAGACGACGTGGTGGGCTTTCTGCACGCCCGCGACGCACTGCGGCTGATGGCCAGGGATCAGTTCAACAAGTCGAGCCTGCTGCGGGAAGTGGACGAGATCTACTTCATCCCGGAGGGAACGCCGCTCAACGTGCAACTGGCCAAGTTCCAGCGCAACAAGGAGCGGATCGGCCTCATTGTTGACGAGTACGGCGACATTCAGGGACTGATCACCCTGGACGACATTCTGGAAGAGATAGTGGGCGACTTCACCACCTCCATGACCCCCGCTCCCAGCGACGAGATCCACCCCCAGCCGGATGGCTCCTTCCTGGTGGAGGGCTCGGCCAGCATCCGTGAGCTGAACAAGGAGATGAGCTGGCAACTGCCCATCGACGGGCCCAGAACGCTCAATGGCGCCATCCTGGAATACCTGGAGGAGATCCCCCAGCCCAACATCAGCCTGCGGCTGGCCGGCTACCCCATCGAGATCCTGGAAGTGGAGAACAACATGGTGAAGATGGCGCGGATAATGCCTGATTTATACCGTAACGAGTCTGGTTTTGAAGATTGAAAAAAGGCTGCCACTGGCAGCCTTTTTTCTTGCTCACTCGCTCTCTTCATCCGGCTCCAGCACCAGAGTCGGAATCAATTCGCCGAACACCTTCTGCAGCTCGTCGCGATTGGCCAGCAGGTCTTGCAGGGTATAGCTGTCCATCACCGCCAGAAAGGCGTTCATCGCCTCCTTCAGGGCATTCTTCAGCAGACAGACCGAGACGATGTGGCAGGCCGGCGAGCCGCAATCTATCCCGTCCAGATTCCCTTCCAGCGCCCGGATCACCTGACCGATGTTGACGGTCTCAGGCGCACAAGCCATGCGGATCCCACCATTCTTGCCGCGCTGGGACTGCAGATAGCCCAATTTCACCAGCTGGTTCACCACCTTCACCATGTGATTGCGGGAGACGTCATACAAGGCGGAGACCTTGGCCACGCTTGACAATTCGCCCTCCGGCAGAGTCGCCAGATAGAGCAGGGCTCTCAATCCAAAATCGGTATAGCTAGTTAGTCTCATAGTGCCTGTGGCGCATCGCGCGGAAATTGATTATTGATTCAGATCAAATAAACATCTAGGATGCAGCTTATTAAGTGACATTTTAGATGTTCAATTAGCAAGGACCCCCTATGTTAGACCAAGCCACCATCGCCGTCATCAAAAGCACCATCCCTTTGCTCGAATCGGCGGGCCCCGCGCTCACCCAGCACTTCTACCAGCGCATGTTCAGCCATAACCCGGAACTGAAGGACATTTTCAACCTGGCGCACCAGCGCAGCGGCGGTCAGCCGCTGGCGTTGTTCAATGCGGTGGCGGCCTATGCCAAGAACATCGACAACCTGGGGGCACTGGCCGGGGCCGTGGAGCGTATCGCCCACAAGCACACGGGTTTCCTGATCCAGCCAGAACAATATCACATTGTAGGTAGTCATCTCTTGGCCACGCTCAAAGAATTGGGTGGAAGTGCGGTCACCGACGAGGTGCTGGATGCCTGGGGCAAGGCGTATGGCGTGCTCGCCAGCATCTTCATCGGCCGCGAGAGCGAGATTTATCAGGAGAAGGCGAGCCAGGCAGGTGGCTGGCAGGGTTCCCGCCCCTTCCTGATCAAGGAGAAGCGGGTCGAGAGCGAACTCATCACCTCCTTCCTGCTGGCGCCGGTGGATGGCAAGCCGGTACTGGACTTCAAGCCGGGCCAGTACCTCAGCATCAAGCTGATCCACCCCGAGCTGGAATATCAGGAGATCCGCCAGTACTCCCTCTCCGATGCGCCCAATGGCCAACACTACCGCATCAGCGTCAAGCGCGAGCCGCAGGGCCAGGTTTCCAACCTGCTGCACGATCATCTGCAAGCGGGTGACAAGATTGAGGTGATGCCCCCCACCGGCGATTTCTACCTGAAAGCCGATGGCCATACCCCGGTGGTGCTGCTCTCGGCCGGTGTGGGTATCACGCCGATGATGAGCATGCTCAACCAGCTGCTGGCGAACGGCCATCAGGCCGACATCACCTGGCTGCACGCCTGTGAACAGGGTGCCGTACATGCCTTCAGGGAGGATATTCAGCAAAAGTCCCGCCAAAACGCCAACCTGCTGAGCCGGGTCTGGTATCGGGAGCCGCAGGCCAGTGATGTGCAGGGCGAAGAGTACGACTTTGCCGGCACCATGGATCTGACTGCAGTGAAGGAGCGCATCACGCCGCAGGCCCACTACTACTTCTGTGGTCCCGTCGGCTTCATGCAGGCAGTCAAGCAGCAGCTGATCGCGGCGGGCATTCCGGCCGGCCAGCTCCATTACGAAGTTTTTGGTCCCCACCAAGATCTGTAAAGCGGGCTAATCACTATAACCAGCTGAGGGGCCAGCCTGTCACGGCACGGCGGCCGGCACCTCCCGGCCCACGGATGCAGATCCGTGGGTCATTTTTTTAGATCAGTGCATCGCCTTGGCACGGGCGATGGCGTTGGCCGGCATCCGGTTGCCCAGCCGGCTCAACAAGCTGGTCGCCTTCTGATGCAGCGCCTTGTCGCCGATCACCGTGCTGTGCAACCAGTGGTAGGCCTCTTCATAGTCGAGCGGGCTGCCCATTCCCTGCAGCAGCATCTCCACCCATTCGATCTGTGCCCGCTGGAAGCCCAGGCTGGCTGCCTCCCGCATCAGGGTCTCGGCCTTGAGCAGATCCTTTTGCACCAGCGTGCCTTTCCAGTAGTAACGGCCCAGTTGTTCCAGCGCCGGCGCCAACCCCTGATTGGCCGCCTCCCACATGAATTTGACCCCCAGCTCCGCGTTGGGCTTGATGCAGACCCCCCAGGCCAGCATGTCCCCCCACAAAAACTGATAGGCAGGCACCTTCATCACCTCGGCCCGCACCTCGATATCCTGGGTAAGCTGGCACCTGTCCTGCTTTACCTGCTGCAGGTGACGCCCCTGCTCAATCCAGTTGAGCAGCTCGTCCTGGCGATAGAGCGGCACCGCCTGCAGCGTGCCGCTGTCCACATTCAGCCCACTGCTGCTGCTCGGGGTACTGGTCATGGGGCGGCTATTGGGTGAGCGCCCGCTATCCGTGGCGACAGGAGCGGGAATGGGGGCCGCTGCCGGTGCATCAGCCGTCGCCGGGCTGGCCGATGGCGGAGCCGTGGTATCCGCAGCCGCCGGTACAGCGGTCGCAGCAGATGGGACCGCCGCCTCCGGCTGCGCCGGCGTACTGGCCGATGCGGAGGCGGCCACGGCCCCGCTCGTCGCGGCGGCGGCAGAGGCGGAAGGCTCGGCCCCCTGCGCTTGGCTCGTCAGCAATGGGGGCGTCAGCAAACAGAGAAGGCCGACAAGGGTAATGGGTTTCATCATAAGGATCTCCTGCAGCACCCTGTTATCGGCAGCCGGTGGCATCCCCTTAGGCCGGCGCCGCCTGCATCCGTCACCATAACGACAAAGGGGAGCCGAAGCTCCCCTTGCTGTCCATCCGGACGCCTTACTTGACGAACTCGACACCCAGCTGGATATCGGCTTTCAGAGTGGCCAGCATGCCATCCATCGCCTCTTGTTCGAAGGCGCTCAGCTTGCCGTAGTCCAGCACGGTTTCGACACCGTTCTTGCCAAGCAGGATGGGCTGCGCGAAGAAGGTGGCGTGTTTGCCGTCGCCTTCCACGTAGGCGCACTCGATGACGTTGGCTTCACCCTGCAGACCCTTGATGAGCGACAGACCGAAACGGCAGGCAGCCTGGCCCATGGAGAGGGTAGCGGAACCGCCACCGGCCTTGGCTTCCACCACTTCGGTACCGGCGTTCTGGATACGCTTGGTCATGGCGGCCACTTCGTCAGCGGTGAAGCTGGCACCTTCGATCTGGGAGAGCAGCGGCAGAATGGTCACGCCACTGTGGCCACCGATCACGTTGACGCGCACCTTGTCGACGTTCAAACCCTTGGCGTCGGCCACGAAGGTCTCGGCACGGATCACGTCCAGGGTGGTGACGCCGAACAGGCGACGCTTGTCATAGACACCGGCTTTCTTCAGCACTTCGGCGGCGATGGCGACCGTGGTGTTGACCGGGTTGGTGATGATGCCGATCAGCGCTTTCGGGCAGGAGGCGGCGCACTTTTCCACCAGATTCTTGACGATGCCGGCGTTGATGTTGAACAGGTCGGAACGATCCATGCCGGGCTTGCGAGCCACGCCGGCGGAGATCAGCACGACATCGGCGCCGACCAGAGCCGGGCTCGGATCTTCACCGCAGAAACCTTTTACTTTCACGTCAGTCGGGATATGGCTCAGATCGACCGCCACGCCCGGGGTCACCGGAGCGATGTCATACAGGCTCAATTCGGAACCCGCAGGCAGACGGTTTTTCAACAGCAGAGCGAGGGCTTGGCCGATGCCACCGGCGGCACCCAGAACGGCAACTTTCATGATCAACTCCATGTTTAAGCGTAGGTTTAAGGTTGTTTCTTGTTGTGCGCCCAACCTTAAAGGATCCCCCCCTAAAAAACAATCTGATAACAGTTGTAATCACAGGTTCTGTGAGCCAATAAACAGGCGGCGAATAAAAATGGGGGAAAATGCAAAAAATTGGAGGGGAAGCACAGATTTCCTGCACTTCCCCTCACCATTAATAGGTAGATCTACCGACTTCAGCCCTGAAAGGCCAACGCCCTGCGTTCACACCAACGAAAACCAATTGTTAACAATCCGTTCATGGTCAGGTAGAGGGCACCGGCCACGGTGAACACCGCCAGGGTGTCATAGGTCTGGGCATTGAGGCGCTGGGCCAGCCCCATCACATCCATGATGGTGATGGTACTGGCGAGCGAACTCCCCTTGAGCACCAGGATCACCTCGTTGGAGTAGGCGGGCACCAGCCGCCGGGCGGCGTGACGCACCTTCATCCACAAAGTCTGGCTGGCGGAGAAACCGAGCGCGCGGCAGGCCTCTACCTCACCGGCCGGGATGGCATCGAGCGCCCCCTTGAACAGCCGGGTGGAGTAGGCGGCGGTATTGAAGCCGAGCGCCAGCACGGCGCAGAACCAAGGCTGCTTGAGCAGCGGCCAGAGCGGCCCCTCTTTGAGCCAGGCAAACTGGCCCGGCCCGTAGTAGATGAGGAAGATCTGGATCAGCAGCGGCGTGCCGGTGAAGATCAGCACCCACAGCTGCACCAGCTGGGTCGCCACCGGAATGCGGCGCTCCAGCACCCAGGTCATGGCAGCCGCCATCAGTACGCCGAGCAGCAGGCTGAATGCCGTGAGTTGCAGGGTAATCGCCAGGCCACCCAGCAAGGTCATCAGGTAATCCTGCATGATCAGCCTCCGTAACGGCGGGTGTAACGGGACGCCTGCTTCAAGCCAAACTCACTCACCAGGCTGATGGCCAGGTAGATGAGGGCCGCCGCGGCATACCAGGTGAAGGGTTGATAGGTGCTGGCCGAGGCCATCTGAGCCTGGCGCATCATCTCGTTCACCCCGATGAGGGAGACCAGTGCGGTGTCCTTGAGCAGCACCAACCACTGATTGCCGAGCCCCGGCAGGGCGTGCCGCCACGCCTGGGGCAGCACGATGCGAAAGAAGATGTGACGCTTGTCAAGGCCGAGCGCCAGTGCCGCCAGCCGCTGCCCGGCGGGCACCGCATTGAGGGCGGCCCGCAGGGTCTGGGTGGCGTAGCTGGCGAACAGCAGGGAGAGCGCCAGCACACCGCAGGCGAACGGGCTGAACTCCACGTACTCGCCGGTGATGAGGAACAGCACCTGGGTCGAGCCGAAGTAGATGAACAGCACCACCAGCAGCTCGGGCAAGCCGCGGATCAGCGTGGTCAGGGTGGCCACCGGCCACACCAGAGCACGCTGCTTGCTCAGTTCGGCGGCGCTGAACGCCAGCGCCAGCACCATGCCCCCGACCAGGGATGCCAGGGCCAGCCCGAGGGTCATCCAGGCTGCATCCAACAACAGGCTCAACATGGCTTAGTGCGCGAAATATTTGTCGTAGATCTTCTGATAGGTGCCGTTGGCCTTGATGTCGGCCAGCCCCTTGTTCAGCTGAGTCAGCAGCTCCTGATTGCCCTTGGCCACCGCGATGCCAAAACCGGTACCGAAGTACTTGGCGTCAGTCACCGGCGTGCCGATCACGGCATACTCCTTGTGCTGCTTGAGCCAGTCGGCGGCGACCGCGGTATCGGCAAACACGCCGTCGGTGCGGCCGTTCATCATGTCGAGGAAGGCGCTCTGGTAGCTGGCGTAGGGCACGGTCAGCAGACCCTTGCTCACCCAGTTGTCCACCAGATAGGACTGATGGGAAGTGCCGTTCTGCACGCCGACGGTCTTGTCCACCAGCTCTTCCGGCCCCTTGAAGGCGCCCTTCTTGGTCACGAACACGGCGGAGTTCTGGTAATAGATGTCGGAGAAATCGACCTGGGCGGCCCGCTCCGGGGTCACGTCCATGGCGGCGATGGCGGCGTCATAGCGACGGAATTTCAGGCTGGGGATCAGGCTGTCGAAAGCCTGGTTGTGGAAGCTGCACTCCAGCTTGGCCTGTTCACAGATGGCGCGGGCCAGATCGATGTCAAAACCCTGGAACTCGTTCTTGTCGTCCAGGTATTCGAACGGCGCGTAGGTGGCCTCGGTGGCGAACTTGATCTCCTTGGCCAGCACCGAGGTGCTCAGCAGGCCCATGGCGGCGACCAGCAACAGACTCTTTTTCATGACAGCTTCCTTATCGATTTGAATATCAATGCATCAAGAATTCGGCAAACCGGCTGGTTTGCGGGGCTTGGAAAATGGCGGCGGAACCGGCTTCGATGATCCGCCCCTTCTCCAGATAGATCACCTGGCTGGCTACCTTGCGGGCAAACTCCACCTCGTGGGTCACCACCACCTGGGTGATGCCGGTCTGGCCCAGGTTGCGGATGATCTCCGCCACTTCCTTGGTGATCTCGGGGTCGAGAGCAGCGGTCGGCTCGTCAAACAGCAGCACCTGGGGGTCCATCATCAGGGTACGGGCGATGGCCACCCGCTGCTGCTGACCGCCGGACAGCCGCGCCGGCCAGGCGTCGCGCTTGTCCGCCAGTTGCAGCTGGGCCAGCAGATAGCCCCCCTTCTCCATGGCCGCCGCCTTGCTCATGCCGAGCAGCTTGACCGGCGCCTCGATGAGGTTCTCCATCACGGTGAGATGGGGCCACAGATTGTACTGCTGGAACACCATGCCCACCTTGCGCCGCAGCGCCTGGGTCTGGCGGTTGAACTCGGCGGTGGAGAGGCTGGACGGGAAAGAAAATTCACTTTCACCGATGCGCAGAATACCGGCATCCGGGGTGTCCAGCAGGTTCATCATGCGCAGCAGAGAACTCTTGCCGGCACCGCTCGGACCCAGCAGCACCAAGGTCTCACCGGGAGCGGTCCGAAAGCTGACCTGTTGCAGTACCGGCACCTTGTGCCAGGATTTTTCGATACCGATTAATTCAATACCCATACAGCCCAATTGAATAAGTTTTCAAAATTTCGTCCTGATTCTAACGCTGGCATGGGTGGATGCAAGCTATATTTGAATCAATATGCAGAACAAGCGCCGCTTCCTTGCAAAAATAGGCATATGAATGCAAAATGGGCACGCTGTTCATATCTGCCGCCTGAGCGTGACAGGCAGCCAAACCTCCTCATTCGTGAGTCCAAGATGAAGCATAACGACAAGCAAGAAAAACTGGCCAAGGCCTTTAAAGCCTTGCTGAAAGAAGAACGATTTGGCTCCCAGGCAGAGATAGTGACTGCCCTGCAAGAGATGGGCTTCGAAAACATCAACCAGTCCAAGGTATCGCGCATGCTGAGCCGCTTCGGCGCTGTTCGCACCCGCAATGCCAAGATGGAGATGGTCTACTGCCTGCCGGTGGAACTGGGCGTGCCCACCACCTCCAGCCCGCTCAAGAATCTGGTGCTGGATGTCGACCACAACGGTGCCCTGGTGGTGATCCACACCAGCCCGGGTGCGGCCCAGCTGATCGCCCGCCTGCTAGACTCCCTCGGCAAGGCCGAAGGGATCCTCGGCACCATCGCCGGTGACGACACCATCTTCATCACCCCGACCAGCGACACCGACATCGAAGAGCTCTACCTCTCCGCCCTCGAGCTGTTCGAACAGACGCCGTAATGGTTGCCGCCGCCTCATCGCGGTGCCGCCATAACGCAAAATCCCGGCCAAGGCCGGGATTTTTGTTATCTGCGGGTGGGAGAGCCTTATTTGCCCTGCGCCACCAGAAAATCTTCTGAAGGGGCGAAGAAGGCTGCGCCAGTCACCGCTTTGGTGAAGCGCAGCAGGTGATCGAAGTGACTGCCCTCCCCCTTGTACATGCTGGCCAGCATGGCGTTGAAATGCTGCGGGGTGCGGCAGCAGGAGATGAAGTAGAGCCCCTGCTCGGTCATGGTGCCCCAGGGCATGCTCTGGCGCAGGATCTCCATGGATTCCCCCTTCGGCGTCTTGAGGTTGACCCGCTTGATGTGGGCGGTCAGCGGCTTGTCGGCCGACTCGTACTCGATGTTGTCGACCTTGGTGCGACCGATAATGTCTTCCTGCTCCTTCAGTGCCAGCTTCTCCCAGTCGCTCATGGCGTGGACCCAGCGCTGCACGTGGATGTAGGAGCCACCGGCAAACTCGCCGCCGTCCAGCAGCGCCACTTCGGCGCGGTGCTCATCCTGCGGGTTCTCGGTGCCGTCGACGAAACCGGTCAGATCGCGGCAGTCGAGGTTGCGAAAACCGCGCACCTCTTCCGCCAGCTCCACCAGCCCGGCCAGCAGAGCCATCACGCGCTGACCGGCGTGATGCAGCACATCGACCCGATCGGCGCGCAGTTGCACGAACAGATCGAACGGAGTGTTGGGAGCCTCCTGGCCGTTGGCGGATTGCGCCATGAAGCCGCGGAACTGGGGCGGACGGGCAGCAGGATAGAGGCCATCCCAGGCATCGGCACCGACGGCGACCAGACCGCTGAAGCCGGCAGCGGGGAAATCGGCGGCCACCGCCTCCCACAGGGCCGGCAACCTGGCCAGACGGGCCACCAGCTCGGCGGCGTCACCGGTGCGGTTGAACATCAGATAGAGGGCGTGCAGATTGGGCTCGGCACAGATCCCGGCTTGGGCTTTCATATATCTCTCCCCTGAACAGACATTGGCGATATGGGCGGTTAGCGTTGCGCGATTATAAACCAGCGCGGTTCCAGTTCATTGATTTCACGACGATATCACGCGTTCAGGGTAAAGGGTCAAACAACACCAGCGCGTGAGACGTCACCCTGACCCGCGCCCGCGTGCCCTCCAGCGGCTCGCCGATGCTCGCCTCCAGCCGCAGCTCGCCGCTCTCGAACAGCACCCGGCAGTGGTGGCCGAGGAACTGCTGCTCCACCACCTTGAGCTCGCCATCTGCGGCACTCTCCAGCAGCAGTTGCTGGGGTCTGAGCATCAGCTGCAACTGCTCGCCCACCGCCCGGCCATGGGGCTCGCTGCCACAGATAACCCCGAGCGCCGTCTGCACGCAGTGGCAGTCCACCACCTCGGCGGCCAGATAGTTGACCCCGCCGAGAAACTCCGCCACGAAGCGGTTTTGCGGGCGGCGATAGAGCTGCTCCGGCTGGCCCACCTGCTCGATGTGACCGGCGCGAAACAGCGCCAGCCGGTCGGCGAAGGCGAACGCCTCCTCCTTGCTGTGGCTGACGAAGATGGCGCCGATCCCCTGCTGCTTGAGCAGGGCGCGGATCTCGAGGATCAGCTTCATCCGCACCTGGGTATCGATGTTGGAGAAGGGCTCATCCAGCAGCATCAGCCGCGGCTTGCACACCAGCGCCCGGGCGATGGCCACCCGCTGCTGCTGGCCACCGGAGAGCTGGTGCGGATAGCGATCCCCCAGCCCCTGCAGATTGACCAGCGCCAGCGCCTCGTCCACCTGCTGCTGGCGGGCACGACGCTCGAGTTTGGTCAGACCGAAGCCGACGTTGTCGGCCACCGTCAGGTGGGGAAAGAGGGCGTAATCCTGAAAGATCATCCCGATATTGCGCGCCTCGGGCGGCACGCTGGCACCCGGCCCGTCGAGCATGGTATCGCCGAGGCGGATCGTCCCCTCTGCCAGCGGCAGCAGGCCAGCGATGGCCTTGAGCAGCGTGGTTTTGCCGCAGCCACTCGCTCCCAGCAGGCAGACGATCTCGTTGTCTGCCACAGTCAGAGACAATTGTTCCAGCACATTGCGGCCGTTGTAACGGCAGCTGACATTTTCAACCTGCAAACAGGACAAGGCTGACTTCCTCTCGTTTCTGGCGGCGCACTGCCTTTTTCAGCACACCACATGCAATTTCATTGGTCGACGTGGCGACTCAGTGGCCCGGACTGTCCAGAGTGCGGTTGACCCAGATCAGCGGCAACAGCCCCACCAGCACGATGACGATGGCACCCAGCGCGCCGCGCTCCAGCATCTCGTCCGAGACGAACTGGTAGACGTGGGTCGCCAGGGTATCGAAGTTGAACGGCCGCAGCAGCAGAGCGGCGGGCAGCTCCTTCATGGATTCGATGAACACCAGCATGGCGCCGGCAAACAGACCGCGGCGCACCAGCGGCAGATGGACCCGCCGCAGCATGGCCCCATCTCCCTGCCCCAAAGAGCGGGCCGCCATATCGAGGCTAGGGGAGATCTTGCCCATGCTGCTCTCCACCGAGCCGATGGCGATGGCCACGAAGCGCACCAGATAGCCGAACACGATCGCAGTGATGGTGCCGGTCAGCAGTAGCCCCGGCCCCTGACGCCCCAACCACTCGGCGAGATCATTGATGGCAAAATCGAGGGCGGTGAGCGGCACCAGCACCCCGATGGCGAGCACGGTACCCGGCATGGCGTAGCCCATGGCGGCAATACGCAACGACAGCAGACTCTTGAAACCGCCATCAAGGCGGCGGCAGAAGCCGAGCAGCAGGGCAATCCCCATCGCCAGCAGGGCGGTCAGCGCCGAGATGAGCAAACTGTTACCGGCAAAGCGAACGAACTCCGGTGTCCACGACAACTCGAAGTAGCGCACCCCGTAATCGAGCAGGATGACGAACGGCAGGCCGAAACCGGCCAGCACCAGCCCCCAGCACCAGAGACCGGCCAGCCAACGACTCATCCCCTTGAGCGGATAGCGCAGCGGCTGCTCATGGCCCATCGACTTCTGGAACACCTGCTGCCGACTGCGCGAGCGGCGCTCCAGCGCGATCAGCAGTACCACAGCCAGCAGCATCAGGCAGGAGAGTTTGGCCGCAGTGGCCAGACTGCCGTAGCCGAGCCAGGTGTCGTAGACCGCCGTGGTCAGGGTGTTGATGGCAAAGAAGTGGACAGTGGCAAAATCGGCCAACGTCTCCATGGCCACCAGCGACACCGCCACCATGATGGCGGGGCGCGCCAGCGGCAGACTGAGGCGACGAAAGCTCTGCCACGGGGTACAGCCGAGCAGGCGGCTGGAGTGAATGAGGCTGACTGACTGCTCCAGAAAGGAGGCGCGGGTCAGCAGATAGACATAGGGGAACAGCACCAGTGCCAGCACCCAGGCAGCGCCGCCAAGGGAGCGAATGGCCGGAAACCAGTAATCGGCCGGACTGTTCCAGCCAAAGAGGGCGCGCAACCCGGCCTGTAGCGGGCCCGAGTAGTCGAGCAGGTCGGTATAGACGTAGGCGACGATATAGGAGGGCATCGCCATCGGCAGCATCAAGGCCCACTGCAGGGCACGCCGCCCCGGCACCTGACACATGGCTACCAGCCAGGCGGTTGGCACACCAAACAGCAGGCTGAGCAGCACCACGCCGACCACCAGCCCCAGGGTATTGGCCAGATAGTCGAGCAGCACGGTATCGGCGAGGTGGCGAAACAGCTCCCCCTCAGCCGAGAAGGCTGAGAAGACGAGGGCGAGCACCGGCAAAGCCAGCAGCAGGGCGGTAACCCAGCTGCCGGTAATCCATCCACAATTTTTCATGAGACCACAGAGGTTGATGGGGCCATTGGCCCCATCTGAATTACAAGTCGAACTTCACTTCATCCAGCAACTGCAAGGCGTCCTTGCGGTGCTTGGCGTAATCGCTGACCGGTAGCGCGTCAGACTTGAAACTGCCCCAGGACTTGACCATGGCGGAAGGCTCGACCCCGGCCTTGACCGGATATTCGGCGTTCACGTCCGCATACATGTGCTGGGCGGTGTCGCCAGCCAGAAACTCCATCAGCTTCTGGGCCTCTGCCTTGTTCTTGGCATACTTGGTCATGGCCACGCCGCTCACGTTGACGTGGGCACCGCGGTCAGCCTGGTTCGGGAAGTTGATGTAGACGGCATCAGCCCAGGATTTCTGCGCCGGATCTTTCAACATGGCGCCCAGATAGTAGCTGTTGCCGAGCGACAGGTCGCAGATGCCATCCTTGATCGCCTTGACCTGATCCCGGTCGTTACCCTGCGGTTTGCGCGCCAGGTTGGCCTTGACCCCTTCCAGCCAGGTTTTGGTCTCGGCCATGCCGTGATGGACGATCATGGAGGAGACCAGCGCCACATTGTACTCATGCTTGCCGCTGCGGGTGCAGATTTTTCCTTTGAATTCAGGCTTGGCCAGATCTTCGTAGCTGATGGTATCGAGCTTGCCGAGACGATCCTTGCTGGAATAGATGGCGCGCACCCGGGTGGTCAGCGCGAACCAGCGGTTGTCCGGATCACGATAGATGGCGGGGATGTTCTCCTGCAGGATCTTGCTGTCCACCGGCTGCACCAGCCCCTTGTCCACCAGATCGGTCAGCCGGCTGATGTCGACGGTCAGCATCAGATCGGCCGGGGAGAGCTTGCCTTCCCGCTCCAGACGCTCGTTCAGCCCCTCTTTGGCAAACACCACGTTGACCTTGATGCCCGATTCCTTCTCGAACTGCTGGATGATGGGCTTGATCAGCTCATCCTGCCGGTTGGAGTAGACATTCACCTCCCCTGCCGCCAATGCCGACTGAGCCGCCAACGCAGAGAAAGCCAGTGCCAACATCTTCATTTTCATCATCCATTCCTTGAGTTGCTATATCGAGTGAGAACCATTGCTGTTTGCATTTTGCATTGAGTTCGACAGCCGGATCAAGAAATCCTGATGTGGCGGGATCACATATTTAAACCCTGTTCAAACAAAGGGGCCGGATAGAATCCTATCCGGCCCCACCATGGAGTCAATCAGCGACAACGTACCGATCATTCGCCCCATCCAGCGCGATCAGAGCGCCTCGTCGTCGCTCTCACCGGTTCGAATGCGCACGGCCTGCAGCAGGTCATAGACGAAAATCTTGCCGTCACCGATCTTGCCGGTATAGGCGGCCTTGCAGATCGCCTCGATCACCCCTTCGACATTGTCGTCGGCCGTCGCTATCTCCAGCTTTACCTTGGGCAGGAAGTCGACCTGATACTCGGCTCCCCGGTATAATTCGGTGTGCCCCTTCTGGCGGCCAAACCCTTTGACCTCGGACACGGTCAGACCCTCGACCCCCAGGTTGGCGATGGCTTCGCGCACGTCGTCCAACTTGAAGGGTTTGATAATCGCAGTAATCAGCTTCATCTGGTTGCTCCCAATCCATGGTATGTCATGAATGGGGAATCAATTCTTGTGCCAAGTCTTTTTATTGTTTAATTTCAAAAAGATAGCATTTAGGCCTGGAGCAGGACTCTCCCGGCATCACCAAGGGAGCGCATCTCGCCCCATTATGAGGCACCAAGCTGAGCCAGCCACAGCCGATGCACCAAACAAGAGCACCGCAGTATGTTAGTCATCTCCAACAGCGTTACCCTGCCCTGGCATGAACTGCAATTCCAGACCATGCGAGCACAGGGCAACGGTGGCCAGCACGTCAACAAGACCGACTCCGCCGTCTGGTTGCGCTTCGATTACCGCAACTCCCCCAGCCTCACCCCGCTCTACAAGGAGGGGCTCGACAAGCTGAGCGACAGCCGGGTTCACGACGGTTTCATCATGATCCGGGTCGAGACCCACCGCAGCCAGGACATGAACCGCAAGGAGGCGATGAACCGTCTGGTGGAGCTGCTGAAGAAAGCGGCCTGGCGCCCCAAGGCCCGCCATGCCACCAAGCCGACCCGCAGCTCCCAGCGCAAGCGGGTCGATGCCAAGAAGCGCAAGGGGGAGATAAAATCGACCCGCGGCAAGCCGGTAGTGGACTAGCCGGGCCCTTGCCCAACGCCCGAGGATGACAGAATGAAATTCAGTTTTTGCGACAGCGCCCACGGCCCCCTGCTCATCGCCATCGACCGGGACGGGCTGCGCTATGTGGAGTTCGTGCTAGGCGAGCAGCCGGTGACCCCGACCGACGAGTGGCAGCGCGACGATCAGGCGCTGGCCCCCTTCATCGAACAGTTCGCGGCCTACTTCGCCGGTCGCCTGCACCGCTTCGATCTGCCGCTCGCCGCCCGGGGCACCCCTTTCCAGCAGTCGGTGTGGCGCGCCCTGGGCGACATTCCCTACGGCGAAACCGTCAGCTACCTCGAGATAGCCCAGGCCATCGGCAATCCCAAGGCGGTTCGCGCGGTGGGGGCCGCCAATGGCCGCAATCCGCTCAGCATCATAGTGCCCTGTCACCGGGTGATCGGCCGCAGCGGCGAGCTGACCGGTTATGCCGGCGGCATCCCCATCAAACGCTGGTTGCTGGCGCTGGAACAGCAGACTGCCGATCACTTTGTGCTGACTCCCTGACCAGCCAGCCCGTATTGCGTTTAGCAAAATGAACATAGTATGAAGAATCGCCTCAGAAGGGCTTCAGACAGCATCAGGCATCATGGCTTCACACTTGGATGGCATGGCTCATCCCTCATTCAAGTGGCACCCATGTGACGCTTCCAATCTGTCTTTTTCCCCGCGCCTCCCTGAGGCGCTTTTTTTTTGCCGGCAAACGGCCACAAAAAAGCCCGCCGAAGCGGGCTCTGACCGGAAGGTGCTAGCTTCAGGGTCAATCAGAGGGCGAGGAACAAGCCTGCCAGCGAGGCACTCATCAGGTTCGCCAGCACACCCGCCAGGATGGCGCGCATGCCGTAACGGGCGATGAAGGATTTGCGCTCCGGCACCATGGCACCCAGGCCACCGATCAGGATCGCCATGGAAGAGATGTTGGCGAAACCACACAGGGCGAAGGTGACGATGGCCTTGCTCGACTCGCTCAGGGTCTGGTCCTGTACCAGGGCGATGAAGGCGACGAACTCGTTAACCACTATCTTGGTCCCGATCAGGGCGCCGGCAGCCTGAGCCTGCTCCCAGGGGATACCGATCAGCCAGGAGACGGGCGCAAACAGCCAGCCCAGGATGATCTGGAAACTCAGCTCCAGCCCCACCAGGTCTCCGGCCCAGCCCAGCAGGCCGTTGAGCATGGCGATCACCCCGACGAACGCCAGCAGAGTGGCCCCCACGGCAACCGCGATGTTGAGACCGGACATGGCGCCATCGGCGGCGGCTTCAATCACGTTGGTGGCGCGCGGGATCACCACGTCCTGATGATGGTCCTGCTCTTCGGCGGCAGGCGGCACCAGGATCTTGGCCATGGCCAGACCGGCAGGCGCCGACATGAAGGCCGCCGCGATCAGGTATTTCAGCTCGACCCCGATGCTGGCATAACCCACCAGGGTACCGCCGGCCACGGAGGCGAGGCCGCAGCTCATCACCGCGAAGAACTGGGAGTCGGACATCTTGGAGAGATAGGGTTTGACCACCAGCGGCGCCTCCACCATGCCGACGAAGATGTTGGCGGTGGCGGAGAGGCTCTCGGCGCGGCCGGTGCCCAGCAGCTTCTGCAGGCCGCCGCCAAGCAGGGCGATCACTTTCGGCATCAGGCCGATGTGGTAGAGGATGGCGATCACCGCGGAGAAGAAGATGATGACCGGCAGCACGTTGAAGGCAAAGATGAAGCCCAGCTTGAACTTGGCCAGATCGCCGAACAGGAAGGCGATCCCCTCCTGACCGTAACCGATCACGCTGCTGACGCTTTCGCTCACCCCGTTCAGCACGTGCTGACCGGCGGGCAGCCAGAGCACCAGGCCGGCGAAGAGGATCTGCAGGCAGAGGGCCAGGCCCACTGTTCGCAACGGGATACGACGACGATTATCAGAGCAGAGCGTGGCCACGGCCAGAATGCTCAGGATGCCGAGCAGGGCAATCATAGGGACTCCATCAGGTGGGGCGAAAGATGGGCGCGGATTCTGCGCTCCCGGCCTCGCCACTGCAAGTCCACTTGGTTACAGCCCTGTTAGCAAAAACGTTTGCACGATACCGGTTGCGGCAACTGGCTGATTTGACTCGATTTTGGTTTCAAGCGAAAGCCAGTGTTCTTATATGGAAACGATTATTCCTCGGTGCCGGACAATTTACCACCAAGCCAGGGGGCCAGCCGCTGCTCCCAGTAGGGATTTGGACCGAAGCTCTCCTTGAGGAAGTCGATGAACAGCCGGATCTTGGGATCCAGGTGCTCACGTCTGGCATAGACGGCGTGCACCGCCATCTTCTGGTTAGGCCGCCACTGGGGCAGCAGCGGGATCAGCTGGCCGGACTGCAACTCCTTGTCCAGCAGGTAGTTGGCCACGTAGGCAATGCCGAGCCCGGCCAGGGCGGCGTCGCGCACCGCCTCCGCCAGATCCACCCGGTAGTTGCCGGCCACCTGCACCGTCTGGCGCTCCTTGCCCTGACGAAACGACCACTCGTGGTAGCGCCGCTCCCGGCTCTGATAGGTGATACAGTTGTGCTGAGCCAGGTCTCTGGGGTGCAGCGGGGTGCCGTGGCTCAGCAGATAGTCCGGCGAGGCCACCAGCACGAAGTGAATGTCCGCCAGCCGCTGCCCCACCAGGGCCTCGGGTTTGTCCTCATAAGTGGTGATCCAGAGATCCAGCCCCTCATCCACCAGGTTGGTGCGGTGATCAAACAGCGAGACCTCCAGCTCCAGCTCGGGGTAGCGATCCTGAAACGCCTTGAGGCGCGGGATCACGTGCAGCCGGCCGAAGGATTGGCCGACCCCCAGATGCAGGATGCCGCTCACCTTGCCGCGCCGCTCCGCCACCATGGAGTCCGCCTCCAGCGCCACCGCCACCAGGGCGCGGCAGTGGCGGGCATACTCCTGGCCGAGCTCGGTGAGAGAGAAGCGGCGGGTGGTGCGCTGCACCAGCTGGGCACCGAGTTCGGTCTCCAGCTGGGCCAGCTGTTTGCTGATGTGGGATTTGGAGACCCCGAGCCGCCGGGCGGCCGCCGAGATGCCCTGTTCACGGACCAGGGCATCGAAGATCACCATTTGGGGCAGACGTTGCAGCACGGGATTACCAGAGAGAAGAGCGGACCCCCATTATTCCAGAGCCGCCCGCCGCGGGGTAGCGCTAAAGGCCGAGCGCCCGTTTGACCTCTTTTTGCAGGGGATCGTCCGCCGGATTCTGGTTCGCCCCATAACTCGCGACCAGCTTGCCGTCACGGCCGACCAGGTATTTGTGGAAGTTCCAGCCCGGCGCTTCGCCTGCCGCCGTGGCCAACCCCCGGTAAAGCGGGCTGGCATCGGCCCCGCGTACGGCGATCCGGTTGAACATGGGGAAGGTCACCCCGTAATCGCGTCGGCAGACCGAGGCTGTCTTGCCCTCCTCCCCCGCCTCCTGCCAGAAGTCATTGGAGGGGAAGCCGAGCACCACCAATCCCTTCTCCTTGTAGGTCTGATAGAGCGTCTCCAGATCCCGGAACTGGCCGCGATAGCCGCAGTAGGAGGCGGTATTGACCACCAGTACCACCTTGCCCTCGGTCAGCTGGCAGAGGTTGTGGCGCTGGGTGCTGTTGAGCTCCCGCATCTCCACGTTGAAGTAGTCCGGGCAGGCGGCGACGGCCGCCCCGGCCCCGAGTGTCAGCAACAACATGATCCATTTCATCGAGCGACTCCTGTCAGACAGATGAGTGACATACGCGCGGGCACGCCGGCCGGTTCACCCGCTCAATAGAGGGGGATGCCGGTGAGCATGCCGTGCCCCCAGAAGATCAGCAGGGCGGTGAGCGCCAGCCCGGCCCCCACGCTGAGCCCGGTGCCATACCAGTTGGCCGCCGGACGGGGATGGCGCTGCCAGTCCCGCACCGAAATCCAGACGATGCTCACCAGCGCCCACAGGCCGATGCCGCCAAACAGCACCAGGGAGCGGGCCTCGCTGTTGACCGCCAGGTGGGCGCCGGCCCAGAGCAGGGTGCCGAGCAACTGGGGATGCACCAGCCAGCGCCGCAGGTGGTTGGGCCCCTGGCCGGAGCAGAACAGGATCAGGGCGATGGGCATGACCGCCATCATCAGGGTCGGTCCCCAGGCGGGCAGAAAATAGAGCGGCAGGGGGCTGGCGGTGCGCCAGCCGGCGATGATGCAGGCGATGGCGATGAACACCAGCAACGAGAAGAGTCCCTTGTAGCGATTCTCCCCCAGCCGCTCGCGCAAGCGGGCCCGATGGGCGCCTGCGAAGCAGGGATAGAGGTGGATCAGGGTAAACAGCAGTACCCCCAGGGTCAGCAAGATCATGGGTTGCTCCTTGTACTATGGGGGATCACTATGCCGCAAAGTCGGCGGCCAGAATACAGAAACCGCAGAAAAGCACAGGCTATACAGCAGGATAATGAAAAAAGCCGATCATCTGATCGGCAAGGTGTTTCGGGCAGACCTGCAGCGGGGCAGGTCGTCACCGCGACACGGGGCGGGGTTGGCCGGCGCCAGGCACCGGCCAGAAGAGAGTCAGGGTCGCAGCAGATAGAGCGCCGCCACGTTGCGGGCCGTGAGCTGCAGGTTGGTAGTGGCAGTGGCCAGCGCCTCCGGCAGCGACATGGCACGGTTGACCACGGCGAACACCGCATCCAGCCCGTGCTCATGCACCACGCCGTAATCGTCGGTCAGGCAGCCCGCAATGCCGATCACCGGCTTGCCGAACTGCTTGGCGCAGCGTGCGACACCGATTGGCGTCTTGCCGTGGATGGTCTGGCTGTCGATGCGTCCCTCGCCGGTGATGACCAGATCCGCATCGGCCACCGCCTCGGCCAGTTTCAGCGCCTCGATGACGATCTGGATGCCGGGTTTGAGCTCGGCGCCAAGCAGACCCACCAGGGCCGCCCCCATGCCACCGGCGGCACCCGCTCCCGCAATCTCCTTCACCTGCTTGCCAAGCGCCTGCTCGATGCAGTCGGCGTAGTGGGCCAGGTTGGCGTCCAGCTGCGCCACCATCGCGGGGGTCGCCCCCTTCTGCGGACCAAATACGGCGGAGGCCCCTTTCGGCCCGCACAGCGGGTTGTCCACGTCGCAGGCCACTTCGATGGTGATCTTGGCGAGGCGTGAATCGAGCCCGCTCAGATCGATGGTGGCCAGCTCGGCCAGACCAGCGCCGCCCGGTGCGATGGGAGTGCCGTCGCGCTTGAGCAGCTTGCCGCCGAGCGCCTGGATCATGCCGGCACCGCCGTCATTGGTGGCGCTGCCGCCGATGCCGAGGATCAGATGCTTCACCCCCATGTCGAGGGCCGCCAGGATCAGCTCGCCGGTACCGCTGCTGGAGGTGTGCAGCGGATTGCGCAACTCAGGCGCCACCAGATGCAGGCCGGAGGCCGCCGCCATCTCGATGACCGCGCGCTCGCCATCCCCCAGCAGACCGACGAAGCCCTGTACCTTGTTGCCAAGGGGAGCAGTCACGTAGAAGGGCAGAATGCGGCCACCGGTGGCGTCCACCAGGGACTGCACCGTCCCCTCGCCGCCATCGGCCATCGGCAATTTGACGTAGGTGGCATCCGGCAACACCTGCTTGAATCCGGCCTCGATGGCATCGGCCACCGCCATGGCGCTGAGGCTCTCCTTGAATGAATCGGGGGCGATAACAATTTTCATATCAATTCCTTAGGCGAGGCCAAACACGCCGAACATCAGGGTGGAGACGGCGGCAATGGTCAGACCGACCGCGGTTTCGTAGGGGATGAGCTTGAGCCGCTCACCCACGCCCATGTGGACGCTGCCACCGGTGGCATGGAAGAAGGAGCCGTGGGGCATGTGGTCGAACACGGTAGCACCGGCGTGGATCATGGCGGCCCCCGCCAGGCTGCTGATACCAAGCTCGAGCAGGGTGGAGCTGAACACGTTGGAGGCCACCACGGTACCGGCGGTGGTCGAGGCGGTCGCCAGCGACATCAGGGCGCCCGAGATGGGGGCCAGCAGGTAGGAGGGCAGGCCGGAGGCGGTCAGGCCGCTGATCAGCACATCCTTGAGACCGGAGTTGGCGATGATGCCAGCCAGGGTACCGGTACCCAGCAGCATGATGGCCACCGGCGCCATGCGGGCCAGGCCGGAGACGGCAAACTGGTTCACCTTGCTGAACTTGCCCATCATCAGGGCGCCGACCAGGCCGCCGAGGGGCAGTGCAATGAGCGGGTCCACGACTATGCCGGCGATGGGGCGCAGGGCCAGCAGCAGGATGGCCACCAGCGGCGCACTGATGGCGGCGGCAAAGCCCGGCAGCTTGCTGCCATTGAAGCTCACCACCTCGTCGGCGGCGACCTTGCTGCCCTTGTTGTTGAGGCGCTTGGCCAGCCAGTAGGCCATCACCAGCCCGAACAGGCCCGGGATGATACCGGCCGCCATCACAGAGGTGAGCGGCAGGTGGAAGGCATCTGCTGCCGCGATGGCGTTGGGGTTGGGGGACATGACGTTGCCCGCCTTGCCGCCGCCGATCATCGCCAGCAGGATGGCCGCCTTGGAGAGGTCGGCACGGCGGGCGATGGCCAGCGCAATGGGGGCGACCGTGATGACGGCCACGTCCACGAACACGCCGACCGCAGTCAGGATCAGGGTGGCCAGGGCCAGCGCCAGCAGGGCGCGGGTTTCACCCAGCTTCTTGACGATGGTCTCGGCGATGGTGGTGGCGGCGCCCGATTCGATCAGTACGCCGGCCAGCACGCCCGCCGCCAGGATCCGCATCACCGCCGTGGTGATCCCCTGGGCACCGCCGATCATCAGGGCGACGGTCTGGGTCAGATCGGCGCCGCCGATCAGGCCACCGGCCAGGGCGCCGACGATCATGCCGTAAGCGGGCGGCACCTTCTTCAGGATCAGGAAGATGGCGATGGAGAGCGCGGCGAGAGCGCCGAGCGCGGATACAGGGATCATGACGGGCACCTTTCAAATGAGTGAGTGGTGGCCATTATGGTGATCCGGGATCGGAATGCTTTGGTCAAAAAACCAAATATCAGCGTTGTAAAACGCAACTTTCTGTATGAACGAACAAATCAGCTGTCGAGGTTTAACCCGAGATAGAGCAGAAACTTGTCATCTAACTTGTTGAAATTCAACCCGGTTATCTGCTCAATCCGGGTCAGCCGATAGCGCAGGGTATTGGGGTGGATGAACAGGGCTTCGGCGCAGGGATGCAGATCACAATCCTGCAAGAAATATTGGCGCAGCGTCTTCTGCAGCGTTCCCTTTGTGTCCTCCTGCGCCAGCTTGTGCAGCGGGGCCCGCAGCTGATCCGCCTGCCAGGAGTCCGCCAGACTGCCAAGCAGCACCGGCAGCCGGTAATCCTCGAAGAAATAGACCTGTTTGCGCGGCGCCTGCCGCATGCCACGGCGCAAGGTGTCCCGCGCCGTCTGGTAGGAACGCGCCAGCCCGCCGGTGCCGGCGAAGTAATCACCCACTCCGATGCGTACCCGAAAGTGGGGGATGCGGGCCAGCAGCTGCTTGATGCGGCTGCGCTCCTGCGCCGACTGCCAGATGCCGTCGCTGAGCTGGGCCGGCTTGAGCACCACTATCTCGTCCAGACCGTTGATGGCCACCAGGTTGTCCCGCTCCGGGTTTTCCAGCAGGTGTACCAGCTCCCGCAGCCGCGCCGGGTCGGCCTCCTCCAGCGCCAGCACCGCCACCACCCGCGGCTGGGCCAGATCCAGCCCGAGGAAACGGGCCGCCTGCTGCAGCTGATCTTCCCGTCCTTCACCACGGATGAGCTGCAGTACCAGCTCCTCCTTGTGGCGCTTGTCCCACTGCAGTTGTTCGGTGAGCGCCGCCTGCTCCAGAATGAGCTCGGCTGTCATGCGCACCAGCTCGGCGTAAGCACGCACTTCGTCCGGATCGCCCGAAATGCCGATGACCCCGAGCAGCTCCCCCTGATAGGCGATGGGCAGGTTGATGCCGGGGCGCACCCCCTTCAGCTCGCGGGCGGTGGCGTCGCTGATCTCCACCACCCGGTTTTCGGTCAGCGCCAGCACGGCCCCCTCATGACGCTGATGGAGCCGCTCCGGGTTGCCGGACGCGATGATCAGGCCGTGCTCGTCCATCACGTTGACCGAAAAAGAGAGGATCTTCATCGCCCGGCTGACTATCTGCCGTGCGAGGGTGTCATTGAGCTGCATAGGTACTCCGCTGAACGAAACGGGAATAGCCTGAGGCGATGATGAGTCGCTGTGGCTCGTTCATCACGTTGGCCGAAGAAGAGAGGATCTTTATCGCCCGACTGACTCTCTGGCGCGCGAGGGTATCGTTTAGCTGCATCACATCTCCAAAGCGGGGGCCGGACCGGCCACAAAGCGCCGGTAGCGGGGCAAAGATGCCACATCTTCAAGACAAGCGAGGGGGGGCTCGCTAGAATAGGCCACTTTACGCTATATGCGCCCCGCCATGGAGCAGGATTTACCCTGCCCATGACGACTCACCCTTCCGCTATGGACTGAACTATGGATTATGAATTTCGCCGCGATCCGTTCGGCGGTTATCGCGCCCGGTTCTCCATGGGCCATGAGGCCATCGGCCAGTGGCTGATCGACGAAGTGGGCAAGGACGAGGAGAAACTCGACGAGCTGTTCGCCATCATCGATCAGCTCTCCAGCCGGGCTCGCGTCGAATACCGGCTGCTTGGCGGCGACTACTCCCTGCTGCTGACCCACGAGGAAGCCGAGGTGAAAGCCAACGTCCTCAATATCGAGCAGGATGAGGATCTCGACGATCTCGCCTACTACGATGATGAACAGCTGGCCATGTGCGGGCTGGAAGATTTTGCCCAGGTGCTCGGCTCCTGGCGCGCCTTTATCCGCAACGAGGATATGGGCTGATCGACCCCTCTGAAAAACGACATCGGGCAACCATGCCCCATTGCCTAACCAACAGGATTGACTATGTCTATTTACGATTTTGATGACGAGCTGCCGGAAGAAGACGAGCAGGAACAACCGAAAAAAGCCGCCCCTGCCAAGAAGAAAGGCAAGCAGGTGCTGAACACCCAGGTCAACCTGAGCCCGCGCGATGCCAGCCGTCTGAACGGTATGCACGTCGAAGCCATCGCCACCCTGGACGACGTCAGCCTGCCGAAGAACGTCATCTTCAAGGCCGGCCTCATCGCCCTGGGCGAGCTGGAAGCCAGCAAGCGTGCCGACATCATTGCCCGGGTGATCGCCGAATCCGGCCGCTGAGACGCCTTGTCACCCTTGCCAAAACCGGAGCCCTGCTCCGGTTTTTTTATGGCCGCGCGCCCTGGCAGCCAGCCGAACACGGGATCCGACCAGCTTATTAAGCCTTGTCTCATGGGATGTCCCATTGTTAAGGTGCGGGACTTTCATCGGCCTTGGAGACTCAATGTTGCCTCTACCTGATTCACTCATCTGGGGAGCACTGGCGCTGGCCGTCCTGCTCTGTCTGGCCCGGCAACGGCTGCCCGGCGTCATCATGCTGGCCGTCGCCCTGCTGGCGGCTCTCGGCCTCGGCCACCTGAGCCCAGTCGCCCTGCTGGCCAGCGCGGCGGGCCTGCTGCTGGCCTGGCGCACCCCCTCCCTGCCCCAGCCCTGGCGCGCCGTCGCCCTGGGTGCCGTGCTGCTGTGGGCGGTGGCGCTGATGCTGCACCTCATCCCCGGCTTCACCAACCTGAAGGTGCTGGATCAGGTGCAGGCCGGCCCCGCCAGCGTGCCGTTCAACATGTACCTCAACCTGGACAAGCCGCTGGTCTTCTTCGGCCTGCTGCTGGCCTGGCCCGCCTTGCTGGGCCCGGGCGGCACCATTCAGTGGCGCAGACTGGCACTGCTGCTGGTGCCGCTGGCGGCCCTGCTGATCGCCGCCTGGCAGCTGGGAGCCCTCAAGCCCGAGGTGGGCCTGCCCGGCTGGTGGTGGCTGTTTGCCCTCAACAACCTGCTGTTCACCTGCGTGGCGGAAGAGGCGCTGTTTCGCGGTTTCCTGCAGCAGGGGATCGCCGCACACAGCCGGCGCTGGCTTGGGGTGCTGGTGGCCAGCCTGCTGTTCGGCGCCGCCCACCTGGCCGGTGGCCCGCTGCTGGTGCTGTTCGCCGCGCTGGCGGGGGCCTGCTATGGCCTGGCCTTCCTGCTGAGCGGGCGCCTGGGCGTCGCCATCGCGATCCACTTCCTGTTCAACTTCGCCCACCTGGCCCTCTTTACCTACCCGCTGGCCAGCCGCTGATCCCGGGCGCCCCTGCGGGGCGCCTGCAACCTCTGCCCCCCTTGGAGCATGCCGCCCACTCCTTTGCCATCCGCCTGCGCAGATGCACCTTTCATTTGCACTATTTAGCTAAGCGAGAGTGGCGATTAATTGACCCAAGCCAAGATAGCGCGCTTGCTGCCCCCTAGAATGGGCCGGTAACAATCACAAAAAATAAAAACAAATCTATCAGTTACTTGGCTCAATCAGGATGCACTCATGACCACAACCCAACGGGAGGGGGAGATACGTTTCCCCGACCACCTGTCACTGATCTCGACGACCGACCCCGCCAGCCACATTACCTACGCCAACCAGCACTTCTGTGACGTGGCCGGTTATCACCCCGCCGAAATGGAGGGGGGGCCCCACAATCTGGTACGCCACCCCGACATGCCCAAGGCCGCCTTTGCCGACATGTGGCAGCGACTGCGCCAGGGCAAAAGCTGGATGGGGCTGGTGAAGAACCGCGCCAAGAGCGGCAAGTTCTACTGGGTCAACGCCTATGTCACCCCCATCCTCAACGAACAGCGACAGATCATCGAGTACCAGTCGGTACGCACCCGCCCGAGCGAGCACGACATCGCCTGGGCGGAGCAGCTCTACGCCCGCATCCGGGCCGGCAAGGCGCTACCCTGGCTGAGCCGGCTCGCCCTCGAACCCGGTCTGCTCACCTTGCTGCTGTCGGGCGGCGCCCTGCTCACCCTGTTGGCAGCCATCATCAGCGGCAATCCGCTGTGGGGAGCGCCAGGCGCACTGGCCCTGCTGGCCCAGATGCTGCACGGCTGGCGCCTGCAGCAGCGGCTCAACCGGCTGGCTCATACGGCTGGCGAAGAGATGGGCACCCCGCTTTGCCAGGTGCTCTACACCAGGCGGCGGGACACCCTGGCGGCCCTGGAGCTGGCGCTGCGCATGAAGCGGGCCGAGCTCAAGGCGGTGGTGGGGCGCAGCGCCGACACCAACCAGCAGATCCTGCAGGCCGCCGAAGATGACAGGGGCAATATCCAGACCATCGACATCCACCTGCAGCAGCAGCGGGCCCAGAGCGAGCAGCTGGCCGCCGCCATCACCGAGCTCAGCCACTCCATTCGCGACGTGGCGAGCAACGCCCATCAGGCCAGCGAACTGGTGGGCGAGGTGCAGCAGGTCTCCGCCGAGGGGTTGCGGGCGCTGGCCACCACCCAGTCTTCGGTCGATCAGCTCCATCATGAGCTCGATGCCAACCACGCCGTGCTGGCCCGGCTGACTGGCGACAGCCAGAAGATCAGCGGGATCCTGGAGGTGATCAGCCAGATCGCCGATCAGACCAACCTGCTCTCCCTCAACGCGGCCATCGAGGCAGCGCGGGCCGGCGAGCAGGGGCGTGGTTTTGCGGTGGTGGCCGACGAGATCCGGGCGCTGGCCCAGAAGACCCGCAGCTCCACCGGCGAGATCAACGAGATGATCCAGGCGCTGCAGCAGACGACCCGTCAGCTGGCCGACGGCATGAGCCAGGGCGCCCAGACTTCGGACCGCTGCCAGCAGCACGTGGGGACCACCGCCGAGGTGCTCAACCAGATCAACCGCATGCTGTCCCGGGTCACCCATACCAGCGACGAGATTGCCCAGGCCGTCAGCCAGCAGGCGGATGTCACCAGCACCCTGGACAAGGGCATCCACCAGATCCATCAACTGGCCAGCCACACCGCCGACAACAGCCGCCAGGCCCTCGACGGCATCACCCTGCTGGTGGAGCGGCTGCATGCCCTCTCCCGCCTGATCAACCAGTTCCAACACTGACCGCCTTGCAAGGGCGTGCCGCCCGGCACGCCCGCTTCACCCAGTTTGTCCTGACCTCCCCCGTCCCTTTGGCCGTTGCCAACCCCATGGGTTAACACCTCCCCATATGGGGCCTTTCATTTATTTGTAACAAAAATGCAAATGAAATGACCTCTGTGCCCGCCATAACAGTCACTTTCCAGCGTGCCTCCACCAAAAGGACTTCATGATGCACAAACCCCTCAGTTATGCCGCCCTGCTGCTGGCCAGCCAGTTTCCGCTGCAGGCGCTGGCCGACACCGACGTCTACCTCACCAACAACAGCCCGGATCCGGTCCAGCTGGAGATCCGCCAGAGCGGCTCCGGCCAGCTGCAGGCCGGCAGCCAGTGGCTTCAGCACAGAACCGAGCTGGGCCCCTGGGAGAGCGCCATGGTGCTCAGCTTCAACCGCTACGAGGGGGTGAAGGCGGGCAAGAGCTATCTGTTCGAAACCCGGGTCACCACTCCCGGCGGTGACACCTATCGCCTCAACCAGAAGATGGAAGGCACCTGGTGGAACAGCACCCTGCAACACGGCGGCGAGACGCCGGCAGACAACTCCGGCTGGCAGAGCGATCGCACCATCCACCGCCTGAGCGGGCCACAGGAGCTGGCCTTCGCTGCCAAGTTCACCGGCCGCTACGACGATCTGCACTACATGCTCACCCCGCCCAGGCAGGTGGAGCAGCCCGAAGCTGACGAAGCCAGATTGAAGGTGGCCAGCTATAACGTCTGGGCGCTGCCGGTGATCGCCTCCAGCATCGGCGAGCGGCTGGCGCTGCTGCCCGAATACCTCAAGGGTTATGACGCCCTGCTGTTGCAGGAGGTGTTCGATGGCCGCCGCGAGGGCTTCCTGCAGGCACTGGCCAAGGAGTATCCGTATCAGACCAGGGTGCTCGACAAGCCGGGGGTCAACATCCACGATGGCGGCGTGGTGATCGTCAGCCGCTATCCCATAGTGCGCGAGGCCCAGCTGGTCTATCCCCAGTGCACCGGCACCGACTGCTTCGCCGACAAGGGGGTGATGTATGCGGAGGTGATCAAGGGGGGCAAGGCCTGGCACCTGTTCGCCACCCACACCGCCAGCTTCGACACCGACGAGGCGCGCAAGCTGCGCCAGATCCAGTTCGGCCAGATCCGCACCCTGGCCGCCAGCCTGAAGATCCCTGCCAGCGACACCGTCATCTACGGCGGCGACTTCAACGTCAACAAGCGCAAGTTTGCCGACGACTACGCCGGCATGCTGGCCAACCTCAACGCCGACGAGCCGGGTTATGGCGGCTACACCGAGGCCACCTTCGATCCCAGGATCAACCCCTATGCCGGCGGCCCGCTCTCCGGCGGTGCCAACGTGGAGTACCTCGACTATCTGGTGGTGAGCCGGGAATACGGCGCCGTGCGCCACAACCTCAACAGCGTCTGGATCCCGCGCAGCAGCGATGGCAGCCTCTGGCCCGCCAGCAACCTCTCCGATCACTTCCCGGTCAAGGGAGAGATCAGCCGATGAAGCGCCGCTACGGCTTGCTGGCACTGGCGGTGCTGGCCTTGTTGCTGCTCAACCTAAGCTGGCAGGAGGCGCCGAAGCAGCCGGCACACACCGGCCAGCTCGCTCAGCCAGCCGCCGCAGAGGCGCCACAGACACAGCCGCCATTGACCCCCGCGACCGGCCCGGTTGCCGCTACCACCGAGCCAGCCGGCCCTGCACCTGCACCTGCCAGCTGGCGCGAGCTGCCGGACGAGATGAACCGGCAGCTCGCCAGCGAGGTGAGCGACAGCGAGCAGCCGCTGGCTGAACGGCTCGCCAATCTGGAGGCGATAGAGGCCCAATGGTTGAGCGAGGGGGAGAGCCTGTTTCGGCTGCAGGGGCGCTACGCCCTGGCACTCGAGCAGTTGGCGCAGGAGCACGAGCAGCTGCCGCTGGCCGAGCGACTGGCCGCCCTCACCCACTTGCAGGATGAGTGGGCGGCGGAGCACCCGGATCTGGCGGCTGAGCTGTTCAATCCGGCCGCCCGCTTGCAGCAGGCGCGCCAGCTGTGGGGGGACGAGGCGCTGGCGACCCTGGCTCGCCACTTCCTGCCGACCGGGCAGGCCGAAGCGACCGTGCAGTTTGCCGCCAGCCGACAACAGCAGCTGACGCAGCGCAGCCACTACCAGCAGCAGCTGACCGAGCTGGAGCAGCAGTTGGCGGCCAGCCGGGGCAACATGGACGAGGCAAGCTGGCAGCTGCACAGGGAGGCGGTACTCGGCCAGTTTCGGCGCGATTTCTTTGCCCAGACGCCGGATCAGCCCTGAGCAGGCAACGGCTTGGGGAATCTGACCCCGACAAGAAAAAGGGCCCGTCAGGGCCCTTCGCATTTTCCCGCCATCAGGCCAGCGGGTAGCTGGCCGCCAGTCCGTTCTCGCAATGCCAGTTGGCCCACAGCTTGTTGTCGGTGCCCATCAGCAGGGTGGCGAAGTTGCGGGTACGCAGGTAGACGGGGGCGCCGAACGGCTTGATAAGCTCGGCGCGGATCAGCCGGTTCTCGTCGAGGTACTCGGCATCGTCGTTGGTCATGGCGAGGATCCCCATCCACTGGAACTGGGTGGGACAGGGGTGGACGATACCGGAGGAGACCAGTTGATGCACGTTGAGCACCCCGTCCCGCTTGTCCTGGATCACCCCGAGGCAGCCCACGTGCACGTCGCCGGAGAGGATCAGGGTCTTGCCGCCAGCATCCTGCTGGCGCCGGAGCTTGGCGTTGTCCAGCAGCCGCATGATGAGCCGGGCCCGCTCCCCCTGATGATCCTTGGCCCGCCAGTGATCCTTGAGATCGTCGGTCAGCTCCTCCTCCCAGGGGGTGGCATCCAGCGCCGCCTCGGTGAAGGAGAAGTCGCGATAGACCACAGGCACCCCCGCCAGCACCAGCAGATGGCCCGCGTCGCAGGTGGCCAGCGCGTCGTTGATCTGATCCCACTGGGACGGGCTCATCACCTGGGCGCGGGTCCGATTGGCCCGGTTGTCCAGCGCCAGGATCTGGTAGCCCCGAAAACTCAGCCGCCAGGAGTGGTGGCCCAGCTTGACCGGGTCCAGCAGGGAGACGTTGGCAACGGAGCGCAGCTGGAACAGCCGGAAATAGCGGGACGCAGCGGCATAGATGACCCGGTAGACATCGCAGCCCTGCAGATTGTCTGGCGACTCGGGATAGCTGCCCCAGCCATCGAAGATGTCGTGATCATCCCACATCATGGCGCTCGGGATCCGGGCCAGCAGGCGCGCCACCTCGGGCCGCCCCCACTGCTTGCAGTAGAGATCGCAGTAAAAGCGATCGAGCTGCTCCTCCATGGTGCGAGTCGCCTTGCGTTTGACCTTCTCCGCCATGTCCAGCTCGTTCCAGGCCTTGAGGCTGGGCACCGTGGTCCAGAGGGAGTCGGCATAGACCTGATCGCCCCCCATCAGCAGCAGCGAGAAGGGGTGCGTGGCGTGCTCGGCAGCCAGCTTGTCCCACATCACATAGGGCTGCGGGGTGGAGGTGAGCAGCTTGAAGTCGGAAAAACCGTTGCAGGAGGCGTACCCGATGCGCACCCGCTCCGCCGACCCAGGCAGATGAAACTGCCAGCGATCCTCACTGGCCAGATCCCGGGCGGGCTCCCCGTCCAGCAGGATCTGGTACTCCACGCTCGAACCCGCCTCGGCCGGGGTTGCCGTCCAGCTGACCCGCCAGAAGCCGCCCCTGGGGGTATCCGCCTGCTTGCCGGCGGCCAGCAGGCTGCCGTTGATCCTGACACCGGCGCCCTTGCAGTCAGGCCCCGCCAAAAAACAGATGCTGTATTGCGTCTCCGCTTCGAGCCCCAGCAGGGGCCCCATCACCAGACTCGCCATTGCCTATCCCTCCGTGGTTGAACCCATGGAGCATAGTGAAACGGGCGTCCTTTGGTACTGCCCAAGCGGGCAGAGCTGGTCAGCCCTTGCTCTTGAACTGTTTGACGCTGCGTTTGGCCTGGGTGCGACGTTGTGATCACCTTGCTTGTCGCGAAACGGAGCAAGGCGGCAGCAATGACCTCAGCCCTTGCTCTTGAACTGTTTGGCGCTGCGCTTGGCCTGGGTGCGACGATTGGCCTGCTTGTCACGGGGGGCGCGCTTGCCCTCCCCGCTGGCTGGCTGATCGGTGACCGGGAAACCGGCGAGCTCGGCCAGCGGCAACTCGCGGCCGGTGAGGGTGCGGATCGCCGCCAGGGTGTCGGCCTCGCCATGGCAGGTGAGCGAGATGGCGAGCCCGCTGCGTCCGGCCCGGGCGGTACGGCCGATGCGGTGCACGTAGACGGGGGCGCTGGCGGGCAGATCCAGGTTGATCACCAGCGGCAGCGCCTCCACGTGAATGCCACGCGCCATCAGATCGGTGGCCACCAGCACTCGCACCTTGCCCGCCTTGAAGTCGCCGAGCGCCTGCTCGCGCACCGCCTGCTCCTTCTCGCCGTGCAGGGCCGCCACCGCGATGCCCGCCTTGGCCAGCTTGCGGGCCACCCCGTCGGCGTCGTCCCGCGCGCTGATGAAGACCAGTACCTGCGGCCACTCGTGGGCCTTGAGCAGGCTGATGAGCGCCGGCACCTTGCTGCTCTTGTTGACCAGATAGAGGCGCTCCTCGATGTCGTCGGCCACGCTGTTGCGGGGATCCGCCTCCACCCGCACCGGCTCGTTCAGCAGACCGGTCGCCAGCGCATCCAGCTCGGCCGGCAGGGTGGCCGAGAACAGCAGAGTCTGACGCTCGACCGGCATGGCATTCAGCAGCCACTGGATGTCGGGCCAGAAGCCCATCTCCAGCAGCCGGTCCGCCTCGTCCAGCACCAGATGGCGCAGCTGGCTCAGTCCCAGCAGTTGCTGTGCCAGCAGATCCCGCAGCCGCCCCGGGGTCGCCACCAGCAGTTGCGGCCCCAACGCCAGTTCGGCCTGTTGCAGCTCTTGCGCCAC
The DNA here is from genome assembly GCF_027706125.1 of Aeromonas sp. Y318-1. NCBI lineage: Bacteria > Pseudomonadati > Pseudomonadota > Gammaproteobacteria > Aeromonadales > Aeromonadaceae > Aeromonas > Aeromonas sp. Y318-1. The sequence goes on from NZ_JAPDCM010000003.1 coordinate 131,495, forward strand.
CCCGCCGCACAGGGTCACCAGCCGCAGACCCAGCCCGGCGGCCGGACCCTGCAACGCCTCGCTCACCTGCACCGCCAGCTCGCGGGTCGGCACCAGCACCAGCCCCTGCACCCGATCGCAGGCCGGATCGAGGCGCTGCAGCAGCGGCAGGCCGAATGCCAGGGTCTTGCCGCTGCCGGTGCGGGCCAGTGCCAGCAGATCCCGACCCGCCAGCGCGGCGGGAATGGCCAGTTTCTGCACCCGGGTCGGGCGCTTGAGGTCGGCGGGCAAGGTCGCCAGCAGGGCGGGGGCGAGGGCAAGTTCATCAAAAGTCATGGGGCTACGCAGCTATCGACAGAATAGGAAGGTGGGGGCGAAGTCTAGTGAGCGGCCGACCATAAGTAAAATCCCATCCATCGCGGCCACGGGCCCACTCACGGCCCGCCATGAGCAAAGCTGGCCTGACTACACTTCAGGGAACCTCCCCCTGGGACGTGACCAGACCATGACCAGACATCCCTCTCTGCTGCTGTTGCTGCTGCTTTGCCTGACGGGGCTGGCCAGCCTCAGCCTCTCCCGCGCCGACACGGCGACCGCTCCCGCCGCCAAACCGGTACGCATCCTCAACGCCCACCTCGGCGAGCTGCCGGGGCTCATCAACGCCGACAAGACCGGTCCCTTCGTCGATCTGGTGCGCGCCATCGATGATCTCTACCCCGAGGTGAGCATCCGGATCACCATCTATCCCCTCGCCCGGGCCATGGCCGGGGTGATCGCCGGCACCGCCGATTTCAGCCTGCCCGCCATCCGCAATCTGCAGGATGCCGACCTGCTGCCCTATCGCTTCAGCACCCGCAGCTTCGGCAAGGTCACCCACGTGCTCTACAGCAATACCGACCACCTCATCACCCCCGACATGGCCTACGGCATAGTGCCCACCAAACGGGATCTGCTGATCGAGGCGACCCCCGGCTTTCTGCCCATTCCGCTGCAACGGTCGATGAGCATAGAGCAGTCCCTGCGCAAGCTCGCGCGCGGGCGCATCGACGCCTTCATCTGGGCCCAGGAGGAGGCCGACCTGATGCTGCGCCAGCTCAAACTGACCAACATTCACCGGGAACACCTGGGGGATTTCGAGGATGTCTTCATCATCGCCAAGGGGCCTACCGGCGACGAGGTGGATCGCTTCCTCGGCGAGGCGATCGAGAGGCTCGCCGCCTCCGGCAAGCTGGCAGAGATCGACTCAAGGCTGCACCGCCCCTATGTCGAGTGGCAACCCCACCCCCTGCCGGCCGCTGCTGGCAACAAGACGCCCTGACGGCGACCACCCATAAAAAAATCCCGCCGGGGCCATGCCCCGGCGGGATTTTTGTCAGTCAGCCTGTTTACAGTACGGCCAGGGCGGCGGCGTAGTTCGGCTCGTCGGCGACTTCGGCCACCAGCTCGCTGTGCAGCACCTTGTTCTCTTCATCCAGCACCACGATGGCACGGGCAGCCAGACCCACCAGCGGGCCGGAGGAGAAGGCCACGCCGTAGTCCTGCAGGAAGGCGGCACCACGCAGGGTGGAGAGGGTCACTACCTTGTCCAGCCCTTCGGCGCCGCAGAAGCGGGACTGGGCGAACGGCAGGTCGGCGGAGATGCACAGCACCACGGCGTTGTTCAGCGCGCTGGCCTGCTCGTTGAACTTGCGCACGGAAGTGGCACAGGTCGGAGTATCGACGCTCGGGAAGATGTTCAGGATCTTGCGCTGACCGGCGAAGCTCGCCAGGGTCAGATCGGAGAGATCCTTGGCCACCAGGGAGAACGGCTTGGCCTGCTCGCCGGCAACCGGGAAGTGACCGGCGACGGAAACGGGATTGCCTTGCAGGGTAACGGAATTGCTCATGTTATGTCCTTGATTATCGAGGGAGGATCAGGCCCTCCAGTATAGGCCTGCCGGGCGGGGACAAACACCCGTCAACCACAGGGATATCACCTCTGCCGGCAGCCTGTTGCGAGGAGCGGGAGAAATGGGCTTGACCTTGGACTTAACACCAAGGTTTACACTCGGCTCAGTTATCGAAGATCTCGCACCGGCGGGATCCATCCAAGAGGAACTCATCATGAGCAAATCCTGCTGCAGCCATCAACACGCCGCCGCCCCCATCAAGGCCGTCAGCAAGACAGCGGCCCCCCAGGCCGAGCACCAGCACGACAGCCACTGCTGCGACCAGGCCGCACCGGTCAGCTGCTGCGCGAGTCAGGCCCCCCATGATCATCAGGATCATGCCGCCAGCGACGCTCCCGAGGGGGAAGAGCCCCCCAGAGGGGGTTGTTGCGCCACTCCGCCGCCCGCCCATGCCCAGCATGCCCATGACGGGGAGCACGACCACCATGAGCATGCCGCCGTGGCAGAGCCTCCGCTGGACGCCCCCGAGCAGAACAGCCGCCGCCACAGCTGGCAGGTGCTGGGGATGGACTGCCCCAGCTGCGCCCGCAAAATAGAGACCGCCGTCAGCCGGGTGAGCGGCGTGCAACAGGCCCGCGTGCTGTTTGCCACCGAGAAGCTGGTGGTGGATCTGGCCCCCGGCCTCTCCCCCGATCCCGTTACCGCCGCCGTACTGGCCGCCGGCTTCCAGCTCAAGGGCGAGCGCAGCGGCAAACAGGAGCCCGGCCGCGAGCGCGGCCCGCTGCAGACCCTGCTCGCCAAGTATTGGCAGCCGCTGTCGCTGGCCGGCCTGATGCTGGTGGCGGCCCTGCTGCCGAGCCAGATCGGTCAGCCGCTGTTTACCCTGGCCACCCTCTGGGGCCTGTGGCCCATCTCCCGCAAGGCGTGGGCGCTGACCAAGAGCGGCACCCCCTTCGCCATCGAAACCCTGATGACGGTCGCCGCCGTGGGGGCCCTGTTCCTCGGCGAAACCGCCGAAGCGGCCATGGTGCTGCTGCTGTTCATGCTGGGCGAACATCTGGAGGCCTACGCCGCCGGCCGCGCCCGCGCCGGGGTCACCGCCCTGATGGCGCTGGTGCCCGACAAGGCGCTGCGCATCCGCACCACTGCCGATGGCGAAGTGCGGGAAGAAGTCGCTGCCGACCAGCTGCGTCCCGGTGACATCATCGAAATCGCCCCGGGCGCCCGCCTGGCCGCCGATGCCCGCCTGCTCGACGCCCTCGGCGCCTTTGACGAGAGCGCCCTGACCGGCGAATCCATCCCGGTGGAGCGCCGTCAGGGTGACAAAGTCCCCGCCGGCAGTCTGGCGGCGGATCGGGTGCTGCGCCTCGAGGTGGTGTCCGAGCCCGGCAACAACGCCATCGACCGTATCCTGCATCTCATCGAAGAGGCCGAGACCCAGCGCGCCCCTATCGAGCGCTTCATCGACCGCTTCAGCCGCTGGTATACCCCGGCCATGATGCTGGTCGCCCTGCTGGTGGTGCTGGTACCGCCGCTCGCCTTCGGCCAGAGCTGGGACGAGTGGGTCTATCGCGGGCTGGCGCTGCTGCTGATCGGTTGCCCCTGCGCCCTGGTCATCTCCACCCCGGCGGCGGTCACCTCGGCGCTGGCGGCAGCCACCCGACAGGGGGCCCTCATCAAGGGGGGCGCCGCGCTGGAGCGCCTCGCCCATATCGATACCGTGGCCTTTGACAAGACAGGCACCCTGACCCTGGGCAAGCCGCAGCTGACCGAGCTGGTGAGCCTCAATGGCCAGCCGGAGGCCGAACTGCTGGCGCTGGCGGCAGCCATCGAGCAGGGCTCCCACCACCCGCTGGCCCGCGCAGTGGTGACCGCGGCCAGCGAACGGGGCCTCAGCCTCGCCGCGGCCCAGGCGCTGCGCGCCCTGCCCGGCATGGGCGTGGAAGGTCGCATCGACGGCACCCTCTGGCAACTGCTGGCGCCGAGCCGGGTCGCCACCCTGGATGCAGCGATGCAGGCCCGGGTCGCCACCCTGGAGCAGCAAGGCAAGACGGTGGTGGTGCTCGGTCAGCCTGACGCCGCCCCGGCCGCCCTGCTGGCCCTGCGCGACCAGATCCGGCCGGAAGCGGCGGCGGCGCTGCAAGAGCTCAACCAGCTCGGCCTGCAGAGCATCATGCTGACCGGTGACAACCCCCGCGCCGCCGAGGCCATCGCCGGTGAGCTCGGCATGGGCTGGCGCGCCGGCCTGCTGCCGGAGGGCAAGGTCGATGAAATCGCCAAGCTCGGCCTCAGCCAGAAAGTCGCGATGATCGGCGACGGCATCAACGACGCGCCGGCCATGAAGCGGGCCAGCATCGGCATCGCCATGGGGGGCGGTACCGACGTGGCGCTGGAGACCGCCGATGCGGCGCTGACCCACAACCAGCTCGGCGGGGTCGCCGCCATGATCCGGCTCTCGCGCGCGGCACTGGCCAACATCCACCAGAACATAGCGCTGGCGCTGGGGCTCAAGGCCATCTTCCTGGTCACCAGCCTGCTCGGCATCACCGGCCTGTGGATTGCGGTGCTGGCCGACACCGGCGCCACCGCCCTGGTCACCGCCAACGCCCTGCGCCTGCTGCGCAAGCGCTAAGCCGGCCGTTGACGGCACAACTTAAAGCCGCCCCAACGGGGCGGCTTTTTTATTGCCTCGCCCACAGCAAAGAAAAAGCGCGGCTGCCGGTCGGCAGTCGCGCTTTGCTTACTCTCTCGGAGTTATCCCACCCTTGGCGAGGTGGAATTCAACCCTGGGGTGCCGAGCCAGCCCCGGGCTCGATGGGAATGACTATTTGGCGCTGCACTCCTGGATCACCGCGGTACCGGCCTTGGTACCGGCCGGGTCAACCTTCACCAGCACGCTCCACAGGCCCTGCGGCAAGGTGATGCTGTTGTTGGCGCTGCCAGGCTGGGAGAAGCCGATGGCATAACCCGTCTCCGCCGTCACCGCGCCGCCGCCGTTGAGCAGGTACTCCTTGCTCCAGTCCTCGTTGGCTACCTTGAACTCGGTACTGCCGGTGTAGTTGAAGGCCGCCTGATAGATGGCGAGATCGCCGTCCATCCCCTTGTAGCTCAACTGGTACTGGGGCTGAGCGGCCCAGCCGGAGAGCTCGCCCTTGACGAACAGGTTGTAGCCGAGCGGATTGCCCGCCACCGTGTCCAGCACCTTGCAGCTCTGCACCGGCTCGGTGAAGCTGACGCTCAGGGTGGGCTTGTCCTTGTTCATGGCGGTAAACACGAACTTGTAGCTGCCCGCCTTGGCCAGATCGAGCCCGATGTTGCCGGTATCGCCACCCTTGCAAAGGGTCAGCGGGGTGCCGATCACCAGCTTGTCACCCGCATTGCAGCTGCCGTAGTTGAGGGGACCCCAGCTGGCATCCGCGATCTTGACGTTGGTGGTGCCCAGCTTGTCGCTGCTCACCTCGGTGGTGAACTCGTACATGAAGTTGCTGCTGAAGGTCATCTGGTTGGTGTTGCCCCACTCATTGAGGAACCCCTTCAGATAGACGGCGGTGTCACCGAACGGCGGTACCGTGCTCAGATCAGTCTTCTTGCCGACCGGCAGGCCAGTGCCCTGGGCACCGCTCTGCGGCTTGACGAACACCGCCGCCGACCAGGCACCCAGGGTCAGGGTACCGCCATTGACGGCCGCATCGCGGGCGATGCTCTCGCCGCCGTGGTGGGCCGGGCTCAACTGCAGGCTGGTCAGGTCGATGGGCTGATCGTTGCCGTCACGGAAGTCGCTGATGCTCTGGGGAGCATTGGTGGCGTTGATCATCACCACCAGACCATCGATGGCCGGATCCAGATCCGCACCCGCATTGATGCCGTCATCCACCGTCATCACGATGAGGCCGGGCTCCTGATCCGGGCCGGTATTGCGGAAGTCGACCCGCTTGATCACCTCGGCGCCGCTGCCCAGACGCAGCAGTCGGGAGGATTGACGCAGCTCGGCCAGCTCCTGATAGAAGCCCACCATGGTCGCCATGTCGGCACCGCTCGGCTTGACGTGCTTGCCGAGAACTTTCTCGATCAGCGGATAGTTGTCGCCATCCTTGTCCTTGCGCGGCAGCCCCTTGTCGAAGTTGTTGTCGGCCAGGGTATAGTCGACCCGGTTGTACCAGTCACCCGAGTCGTAGCTGTCCCGCTCCATGGACTTGGAGCGCAGCAGCTCGACACCGGCGTGGGTAAACGGAATGCCCTGCCCCAGCATGGCGGTGGCGAGCGATACCCCCTGCATCCGTACCAGATCGGCCCCTTGCGGCGCCTTGTAGATCAGGTTGTCGAACAGGGTCTGGTTGTCGTGCTTGTCGACGTAGTTCTGGATTTCGGTCGGATCCTGGGCGTAGCCCGCCGGTTGACCGTTGTAGTCGATGTCGGAGCCCTTCTTCGGCATCCCGTCCTTGTCGGTCAGGATGAAGTCCTTGAGGTTGCCGGCCATGCCGAGGCGCACCAGATCGGCCTGATGCAGGGCAGTGGCGCGATCGACGCCGTCCATCTCGTTGGCATCCACCAGGGCGCCGTTGCCAAAGCCCTGGGTCTTGCGAATGGTGTCGCCACCGTCGAACGGACTGCCGCCGCGCACCGCATCCCGCAGCCGGTCGGAGAAGGAGCCGATGCCGGTGCCGGCCAGGTGTTTCTGGGTCGCCTGCACGAAGCGCTTGTCATCCTGCACCTCGCCGAAGTTCCAGCCCTCGCCGTAGAAGTACATCTCGGGGTTGACCTTCTTCACCGCGGCCAGCGCCTGCACCATCTGATCTTTCGGGTGGTGGCCCATCAGGTCGAAGCGGAAGGCGTCGATCTTGTAGTCGCGCGCCCAGGTAACCAGGGAGTCATCCATCAGCTTGGCGAACATGGCGTGTTCCGGCGCCGTGTTGGAGCAGCAGGTGGAGTTCTCCACCGAGCCGGTCTCCGGATTGAGGCGCTGATAGTACCAGGGCACTATCTTGTCGAGCACCGACTTGGGCCCCAGGCCCGCCTCGTTGGTGTGGTTGTAGACCACGTCCATCACCACGTTCATGCCGATGTTCTGCTTGATGGCCTTGACCATTTCGCGGAACTCCAGGATGCGCTGGCTGCCCTCGGCGTTGGTGGCGTAGGAGCCTTCCGGGGTGGTGTAGTGGTAGGGGTCATAACCCCAGTTGAAGGAGTCGACACCGCGCAGATAGCCGTAAAGCTCCTGCACCTGCGGGTTCTCCTTGCTGTCGCTCCCTTGCAGATCGCCGAGCACGGCCTCGATGGTTTGGCCGCTGCTGCAGTAGCCGGCGAACTTGGAGTTCTGCACCTCGGGGTTGACCTGGCACAGCTTGCCGAAGTCGTCGCTGATGTTGGCGACCTTGGCCGGATCCTCGTTGACGGTGGCGATGTCGAACACCGGCAGCAGGTGCAGGTGGCTGACGCCGCTCTTGGCCAGCGCCTGCAGGTGCTTGACCGGCGCCGTGTCGGTATCGGTCAGGCCGAGGAACTTGCCGCGGTGCTCGACCGGGGTGGAGTCGTCGTTGCCGGTCAGATCGCGGACATGGGCCTCATAGATGGTGATGTCGGCGGGGTTCTGCTGGCTGTGGGGTGCCTTGAGGCTGTCCCACCCTTCCGGCTTGAGGGCCGGATCGTTGAGATCCACCACCTGGCTGAACTCGGAGTTCATCGCCAGGCTCAGGGAGTAGGGGTCGGTCACCTGATAGGATTCCAGCTTGCGGCTGACCGGGTGATAGACCTGGATGTCGTAGCGGTAGAACTTGCCCACCAGCTCGCTGCCACCCTGCACGCTCCAGCTGCCGCTGGCCTCGTCCAGGGTCATGGTGCGCTCGCCGAGCGGCTTGTGCTGGCCGTCGAACAGCGCCAGCTTGACCGACTTGGCGGTCGGCGCCCACAGCCGGAAGGTGACATTGCCCCCCTCGACCACGGCGCCATAAGTCAGCTTGGTGGCCGCTTCGCTGTAAAGGGCATCGAGGGCACCGGCGCTCTGCACCAGGGTCGCCCCCTGCAGAATGCCGTCGGCGTCGGTGCCGATGGCCACCAGCTCACCCTTGAGCAGCGGCTTGAGGTCCTTGCCAGCCGGCAGGGCGAAGGCGGCGGCATCCTTGAGGTGCGGATACTTGGCCTGCTGCTCGGCGGTCAGGCTGGTCGGGGTCAGGGTGATGTAGGGGAAGTCGAACACCCCTTCGGCATTGGCCTTGATGGTGCCGGACTCGGTGTAATAGAGGCGCACATGGGGCTTGTCCTTGCCCCCTTGCCAGATCAGGGTGTTGCCGTCGATCAGGTGGGCACTGGCGCCCGCCACGCCGAAGGCGGCGGTGAAGGCCTCGGCGCGGCTGCCGAAGATCTCGTTCTTGCCGGCGACGATGGCCACGGTGCGGTCCGGGTGATCGCTGAAGACCACCTTCATGTCGCTGCCGGTCAGGTTGGCCAGATCGCCGTTGCGGGCGATGAAGTTGATGCAGCCTTCCAGCTTGCTAAGGGGCACCACCCAGCTCGGGCCGAAGCCGTCGGCCGCGGCCGGGGTGTTGACCTTGTCATCCCAGCCCGCGTTGAGGCCGCTCTCGGCGGTGGCGCTGCAGGCGTCGTTGTTCCACAGGTGCAGGCTGTAGTTGGCGAAGGGGCCAGTGACCCCGCGGGCCGCACTGGTCTGGGTATCCACCAGGGCGATCACCGCCTGATCGGGCCCGGCCACCAGTTGCTCGGCAGGGGGTTGCACATTGGGCAGACGGGCGACGGGGCCGTCCGTGGGTTCAGGGGTGGAGGGGGAGGAGCTGTTGTCATTGCAGCCGGACAAAAGCGCGAGCAGTGAGGCTGTTACCAGCGCCACTTTGGTCTTTTTCATATCCATTTTTTTATAATTCCCGCTGTAGTTAGTCTCGATATCCGAGTACCCGGTCATTGCCGAGCGGTGCCATATTAATCAGCAGAAATCGTTTCAAATGTGAGCAGGGGGGCAAAAAAGTTAACCGCTTTCAACAAGATAACGTTTTCATAACGAAAATCGGATCGGGCTCACAGACCTGCCGCCCGATTCGGCACATACCTGCGGGCAGAGCCATGATGTCTGGAAAAATTGATTTCCGATCAAATGGATAAGTGGATACGGCAAGAGAGAGGGAGCCACGACAGATGAAGCGGATTGAGGAGCAGGCCAGGCGGCTGGACCAGGAGTATCAAGAGATTGCCCAGCTGTTTGACCAATTTTGTCAGCAGGCGGGGGCGCTCGCCGAGCAGTACCACTTCTTCAACTGGCCGGATTATGAGGATACCCCGCCCCTCGCCCGAGCCTTTACCCTGCTGGGGGAGCCGCGGGAGCTGCGGCTACGCTGCCAGCCGGGGGAGCGCGGCAGTTTGAGCGGGCTGATCCAGGTGTGCGGCGAGGAGGGCACCATCCACGCCAGCCTCGGTTTTCGGGCCGATGGCCACCTGCTGCTGGAGTCGGGCCGGCTGCTGGACAACCCGCCCGAGCTGCTGCTCAAGCTGCTGCTCGGCGCCATCTGGCAGCACAAACCGGAGGATGTGCAGGGCCAGCCGCACTGAGCCAGAAAAAACAGGAAGGGGCCTTGGCCCCTTCCTGCTGTTGCGAGCGGTCAACCGGCCAGGATCAGGCGGCGCTCACCTCTATGGTGACGTGCACCAGCTCCTCGTGGATGGCGAGCCGGGCGCGGATCTCGCTGGCGGAGACCGGCGCCGCCATCAGCAAGGAGAGCACGCAGGCATACTGCTGCTGGCCCACCCGCCAGACGTGCAGATCGCGCACTTCGGCGTCCGGCAGCTCGGCAATCACCTCGCGGATCTCCGCCACCAGCGGCGTGTCCATCTCGGCATCCAGCAGCACCCGGCCGGAGTCGCGCAGCAGGCCCCAGGCCCACACCGCCACCAGCCCGGCTCCCACTATGCCCATCAGGGGATCCAGCCAGTCGGCCCCCCACAGCATGCCCCCCACCAGCGCCAGAATGGCCAGCACCGAGGTGGCCGCATCCGCCAGCACGTGGATGTAGGCGGCGCGCAGGTTGAGATCCTGATGGCCGTGATGATCGTGTGAGTGATCGTGGTCGTGATGATCATGATGGTGGTCGTGCCCATGGTGATGGCCGTGATCATCCTTGAGCAGCCAGGCGCAGGCCAGGTTCACCAGCAGGCCGACGATGGCGATGACGATGGCCTGCTGGTAGTGGATCGGGCTGGGATCCAGCAGCCGGAACACCGACTCGAACAGCATCATGCCGGCCACCCCCACCAGCAAGAGGGCACTGGTAAAGCCCCCCAACACCTCGATCTTCCAGGTGCCGAAGCTGAATCTGTGGTCGCGGGCGAAGTGGCGGGCGGCGCGGTAGGCCAGCACCGACAGGCCGAGCGCCAGCGCATGGGAGCTCATGTGCCAGCCGTCGGCCAGCAGCGCCATGGAGTTGTAGAACCAGCCGCCGCCGATCTCCGCCACCATCATGATGACGGTCAGCAGCACGGCCCAGCGGGTCTTCTGTTCGGCCAGCGGATTCCCTTCGTGGACGACGGGTTGGTGGCAGTGGGATGAGGCGAGGGATGACATGGATTTCTCCTGAGGACGACAATGCAATATACTATACCCCAGTATAGTTTTATTGATCGAGAGGATCTTGCATGTCACACACCATTCACGGCAAGAAGAAGCTGCTGGCGCGGGTGCGCCGCATCAAGGGGCAGGCTGGGGCACTGGAGAGCGCGCTGGAGCAGGAGAGCGACTGCGCAGCCATCTTGCAGCAGATCGCGGCCATTCGCGGCGCCGTCAACGGCCTGATGCTGGAGGTGCTGGAGGGCCACATGCGCGAACATCTCGGCGCCGAAGAGGCGACCCAGGCCGAGCGGCTGGAGGATCTGGATCAGGTGGTGCGGGTATTGCGATCCTATCTGAAGTAGGGCCGGTGGATGGGGCCATGCGTAGCCCAGCCTCATCCCGTTGACGGCTGGGCGGCGTCGGCCCCACGGCCCTCGCCCCTTTCAGACTTGAGCCCTCGCCGGCTTTACGCCATGATGACCGCCGATCATTGATCGCCACACCCTGGATTCCATTTCGCAAGGACCCCCCATGTTTGAACACGTCGATGCCTATGCTGGCGACCCCATCCTGACCCTGGTCGAGACCTTCCACAAAGACACCCGCGAGCAGAAGGTGAACCTGGGGATCGGCCTCTATTACGACGAGCAGGGCCGCATTCCGCTGCTGGCCTCGGTACAGCAGGCCGAAGCCCAGCGCGCCGCCGCCCCGGCCCCGCGCCCCTACCAGCCGATGGAAGGCGCCGCCAACTACCGCACCGCAGTGCAGCACCTGCTGTTCGGTGCCGACCACGAAGCGGTCAAGGCGGGTCGCATCGCCACCATCCAGACCATCGGCGGCTCGGGCGCGCTGAAGATCGGCGCCGATCTGCTCAAGCGCTACTTCCCGACCTCCGAGGTGTGGGTCAGCAATCCCACCTGGGACAACCACAAGGCGATGTTCGAGGGCGCCGGCATCAAGGTGCACGACTACCCCTACTACGATGCGGCCACCGGCGGCGTGCAGTTTGACGCCATGATCGACTGCCTGAGCAGCCTGCCGGCAAAGAGCATCGTGCTGCTGCACCCCTGCTGCCACAACCCGACCGGGGTGGATCTCTCCCGCGCCCAGTGGGACCAGGTGATCGCGCTGCTGGTCGAGAAGAACCTGATCCCCTTTATGGACATCGCCTATCAGGGCTTCGGCGACGGGCTCGAAGAGGATGCCTACGCCATTCGCGCCATGGTGGCCGCCGGCGCCAGCTTCTTCGTCAGCAACTCCTTCTCCAAGAACCTCTCCTTCTACGGCGAGCGCTGTGGCGGCCTGTCGGTCATCTGCCAGGATACCGAAGAGGCGAGCCGGGTGCTGGGCCAGATGAAGGCCACCGTGCGCCGCAACTACTCCAGCCCCCCCACCCACGGCGGCCAGATCACTGCGGCCGTGATGAACGATGCCAGCCTGCACGCCATGTGGGTCGGTGAGGTGACCGAGATGCGCACCCGCATCAAGGCGATGCGCGAGAAGCTGTTCGAGGTGCTGAGCGCCAAGGTGCCGGGCCGCGATTTCAGCTACTTCATCAACCAGCGCGGCATGTTCAGCTACACCGGCTTCACCCCGGAACAGGTGGATCGCCTGCGCGAGGAGTTCGCCGTCTACCTGGTGCGCTCCGGTCGGATGTGCGTCGCGGGCCTCAACAACCGCAACGTCGACTACGTGGCCGACGCCATGGCCGCCGTGCTCAAGGGCTGATCCCCGCAAGCCCCGCTCAGGCGGGGCTTTTTGTTTGTCCCGTTTGCTTGTGGAACCGTTATGGATCTCATTGCCCTCTCCCGCCTCGGCGGTCGCCATCTGGTTACCCTGCACCTGCTGCTCGACAGCCAGAGCGTCACCCGCACCGCCGAGCGACTCTGCACCACCCCCTCCACCGTCAGCAAGACCCTCAACCAGTTGCGGGATCTGCTCGGCGATCAGCTGCTCTACCGCCAGGGCAACCAGTTGTTGCTGACCCCGTTCGCCGAGCGGCTCGGCCCTACCCTGCACCGGCTGCTGAGCGAGCTGAACGGCCTCACCGGCCAGGGTGGGTTCGATCCCGCCAGCTGGCAGGGGCAGCTGAAATTCGCCCTGCGCGAGAGCGGCATGGTCTGGCCCATGGGGCCCATTCTGGCGCAGCTGATGCGCGAGGTGCCGGGCCTGGTGCCCGACATTCGCAACAAGGATGAGCAGGGGCTGGCGGCCCTGGCGGCGGGCAAGCTGGACTTCGTGATCCTGCCCCACGATCAGAGCCAGCCCCTGCCCCGCCAGCAAGGGCTGGTGTGGGAGACCCTGCGCGAGGACAAGCTGGTCTGCCTGCTGCGCGCGGATCACCCGGCGCTGGCGCGATCCTGGGATCTCGATGCCTACCTGAGCTGGCGCCATATCGCCATTCGCGATCAGGAGCTGGCCAATCCCTTCTTCGAACAGAGCCTGGCCCAGTTGCAGGTGCGCCGGCAGATTGCCGCCATCCTGCCGGATTTTGGCAGTGCGGCAGCCCTGCTGCGCCAGAGCGATCTGATCCTCACCGCCATCGGTGGCTGGGCGGAGCAGGCGGTCCCCCACGCTCTGGTTAGCAGGCCGGTGCCCTTCGATTACGGCGCCGTCACCCACAGCCTGGTGTGGTACGGCCCGGCCGGAGAAGAGCCGGCCCGGCGCTGGTTTCGCCAGCGCATCCTGCAACTGGCCCGCGAGCTGGGATGAGGACGACCATGCCCGGCACACGCCGGCCAGGCATGGCGGGTGTCAGGGTTTCTTGGTGTAGATGGGGCTGGGGAAGGGAGAGACGTTGTTGCCCAGTTCGGTGATGCGGGCGGCCCCCTGCTTGCGCACCTGATCGACCCGCAGCACGTGGTGCATGGGGATCATGGTGCGATTGACATCGGCAAATTCACTCTTCAACTTCTCGTGGCTGGGGTCGACGATGAGCGCCGTGTGGTTGTCCCACACGAAGTTGGCGATCTCGATGAAGCCGAACAGCTGACCCTGGCTCACTTCCCTGACATAAACTTCGTAACGCTCGTTGTGACAAATGAACTGCACTCGATATAAGGCGTTGGATTCACTCATGTTCGTCTGTTGATGGTGGGCGATTGACCCATTCTAGCCGCCACCTCGCAGAGCTCAAATAGACAGCAATCACAGTTACGTCATCTCAAGACTCAGGCAGCAAAAAAGCCACGCCGAACCGCTCGGTTCGCCGTCCAATCTTGCCTTGTAGTATCAAATCCCTTTGCGATCAGTTGATTAGCACCCGCCTATTCAGAGCAGTGGCGGCAGGCTGACCGGGCCGAGCCCGGCCACCGCCAGCGCAGCGGCCAGTTGCTCCAGCTCCTCACGCGTCGCCTCTGGCCAGTCCTGCGCCGCCCCGCGCACCCCGTGATGGCGAAAGCCATTGAGGCGGATGGGCACGGGCCCGAGAGCGCGCAAGAAGGCGGCAAGCCCTGCCTCCAGCGTGCCGTCGGCGGCGAGATAATCGCTCTGCCCCGGCACCTGCAGCAGGCGCACCTCCGCCAGCTTGCCCGCCTGCGCCAGCAGTTGCAGCGACGCCAGCACCCGCTCGCGGCCATAGCCGGTCAGCGTGTGATGCACAGAGTCGCGCCACCCCTTGAGATCGATCATGGCGCCGTCCAGAACCGGCAGCAGCCGCTGCCAGCCTGCCTCGGCGAGCGAACCGTTGCTGTCGAGCAGGCAGCCGAGATGGGCCAGATCCGGCGCCTCCTTGATGGCCGTAAACAGCGCGATCACGAACGGCAGCTGGGTGGTGGCCTCACCGCCGGAGATGGTAATGCCGGTCAGCAGCGGGCCGTAGCGGCGCAGCAGGGCCAGCACCTCGGCCACCGTCATGGTGGCGGTCTTGGGGCTGGCGCTGCGGGGGCAGACATCGAGACAGGCATCGCAGTCGGCGCATTGCGCCGCCTGCCAGCTCACCCGCCCCCCGTGCAGGGTCAGCGCCCCGCTCGGGCAGCCGGGCACGCAGTCACCGCAATGATCGCAGAGGCCGATGGTGTGCGGGTTGTGACAACCGGGGCAGGCGAAGTTGCAGCCCTGCAGAAACAGCACCAGCCGGTTGCCGGGGCCGTCCACGCAGGAGAAAGGCAGCCAGCGGCTCACCGTCGCGGTGCGCGCCGCCCCTGCCCACCTGCCGCACTCAGTAGTCACACAGGGTCGCCTCGCGCCCCACCACCCGCGGCGCCCGCTGGCGGATCCCGGTCAGTTCGCTCGCCTCGGCGCCGAGGCAGGTGGTCTGCAGCCGCGATCCCTCGGTCGCGAAGCGGGCCACGTCGCTCTTGCGGATCATGTAGCCGGTCACCCGCACCAGATCGCTGTCCGCCACGTTGGCGGTGAACTCGCGCATGCCGATGGCAAGCGCCCCCTTGCAGAGCTGCAGCAACGCCTGCGGGTTCTGGCGGATGGTGGGATCCAGGGTCAGGATCTCGCTGATCCCGGAGTGATAGAAGCCGTGGTGGGGGGCCAGCGCCAGCACATGGCTGGCGGGATCCGGCTCCTCGCCATAGGGGATGCGCACCCCGGGGGTCACCCCGCGATCCACGCTGAGCCCGCCCTGGGAGTGGAGCAGGGCTCGGCCGCCCCAGGCGTGGCATTGCGGCGTTTCGCTCACGTGGCGAGCAAGCTGGGCCGAGATGCGATAGCCCAGCTGGTTCGCCTCCTCGTCACGGCCGTAGCGCTCCGGCAGATTCTCCTTGTTCATCAGAAGGTTGACCGCCTCGGCCATGCCGTAGATGCCGAACATGGGCACGAAGCGATCCTCTTCCAGCAGCCCCTCCTGCACCAGGAAACTGTCGAAGAAGCCGGACTCCTGGTGCAGGAAAGCGGCGCGCGCCTCGATCAGGCGGGAGGCGAGGCGGCAGTAGTGGGGCAGCAGGCAGCCCAGGAAGTCGTCGATGCCGTGGGCCTGCTCGGCCACCCGCTTGAGGGAGACCCGCACCAGGGTGTTGGCGCCACCCGCCTGGGGCAAGGCGTTGTAGCAGCTGACGATGCCGAAGCCGCGCTCATCGAAGGTGTTGCGATGCAGCGGGTAGTTGGCGATGTGAGGCTTGCTGCAGGCCGCGATGTTCTTCACCCCCTGCAGCAGCAGGCTGTCCGGGGTCTGTGCCGGATCGTGGAACAGGGTGAGGTTGGGGGCCACCTGCTTGAGATCGCCGTCGATGCGCAGGATCAGGCGGCAGAGCCGGTTGTCATCCGGGCCTATGTTGACGTGCATGAAGGCATCCGGCAGCACCCGGTCCAGGTAGATCCAGAACCCCTTCAGCTTGCGATAGAGCGCCTCGTCATCCAGCTCGCCGACGAAGGGCAGCAGCAGGTGGTCGAGTCGGCCCAGCCAGACCGGCATGCCGGTGACGGAGGGCACGTGGTGGTAGAGGATGCGCAGAGCATCGAGCGCCTCGTCGAAATCCTGCGGCGGTGCCAGTTCCAGCCAGGCCGAGCCCTGGCGCAGGAACTTCTCGTAATCCGGCAGCACATAGCGCGGCTTGTAGGGGGCGTGCCCCTCGAACATGTCGCAGACAAAGCCCTTGGCCATCGCCTCGCTCACCTCGGCGGGCAGCTCGGGATAGGGCAGCGCATTCTCGGCGGCCAGCGCCAAGGCATGGCTCTTCTGGGCCGGTGACAGCAGGGGATCGCGCACGATGCGCTGGCAGGTTTCGGTGAAGGACATGGCTCGCTCCTCGACGAATGGGAGCTAAATCCTCACACTTGAGAGGTGTTTTTTGAAGTGACATTCACAACATGGCGGATATCCAATGAAGACATCCGCCATGCAAGATCACGGGCCTAGCCCAGCCAGGGCAACAGCTGGGCCACGCCCCCCTGCCAGCGCAGCAGGAAGAAGCCCCCCATGCCGACCACCACCACCAGCAGGGTCGGCAGCCGCAGCAGGGTCAGCGCCGTCACCAGCAGGGTGGCGACCAGGTAGTCCGGATCCCAGCTCAGCCCAGTGCCAGGCTGGTAGCTGAAGACGATGGGCAACCAGATGGCGGTCAGCACCGACTGGGCCGAGAAGCTGAGGAAAGCCCCCATCTCGGCACCCGGCTGATAACGGGTCAGCCGCGAGAAGAAGGCGAAACGGTTGAAGAAGGTGATCAGGGCCAGCAGGCCTATCATCAGCCAGCTCATGATTACCTCCTCATCCGGTGCAGCACATAACCCACCAGCATGCCGGAGAGCGCCGAGATGATGATGTAGACCTCCGCCAGCAGCGGCTTGGTGAGCAGCGCCATGGCGCCGCTCACCAGGGTGGCCGCCACCATGGGCAGGTTCTTCATGGCGGGAATGGTCATGGCGATGAAGGTGGCGGCGATGGCGAAGTCCAGCCCCATCTGATCCAGCCCGTCAATGTACTGGCCGGCGGCGATGCCGAGCAGGGTCGCCGCATTCCAAAACAGATAGAAGACGAAGCCGGCGATAAGCGCATAGGCCGGATCGAAACGGCCGCTGCGCTCCCGGTCTTTGAGCGCCACCGCGAACATCTCGTCGGTCAGGAAGAAGGCCAGACTGGCGCGCCAGCGCAGGGAGAGCGGCAGCACGTCGCGGCGAAAGGTGAAGCCGTAGAGCAGGTGCTGGGAGGTGATGACGAAGGTGGAGCCCATGATGGGCAGCAGCGGCGTGCCCGCCCCGAACAGAGTGGTGGCCGAGAGCTGGGCGGCGCCGGCATAGACCAGCAGCGACATCAGCTGAGCCTGCAGCGGGCTCAGCCCCACCTGCAGCGCCAGGGCGCCGCACAGGATCCCCCAGGGGATCACCGAGACGGAGAGCGGCAGAATATCGATGGAGGCGCGCCACCAGAGCGCGCGGGTACTCTCGGCCCCGACGGGCCGGGAGCAGGTTGCTGATGGCATGGGATCATCCTTGTTGCGTCCACGGCGAGCCGGAAAAACTAGCACAGCACGGGGACGGATACCAAGAGGCTGCGGGTAAAGAGAGGTGACGATGAACAGAGGGGCCAAAAAACAGAACGCCACCCGGAGGTGGCGCGCTGTTGAGGATCAGGGCTGAATGATGATGGGGGTGCCGGGTTCGATGGCGTTCCACACTTCGTCCAGATCCTTGTTGAGCATGGCGATGCAGCCATTGGTCCAGTTGGACGGCTGCAGACGGGTGTTGCCTATGCTGTTGCGCTGACCGTGGATCATGATCATGCCGCCCGGTCGCACACCCATCTCGTTGGCCGCCTTGATGTCGTCCAGATTCGGGTAGTTGATGTGGATGGCCTTGTAATAGTTGGAGTTGGTCTTCTTGTAGTCGAGGATGTAACGGCCTTCCGGCGTGCGCTGATCCCCTTCCCGCTGCTTGTGCCCCTTGGGAGCCGGACCCAGAGCGATCCAGTAGCGTTTGACCTCCTTGCCATCCTTCATCAGGGTCAGGCTATAACTCGATTTCTTCACCACCACCATATCGGCGGACAGGGTGGCAAAACTCAATGCGGGCCACAGCCCCAGCAAACACAGTAATACGGCTCTCATTCCATCCCTCGGCAAGCCTCTGGTAAGGGCTTTTCTGTTACCAAATCATCTGAACTGCACCGCCTCGTGTGGCGGGCGAGCGCCATCATATTGGATCGCCATCAATACTCAATATATCCAGAGAAACATATCCCGCGCCATCTTTTATAGATTGTTACAATTAACTGCCAAAACAACGGGATAACCCCCCTATCTCGGGATAGTTCCGGGCGGGACATTGGGGGAAGATAAGGCGCTTTTCACCTCTCAGGAACCTCACGATGCGATACCGACTCTCACTGCTGCTCCTGCTGCTCTGCTCCTCCCTGCAGGCGGCCGAGCCGCTCTGGCTGCGCGAGCCCGCCCTCTCCCCCGACGGCAAGCAGCTTGCCTTCACCTGGCAGGGCCGCGTCTACCTGAGCGCGGGGGATGGCGGCCCCGCCGTGCCCCTCACCGACGGCAACTACCTGAGCCAGCGCCCGCTCTGGTCGCCGGATGGCAAGCTCATAGCCTTTGCCGCCAACCTCTACGGCAACGAAGACGTGTTCGTGGTGCCGAGCCGTGGCGGCGAGATGGTGCGGCTGACCCGCGATTCGCGCCCCGATCTGCCCCAGGCCTTCAGCGCCGACGGCACGCAGCTGCTGCTGAGCACCCAGCGCCTGACCGACCCCGACGCCGATCACTTCGTGGCAGAAGGCTATCAGGCCGGCAACCTCTACTGGACGCCGGTTGCCGGCGGCCCGCTGACCCCGGCCCAGCCCCTGCCCGCCACCCTGGCCCGCCCCCACGGCAACCAGCTGGCCTACCAGATGCCGGGCATGGATCAGCCGTTTCGCAAGCACCAGCACTCGTTCGCGGTCTCCCGTCTGTGGCTGTTCGACGGCAAACAGCATCGCCAGCTGACTGAAGACAGGGTGGCCGCCAGCGATCCGGTCTGGGACGAGCAGGGCAAGCAGCTCTACTACCTGAGCGAGCGCAGCGGCGATTTCAACGTCTGGCAACGGGATCTGGCCAACGGCCAGGATCGCCAGCTCACCCACTTCAAGGGCCATCCGGTGCGCGGCCTCTCTGCCTCCCGCCAGGGGGATCTGGTCTGGTCCTGGCAGGGGGAGCTCTACCGCCTCGATGCCGGCAGCGACACCCCGCGCAAGCTCGTCATCCAGCCGCTGTTCGCCAAGGTGCCGGCCGAGCAGAGCTGGCAGCCCGGCCCCGTCGACGAGGCCATCGCCCGCCAGGATGGGGAAGAGGTGATCCTGGTCAGCCAGGGGGATCTCTACGTGGTCGATACCCGGCGCGAGCGGGTACGCCAGCTCACCCGCCACCCCAGCGAGCAGTCGGCACCGCGCTATCTGGATAAAGAGCAGGAGCTCATCTACCTCTCCGAACAGGAGGGGCCGGCGGCGCTGTACCGCCTCAAGAAGGGGCAGCCGGACAAGCTGTTCAGCGACCCCGGCACCCTGACCGAGGAGAAACTGCTGGCCATCCCGGGCGCCGCCATCAGCGTACCGACCCTCTCCCCCGACGGCAAACAGCTCGCCTTCGTGGTGGACGGCCAGGCCATCCACCTGCTGGATCTGGCCAGCGGCAAGCAGCGCCAGCTGGTCGCCGCCGAGTTCAACCCCTCCCGTCACGCGGTGGAGCTGGCCTTTGCCCCCGATTCGCGCCACCTGGCGCTGACCATCCAGCCCGACTCCGCCCAGCAGGAGATCGCCGTCATCGATACCCGGGATGCCAAGGCCAAACCGGTCAACGTCAGTCTCAACGGCTATCGGGATGGCGAGCCTGCCTGGAGTCAGGACGGCGGCATCCTCTACTGGCAATCCACCAAGTACGGGGTGCTGGGTGCCGATGGCGAGCCCCTCGGCGGCAGCCTGCTCGGCCTCTACAGCAGTCGCGCCGCCAAGAGTGACTTCATCGCCGAGCAGGCGCCGCCCAAGGCCGGTTACGGCTTCGAGGCTGACCGACTGGCCCACCGGGAGGCACTCCAGCTGCAGCCAGAGGGCCCCATCCTCGCCAGTCGCATCGTCGACGATCATCTGATCTATCTGGTGGAGGTGATGGACGCCAACGGCGAGAGCGAGATCAAGGGCTATGCCCAGGATCTGCGCAAGGGGGAAACCAAGCTGCTGTTTGCCGAGCAGCCGGGGCCGGCGCTGGCCAGCCTCAACCAGGATGCCAGCCTCGCCACCCTGGTGCGGGAGGGGGAAATCGCCCTCATCGATACCCGCTCCGGCGAGGCCAGCAGCCACCCCTTCAATCTGCTGATCACCGCCAGCTGGCAGGATCGGATGAGCGCCGCCTTCGACCAGATCACCCGTCTCACCCGGGACGAGTTCTACCGGGCCGACATGAACGGAGTGGACTGGGACGGCTATGTGGCCGCCTATCGCCGCCTGCTGCCCGGCATCAGCAACGATCGTGACTTCGGCAACCTGCTGGCGGAGCTGGCCGGCGAGCTCAATGTCTCCCACACCTGGGGCAGCGGTCCGGCCCCCTCCCTGCGCATGCCGGACGAGACTGCCAGCCTCGGCGGTTACTGGCGCGAGCGACAGGGGGCGGTCGAGCTCGACGCCCTGCTGGCCGGCGGCCCGCTGGAGCAGGAGACGGATCTGGCGCCAGGCGCCCGCCTGCTGGCCGTCAACGGCACCGAGCTGCACAGCCTCAACGAGCTGGATGCCCTGCTCAACCACCAGGCCGGCCAGCGGCTGGCGCTCACTGTGCAGCCCAAGGGGGACAAGGAGCCCAGCCAGCTGGAGGTCACCGCCATCGACCTGCAGCAGGAGTATCAGTTGCAGCTCGACGGCTGGATTGCCAAGCGCCGCAGCCAGGTGGAACAGTTGAGTCAGGGGCGGGTCGGCTACGTCTACCTGCCGGAAATGAGCAGCGCCGTCTATGAGGAGGTGGTGGCCGACGCCCTCGGTCGCCAGCGCAACCGCGAGGCGCTGATCGTCGACGTGCGCTTCAACAAGGGAGGTTATCTGGCCAACACCCTGGTGGAGTTCCTGACCGGCAGCGGCAGTGCCCAGGGCATGGCCCGCAGCTGGCCACGCCTTGGCAAGGGGGAGACGGATGCCGCCACCCGCCAGTGGACCAAACCCTCGGTGGTACTGGTCAATGCGGGCAGCTACTCGGAAGGCTCGGCCTTTCCCCAGTACTACCGCACCCTCAAGGTGGGCCCCATCGTCGGTGAACCGGTACCGGGCACCGGCACCATGGTGTACGCCCACACCTCCAGGCTGATCCCGGGCCTTGCCTACGGCATCCCGACCCTGGGACTGCGCAACCCCGACGGCACCCTGTACGAGAACCAGGAGCTGATCCCGGACGTGCAGGTGGCACTGACCCCGGCCGACATGCTGGCGGGACGCGATCCCCAGCTGGAAGCCGCAGTGCTGGCCGCCCTCGCCCAGTTGACGACGAATGCGAAACCCGCAGCCAAACGGGCTGACTGACGCAGGCCTGCAAAATAAGGAGCCGGCCGGACTTGCCCGGTCGGCTCCTTTGACAGACATCAAGGGCGCCCCGCCTGTTGCGGAGCGCCCTTGTTGTATCAGGCCGGCTGCGTCTCGGCCGGCTGGCGGGCCAGCGCCAGCTGATACCTGTGCTCGGCCAGCTCCAGCTCGCGGCGCGCCTCGTCCACCTTGCCGTCGGCACTCTTCACCGCCGCCACCAGCTGGTTGTAGCGATCCCAGCTGCCGTTGTACTCGTTCACCTCGGCCTGGTAGCGCTGGCTGATCTCGTTGGACTGGCGAATGATGGCGTTGTTCTCATCGTGCAGCTGATCGATGCGGGCGCTCAGGTTCGCCTGGATGGCGCGGATCCGGCGATACTCTTCCGGGCCGTAGCTGCCGTTGTAGCTGTTGTGCTCGCGCACCAGCCGGTTGATCTCCTGCACCGTCTGCCGGTTGCGCTGGTTCAGCTGGCTCAGCTCGCGCTGGTAGCGATCAAAGTTGCCCTTGAGCGTCTGCTGGCGATCCTGCAGGGCGGTTCTGGCCGCCACCTGCTGGCTGTAGTGCTCCTGAGCCGCCGCCAGGTCCTGGCGCCGGGTCTCGAGGGAGCGCTCCAGCTCGCCCAGATCCGGCAGCGCTTCCGACACCATGGTGGGATAGAAGGCGGCGATCTGTGGCGTCGTCACCTTCAGCGCCCGCACCGCATCGGCACCGTTGGCCTGATCCCGGTAATCCACGCCGCACGGCTGCCCCTTGCAGATCAGGTCAGGGCTGGAGAACTTGTACTCGTGGCTGTAGACCCCGAAGCTGGAGGGATAAGCCATCACGGTGGCGAAGGAACCCCGCACCCCGTGCCCCAGCGCATAGTGATAAGTGCCCCCCGTGCCATCTTGCAGGCGGGAGTGGTTGAGCCCCATGTTGTGACCCAGCTCGTGCGCCAGCACCACGTCGCCACAGCCGGTGGCCGTGACATGGCTGAACATGCTGCCAGCATCCTGGGAGACATCCCCGTCGGCATACGCCTTGCTGCCATCGGTATAGGTCGCGGAACCGCCAACCCAGGCCAGCCCGCAGCTGCCGTGGTCACCGGTCTGGGGGCGCATCAGCACCACCATGTCGGCGCCATAGCGGGTGCGCAGGGTCGGAACCTGCTTGAAAGCCGGATCCTGTTGGTAGGTCACCGCGTTGAGCGCGGATTTGTCGGTGCCGCCATCCGGGTAATTGACCTGCTGGTCGTGCACGGCCCGCACCGTCAGATCCAGGCCGCTGGCGGCATAGATCTGGTTGGTGACGTTGATCATGTGCTGGATCCGGGTCTGGGCGTCCCCCTGATAGCGGGCCGCCAGCCCCGGACTGTGCAGCACCATCAGGTCGATGGTTTCCGCCAGCACGGGGGTCGCCCCGAGCAATCCCGCAATCATGATCCCCAAGGTGGTTTTCTGCATGTGATCTTCCTTTTCTGTTGTTATTGGTGAGTCGGGATCAGGGCGTCATCGCCGCCATGACCCAGATCCAGCGGCGGGTTCTTGTAAACCCAGCCCTTGCCTCCCAGGGTCTCGACGGAGTAACTGCCTTGCGGCGTGCCGATGAACCCGAAAGTCGCTTGCTTGCCGACGGTGAAATTGACCGGATAGCTGTCACCGTCGACCCTAATTTCCCCCTGCCAGTTGCGCTCCCCGCCCCGCTGCAGTTCAACCTTGGTCACCCTGGCCTGCAGGGTGCTGCCGTCCGGCATTGGCAGGGCCACGCTGTCGCCCACCTGGGCCCGTTCCAGATCGCTGCCCTGCAGGGCGATCGGCTGGGGCTGCTCGACCGCATCGCCGGGCTCCGCCAGCGGAAAGTCGGCATCCACCTCGGCCGCCTGCCAGGGGGTCTCCAGCTGCTGGCAGCCATCTTCCCGCAACCGATCCGGCTTGGCGGGGGCCGCGACCGGCGCCGGCTTGAGCACGGGGGTAGGCATGGCGGCGAGTGGCGTCAGCTCCGCCAGCGGGCCGGAATCCGCCGCGCTCTCCTCACCCCCTGCCGCCCCCTGACCGGGCGCCACCGCTTGCGGCCACAGGTACCAGCCGATCACCCCGGCCAAGAGGGCGCACAACCCCAGCCAAGGCTTCCATTTCGCTCTCTTCATACTGATACTCCAGTCAAAAACAATCCTTATAAAACAATGAATTGCGTTCAAAGTGAGCAGGCATGCTAGAAACCGCCGAGCAGGCTGGCACCCCCCTATATGGGGCGTCGAAAAATGGGTGCGGGAGGTTCACACCCGCAGGATGAATCGCGCAAGTCAGTGCTGGCGGGGGCTGAGAGAGGGTTCGAATGATGCTTTTTTGCCACATAAAAATGGCTCCAAAGAGAGCTTTAATGAGGCCATTCACCCCATATGGGTTAAGCAGATTTGGCTGTACCGGGGGGCGGGCGTCGGCGTACCCTGATGGCATCAATCAGGTCAAGGATGTTGCATGAACGGTTTGCCGATACGGGCGCCAGCACTGGGCTGGCTGTTGATTTCACTGCTGGCGCCGCCGCTGGCCGCCGCCCCCCTGACGCTGCAGGGCGAGACCCAGCGTTACCGCATCGATCCCGATACCCTGGCCATCTCGGTCAATCAGATCCCGGTCAGTGCCGGCCAGCCCGCCCGCCAGGTCGATCAGTTGCAACAAGGGGAGCAGCAGGCCAGCTGGCACTGGCCCGCCCAGGACGCCAGGGTGGAGGTCAAGCTGGATGGTGACGACCTCTTGCTGACGTTGGTCAGCGACAGTCCCCGTCAGCTGGC
Organism: Aeromonas sp. Y318-1; assembly: GCF_027706125.1. Classification (NCBI taxonomy): domain Bacteria; kingdom Pseudomonadati; phylum Pseudomonadota; class Gammaproteobacteria; order Aeromonadales; family Aeromonadaceae; genus Aeromonas; species Aeromonas sp. Y318-1. Next base: position 155,602 of record NZ_JAPDCM010000003.1, read on the forward strand.
CTGGTTCAGCCTGCCGAAAAACCAGACCCACCTCTCCCTGGCCTTCGGCGAGGGCAGCCGCTTCTCGGTGCGCGACAGCGACTGGCTCGGCTATGTCGGCGACGAGCTGGCCGAGCTCAACACCCACTACGACCTCAAGCTGCCGCTCTGGAGCCAGGATGCCGGCAAGCAGACCTACAGCTGGATCCTGCAGACCCCCTACGACAACCGGCTTCGCTTCAGCCGCCAGGGAGGCCGGCTGCAGCTGAGCGCCAGCCATGAATTCAGCAGCTTCAACCAGCAGGCGCCCATGGTAGTGCGGCTGAGCGTGGGGGATGACTGGCTGGCCGGCGCCCGCCGCTACCGGGCGTGGCTGCAGAGCGAGGGGGCCTGGCAGTCTCTGGCTGACAAGGTCGCCCGCATTCCCGCCGGGCGGCGGCTGATCGGCGCCAGCCATGTCTACCTGTGGGGCGATGCCCTGCTCGATCGGCAAGATGTGACGGCGTGGCCCGCGCTGCAGGCCAAGCTCCGGCAAAAGCCGGAGTGGCTGCAAGGCTTCAATAGCGAGGAGCGGGAGGCGCTGGCCGCCAAGGCGCCAGAGCCTTGGCAGCAGGCGCTGATCATGGCGGGTCTCAACCGGCTGATTGCCGACCAGCTGCCGCTGCCTGCCCAGCAGGGCCCGCAGGCCCAGAGCAAGGTGCTGGCCCTGCGCCAGCAGTGGGTCAAGAGCCAGTTCGGCGAGCAACTGGTGGCGCAGGAGCGCTGGGGCCAGGGGTTGTCGCTGCCGGTGATCGAGGCGCTGCAGCAGGCGGGACTGCGCAAGCTGTGGCTCGGCACCCCGCAGTGGACGGCGGCCCTGCAGCAGGGCTATGCCCTCACCGCCGCCCAGCGCCAGGGCTATCTGGTGGGCAGCTATGACTCCTACGATACCGCCATCGCGCCCGGCACCAACGACAGCTGGCTCACCGCCCAGCTGCCGCCGGAGATCGGCAAGCGCTGCGCCATCGTCGAGGCCAACGGCAAGCCCAAGCCGGGCTTTGGTGGCGAGGGGGTCTATCTCAATCCAGGCTGCACCCTGCCGTTTGCCAAGAGCCGCATGAGCGAGCTGGCCAAGGCCAGCGGCATCAACAGCCTGTTCCTCGACGTGGACGGCACCGCCATGGCCTCCAACGACTACAACCCGGCCCACCAGCAGGGCAGCCAGGCGATGATCGCCGACCGCAACGCCCGCATGAGCTGGGTGGGTGAGCGGCTCGGGCTGGTGCTGGGCTCGGAGGATGGCAACGCCCTCACCAGCAAGCCGCTGCTGTTTGCCCACGGCATCCAGAGCTGGGGCTTTGGCTGGACCGATGCCGCCATGCGCAAGCAGGCCAAGTCCCCCTACTACCTCGGCAAGTGGTGGCCGGACGAGGCGCCACAGGTCTTCTTCCAGCCTGCCCGGCTCAAGCCGCGCTACCTGAAGACGGTGTTCAACCCGGCGGATCGGCTGCCCCTCTATCAGGCGGTGTTCCACGACTCCGTGCTCAACAGCCACCACTGGCTGCTGGACAACCTGAAATTCCCGGGCATTAAGGAGGAGCGCGCCCTGCTCGGCCTGCTCTACAACACGCCGCCGCTGGTCAACCTGAGTCGCAGCACGCTGGCGAGCCGCCTGCCGGAGCTGGTGAGGCTAGACAGCCAGTTCGGCCCGCTGCACGAGGCGCTGTGGGACAAGGCACTGGTGGGCTTTCGCTGGCGTGACGGGGTGGGCCGGGTGCAGGAGACCCGCTTCTCCGACGGCAGCCGGCTGGTGGCCAACTTCGGCCACAGCTCCATCATGATCGACGGCCACAAGCTGCCGGGCCGCCAGCTGCTGGTGGCGCTCAAGGACAAACCGGTCAGCGTGCTGAAGATCCAGGGCTGAGCCCGGGCCGGCATCAGGAGGGAGTCGCCCCGCTGGCCGGGGCGGGCGGCAATGCATGGAGGTTGAGCCAGCGCCGGCGCAGCGCCTCCAGCGAGCCATCCTGGCGCATCTGGTCGAGGGCCCGCTGCAGAGCCTGCACCTTGGTCGGCTCCGTCGCCAGGTTGAGGGCAAAGTAGTACTGCTCGCCGTCGTCATAGACGAACAGCGGGGTGAGCGCCTCGAGGCCGTGGCCCAGCTGGTGCATGTGAAAGGCGGCCCCCAGATCCAGCGCCGTCACCAGATCCACCCGGCCGCGCAGCAGCATGCGAAACTTGTCCTCCTCGCTGTTGACGCTGACCGGCGCCAGCCCCTGGCGGATCAGCTGCTGGGCCGAGGCCGAATTGCGCACCACGGCGATCCGGTAGTGGCTCGCCTCCTGCAGGCTGCGGGGCTGGATGTCGGTGCGCGAGCTCAGCCGCCACACCCTGATGGTGCGCGGCCCGACCGGCCCCACCCACTGGAACTGCTGCTCCCGCTCCGGGGTGCGCGCCACCGAGAAGAGGATGCTGCCCGCCTGATAGCGGGCATTCTGATAGGCCCGCGCCCAGGGCTGCAGCTGGATGTCACCGCGCAGCGTCAGGCCGCTGCGCGCCAGCAGGGCATGCAGCAGATCCACCGAGAAACCGCTCACCGGCTGACCGGCCAGCTGATAGTTGTAAGGGGGCATCTGCTCGGTCAGCGCCTGCAGTGCCCGGGCCGGCTGCGCCAGCCCTCCCGTCAGCAGCAGCGTGGCCAGAAGCCACCGCCACCGCGCTGTTGTTCCCACCCTCGACTCCTTCCCATGAAAACAGACCCCTGCCGCGGCAGGGGTCTGACATAACGCATGTTCACCGGCTTGCGCCTCAGTGGCTGGTGACCGCCTCCTGGTAGTGGTCGCGGATCCAGCGCTCGAAATCGGCCAGCATGGCCGCTTCGGAACCGCTATTGTCGGCGATAAGCTGGTCGCCGTGAACCACCCGGATGCGGGCATTGAGCGGCTCACCCTCGCCGACCGGCGGACGCTGGCGGGCCACCGCCATGCAGGCTTCTGCCTGCTGCCACGCCTCGGCCACGCTCTGGTTGCAGGCCCGGGCCAGCGGCCCCGCGCTGAAGCCCTTGCCGGTCAGGCTCTGCAGCGTCTCGTCATGGGTCATGCCGTTGCCCGGACCCCAGTAGTGGGCGGCCAGATCCGGCCCGATGCGCGGGTTGTCGGTGAGGTAGCCGTCGCGTTTGAGGAAGTAGGCGCGGGTCTGCTCCACCGCCATCAGCGCCAGCAGGTAGCCGTGATAGGCACAGGCCGACTCCTGGTTGAGCAGGTGCGGGATGGCCAGCAGCGGACGCGGACTCTCCACCCCCAGGATTTGGCGCTCCCAGCGGCGGGCCAGCGCCAGCACTGCGGCCGGGGTGCGTTCGGCCTCGGCCATGGCGTAGAGATCCCGCTCGAAGTAGGCCACCAGCGCGATCTGGCGCTCATTGAAGGCGCGAAACGGCTGGCGCGCCTCGATCATCGCTTTGATGAGCGCATCGGGGATCGGCTCCCCCGCCGCGTTTCTGGCGTAGCGCTTGAGCCAGTCCGCATCGTCCAGCAGGCTGTCGCAGAACATCGATTGGGTCTCGGCGTAGGCCATGGAGGTGGGCGGGAACTCCTGGGAGAAGCAGGGGGCGTTGCCCGTGACATTGGCAAAGTGCGCCGCGTGGCCGCCCTCGTGGAACAGGGTGTTGAGCCCGCTCCAGCCGCTGCCCACCTGGGCCGGGTCGGCCAGGCTGGTGAAATTGACCACCGCCGGCACCCACTCCCCCTCCTGCCAGAAGCTCGGCACCGGGCCGTGGCAGAAGCCGTTCTCGTATTTCCCCTCCCGGGTCAGCAGATCCAGGGTGAGGGTGGCACCGCGGTACTGGATACCGAGACGGCGGAAGCTCTCGACCCAATCCTGCAGCGCCCGCGAGAAGGGTACGTAAGGGTCGAGCTGGCGGGTCACGTCGCCACTCACGCTGTAGCGCAGGTTGTGGGGCAGCAGGGCCGCCTCCCCCTTAGCCGCTTTCAGCTCGGCCAGGCTCTGATGCAGCCGCTGCTCGGTGCCGGCGATGAAGTCATCGAGGATGGCGAACAGCTGCGCCGGGCTCATCTGCTCGTTCTTGTGCACCTTATAGTCGAAGTAGTCGCGATAACCCATGGCGCGGGCGAAGCGGTTGCGCAGCGCGACGATGGCCAGATAGCCGTTGTCGACCACCCACTGCTCCAGGGTGTGGAACATGGCGAGCGCACTTTGGCGCACCGCCTCGTCGCTGCTGGCGGCCAGCGCCGTGCTGGCGGCGGGCAGGCTGCCGGCCACCTGCCGGCCCTGCTCGTCCAGCAAGGTCAGCTTCAGCTCCCGGCGGCGGGCAAACAGCGCCGCCTCGGCGGCCACCAGCTCGTCCATCAGGGCGGCGGCCTGAGGATCCTCGATGACGTTGCACTCGAAGAAGGCGATCCAGCCCCCCAGACCGCGCTTGAGCTCGGTCTCCTCGGCCTGGGCCTGCATCTGCCGCAACACCGGCAGGCGCGCCGGATCGGCGCAGAACGCCTTGTAGGCCTGCTCGGCGGCGGTGAAGCCGGCCTGATCGTCGCTGGTGCCCATGTAGGTGGACCAGAACAGATCCTCCTTGCGCCTGTGTACCTGCAGGTAGTCGGCGTTGAGCTGGTTGAGATAATTCCTGGCAATGGAACTCATAACTTCCCTCTTGTTATGGGGCGGCCGCGAGGGCGCCCACTCCTTTTTGGTGAAATGCCAACTCATTCACATTTTCTGCAAATTGAGCGGACAAATAGTGCGCCGGGATGCGCGCCATCACGCTATCAAAAGCGAGGGTTTCTGTCTGCTGGCTATACTGATTGTCAAATTGCTCAATTGGCGCTTTATGGGCCCAAGCCATTGAAAGTTAATTAAATGTTAATAACAAAATAATCAGGGCCAGCCAACGGACTGGCCACCACCAGACCCGCACGGGAAAGTTAAGGAAGAGACTATGTTCAAGCTCGGTGATATTGCCGTGAGCCGCAAATTGATGCTGTTGCTCTCACTGGCGCTGATCGGTTTCATCGCACTGCTGCTCATCTCGGCCAGTGCCCTGCATCGCAACCTGATGAGTGAACGGGAAGCCAGGCTGCAGGCCGTGCTGGATCTGGCCATGAGCCGGCTCCAGACGCTGGCGGCCACCCTGCCCGCCCCCCAGGCCCAGGCCGAAGCCAAGGCCATGCTCAACAGCATGCGCTTTGACGGCGACAACTACCTGTTCGTGCTGGACGAGAACCGCCGGATGGTGGTGCACCCCGTCAGGCCCGAGCTGGTCGGCCAGCAGATGGGCGAGAGCGGCACCGCCACCGCCGGCGTCCACTGGCAGCAGATGGTGGATCTCGGCAAGGGGGGCCACAGCGGCCGGCTGGAATACAAGTGGATCTCCCCCTCCGGCGAGGCGGCCCAGAAGATGTCGCTGGTGGCCGGTTATCAGCCCTGGGGCTGGATCCTCGGCTCCGGCGTGTTGCTGCAGGACATCCAGGCCACCATCTGGTCCCAGTATCAGCTGATGGGGGGCGCTACCTTGCTGGTGACCCTGCTGATGGGGCTGCTGGGCTTTGCCATCAGCCGCTCCATCGTCAATCCGCTGGCCGAGATCAACCGGGCCATGCAACAGGTGGCCGCCGGCGATCTGGTAGTGAGCATCCCGGTACACGGCAAGGATGAGCTGGGCGCCGTCGCCAGCTGCACCAACCAGGGACTCGATGCCATTCGCCGCGCCCTGCTGGAGGCGAGCCAGGGAGCCCGCAACGTGGCGGATGCCGCCCTGCGCATCGCCGCCTCCGCCGAGCAGACCAACCAGGCGGTCAACAGCCAGCGGGATCAGCTGGCCCAGCTCGCCACCGCCATGAACGAGATGAGCGCCACCATCTCCGACGTGGCGGGTCACGCCGAGAACACCGCCCGCGACACCCAGGACGCCACCAGCGAAGCCGGCCTCGGCAACCGTGACGTGCACGCCAGCGTGCACGGCATCCAGGCGCTGGCCACCGAGGTGGAACAGGCCACCCTGCAGGTCAACCAGCTCAAGGAGGGGGTGATGCAGATAAGCGAGGTGACGGCGGTCATCAGCGCCATCTCGGAGCAGACCAACCTGCTGGCCCTCAACGCCGCCATCGAGGCGGCCCGCGCCGGCGAGCAGGGCCGCGGGTTTGCCGTGGTGGCCGACGAGGTACGCCAACTGGCCAGCCGCACCCGCCAGTCCACCGAGGAGATCCAGAGCACCATCGGCCAGTTGCAACAGCGGGCGGTGACCGCCGCCAGCGCCATGGACGCCAGCCGCAAGCTGGCGGAGAGCAGCGTCAGCCAGTCGGAGAAGGCGGGCCAGGACCTCTCCCTCATCGTCAACCATATCCAGCACGTCAGCGACATGGCGACCCAGATAGCAACCGCGGCGGAGCAGCAGAGCATGGTGGCCGAGGACATGAACCGCAACGTCAGCGGCATCAACGACTCGGCGCTGGAGATGTCCCAGTCTGCTTCCCAGCTGGCCCAGGAGAGCGAGCTGCTGGCCGGACTTTCGCGCAGCCTGGACGAGCGGCTGGCGGTATTCAAACTCGGCAGCGCCATCGACCAGCAGCTGGAGCAGCGCCTCGCCCCTCTGCATCGGCAGGTACGCCCGGCCGAACGCCCCCGCGTTCGCCACTGATCCGTCCTGCCCTGTCGCAGCGCACGCCCCCGTCAGCCCGGCTGACGGGGGCGTGCTTCATTGATGAAAAATGTGGATTTTTTGCATCTTGTCGACCTGTTCGACGACATTGATGCGGCGACGTTCAGTTAACCACCATTTAAAAACAAACAGTTAAGTGTTTGCTCTACTCCGATGAGGTCAAGCTGTAAAGATTTACACTTAATTATTTAATCAAAAATAGCCATGATGGGTTGTCGCCAAACGCGACACCATGACCCTTTATGTAGTCATTTGGCAAACTGGTTGAAAGGCCAGGACGCAAAGCCTCCGGTCTAAAGACATGTCGTCCAGGATAGCGGGGTTGCCACATCGTGCTTCGGGGAACTCCCCCTGCCAACTTGACTGCCCACATCTGTCGAACAGAGGAATGTATGGCAGCAAAAATCCAACTCAATCACGTCGCTGCGACCCTGGCCCTGCTGGTCAGTGGCAGCGTGCTCGCCCACGGCTACATCAGCCAGCCGGAATCACGCAACTACCTGTGCAAGACCGGCGGCAACAGCCAGTGCGGCGCGGTGCAATGGGAGCCCCAGAGCGTGGAAGGTCCCTCCGGCTTCCCGCAGGCCGGTCCGCCCGATGGCCAGATCGCCTCGGCCGGCAGTGCCAGCTGGCGCGAGCTGAACGCCCAGACCAGCGACCGCTGGACCCGCCGCGAGGTGCAGGCCGGCCCCTTCGCCATCAGCTGGACCTTCACCGCCAACCACGTCACCCGCAACTGGCGCTACTACCTCACCAAGCAGGACTGGAACCCGAACCAGCCGCTGACACGCGCCGCCTTCGAGCTCACCCCCTTCTGCGTGGTGGACGGCAACATGACCCAGCCGCCCAAGCAGGTCACCCACCAGTGCAACCTGCCCCAGCGCACCGGCTATCAGCTGATCCTGGGGGTGTGGGAAGTGGGAGACACCAGCAACAGCTTCTATAACGTGATCGACGCCAACTTCAAGGGCGGCACCCAGCCGCCGCTGACCTGGAGCCAAGGCGGCACCATCTATCCTTCCACCGAGCTGGCGGTCGGCGACAAGGCCAGAACCCTGGTGTTCGACGCCAACGGCGTGCGCCCCGATCTGCAGACCGAGCTGACCATCGCCAACCCGGAGCAGGGCCAGAAGAACAACTGGACCCACGCCCTGGCGAGCAAGATCAATGCAGAGCAGAGCCAGATCCGCGCCGGCCAGCAGAGCGGCGAAGGCCAGTTCAACCCCGTCTACGGCCAGAACCCGGTCTACTTCAAGGCGGGCAGCGCACTGGAGCGGGTCGAGATCCAGCTCGAGCAACAGCAGCCGCCGGTGAGCAACGGCGTCAGCGTGAGCGGCCTGGAGAGCGACTACCTGCTCGACGAGGGCAAACTCACCCTCAACTTTACCGTGGCCGCCGAGGGCGATCTGACCGTCACCAACACCCTGTATGATCACGGTGGGGCCGCCAAGGGGCAGACCAGCGCCGACATCAAGGACAGCACTCACAGCTTCACCATGCCGCTGACCGGGCTCAGCGCCGGTCACCACCAGCTGGTGATCGAGGGCAAACCCAAGGCCGGTGGCGATGCGGTGCAGCAGACCCTGGATCTGATGCTCAAGGATCCGGCCGCCGGTGGTGACTACCAGTTCACCTTCCCGGACGGGCTCAAGTCCTACACCGACGGCACCAAGGTGCTGCAGCCCAAGAACGGCAAGGTCTACCAGTGCAAACCTTTCCCCTATCGCGGCTGGTGCAGCCAGTGGTCAGCCAGTGCCACCCAGTATGAACCCGGGGTAGGCACCAATTGGCAGGATGCCTGGATCCAGGTGAACTGAGCCGCAGGCACAGCATGACACCATCAACAAAACGGGGAGCCACTGGCTCCCCGTTTTCTCTGATGCACCACCTCAGATCTGGAAATCGATGGCCGCCTCGCTGCCCATGGCACGGGCCTGAATGTCTGCCAGCGCCAGCTCCGGGTTGCAGAGCTGGATGAACTGCCAGGCGAAGTTGTGCTGGAACTGCCCCTGCTTGAGACCGATCCAGGCGGTGTGGGGCGCGAACAGCCGGCTGCCGTCCAGCTGCACCAGCCCCTTGTCGCGCTGGGTGTCGAACGCCATGTCCGCCAGTATGCCCACCCCCATCTCCAGCTCGACATAGGTCTTGATGACGTCGGAGTCCTGCGCGGTCAACAGGATCTGCGGGGCGATGCCGGCCTCGGCAAACGCCTCGTCCACCCGCGCCCGCCCGGTCAGGCCGGCCTGATAGGTGATGATGGGCCAGTGGGCCAGCGCCGCCAAAGTCAGCTCCCGCTCGGCGGTGAGCGAATGCTGCTCCGGCACCACTATGTTGTGGTGCCAGCGGTAGTAGGGAAACGCCACCACCCCTTCGCTCTTGTCGAGCTGCTCGCTGCTGATGCCGATGTCCACCTCGCCGGTCTGCACCAGCCGCACTATCTCCTCCGGGCTGCCCTGGCGCAGTTCCAGCTGCACCAGCGGGAACTGCTCGCGAAACGCCTTCACCACTCGTGGCAGGGCATAGCGGGCCTGGGTATGGGTGGTCGCCACCAGCAGCCGGCCCGACTCGCGGTTGGCGAAGGTGCTGGCCAGCTTGCGGATGTTGTTGGCGTCGTTGAGGATGCGCTCGGCGATCACCAGCAGCTCCTTGCCCGGCTCGGTCATGCCGAGCAGCCGCTTGCCGTAGCGGATGAACAACTCGATCCCCAGCTCCTCTTCCAGCTCGCGGATATGGCGGCTGACCCCGGACTGGGAGGTAAACAGGGCATTGGCCACCTCGGTCAGGTTGTAATCCCGCCGTGCCGCCTCCCGGATAATTCGCAACTGCTGAAAATTCACGTCATCGCCTCCTGCGCTGACCGGCCGGTCGGGGCCTTCCCCGCCGCCTTGTTGTTATCTTGTCTGGCCGCCCGAGCCTGAACTCTGAGCGCCATACTGACCCTGTTGTACCCCAGGCGGGCAGACCCCGCCATGGTCACGCGGCCCGCCAGGGGCCTGCCCCTCAAATCTGGTAATCCGGGTAGAGCTGGGCCTGTTTGGCCACCAGCCGCACCCCCTGGCCCGGGCTGAAGGCACGGGCCGCCTCCTTGCTCAGCTCGGCTTCGAAGTGTGCACCGTTTGTATCCCCATTACCACGCAGTTCCACCCGGATGCGTGGCCCCATGGGCAGCAGGCGGGTGATGGTGGCGCTGATGCCGCCCGGCGCATCCGCCGGCAGTATCTCCAGCTCGTGGGGACGCACATAGGCGACGGCCGCGCTGCCCTCCGCCAGCTGGGAGCTGATGGGTCCGCCCAGCAGCTGCTCGCCGATGCCGAGCCCCTGCCCGGCCACCCGGCCGCGAAACAGGTTCACGCTGCCGAGGAAGCTGTGCACGAAGGAGCTGGCGGGCTGGTCGTAGACCTCGGCCGGGGTGCCGATCTGCTCGACCTTGCCGGCGTTCATCAGCACCACCCGATCCGCCACCTCCAGCGCCTCCTCCTGATCGTGGGTGACAAACAGGCTGGTGACGTGCAGCTCGTCGTGCAGCTCCCGCAGCCAGCGGCGCAGCTCCTTGCGCACCTGGGCATCGAGGGCGCCGAACGGCTCGTCCAGCAGCAGCACCTTGGGCTGCACCGCCAGCGCGCGGGCCAGCGCGACCCGCTGACGCTGACCGCCGGAGAGCTGGGTCGGGTAGCGCGCGGCCACGTGGCTGAGCTGCACCAGATCCAGCAGCTCCTTGACCCGGGCGCGGATCGCCGCCTCGGCCGGTCGCTCGCTGCGCGGCTTGACCCTAAGGCCAAACGCCACGTTCTCGAACACCGTCATGTGGCGAAACAGGGCGTAGTGCTGGAACACGAAGCCGACGTTGCGCTCGCGCACGTGCAGATCCGAGGCATCCTCGCCGCGGATGATGACGCTGCCGCTGTCGGCCTGCTCCAGCCCGGCGATGATCCGCAGCAAAGTGGTCTTGCCACAGCCGGAGGGGCCGAGCAGCGCCACCAGCTCACCGTCGTGAAAGTCGAGGTTGATGTCGGCCAGCGCCGCGTACTGGTTGAAATGCTTGTTGAGTCCTTGTACCTGAATGCTCATGGCAGCCTCTTGAATTCGGTGATCAGTGAGAGTAAGTGGGCTGGGCACGCAGCCGGGCCAGCAGGGTTTCCCCCAGCAGGGTGAAGATCCCGAACAGGGCCAACAGGCTGGCTACCGCGAAGGCGGCGCCGGTCTGGTACTCGTTGTAGAGGATCTCGATATGCAGCGGCAGGGTGTTGGTCTGGCCGCGAATATGGCCGGAAACTACTGACACGGCGCCGAACTCCCCTACCGCCCGGGCGGTACAGAGCAGCAGGCCGTACATCAGGCTCCAGCGAATGCCGGGCAGGGTGACCCGCCAGAACATCTGCAGGCCGCTCGCCCCCAGCATGATGGCCGCCTCTTCCTCTTCCGGGCCGCGCGCCTCCATCTGGGGCAGCAGCTCGCGCACCACGAAGGGCACCGTGATGAAGGTGGTGGCCAGGATGATGCCGGGGGTGGCGAAGATCACCTTGATGTCGTGCTCGCTCAGCCATTCGCCGAACCAGCCGCGGCTGCCGAACATCAGCACGAACATCAGCCCCGCGATCACCGGCGACACGGAGAACGGCAGATCGATGATGGTGATGAGCAGCTGCCGGCCCGGGAAGCGGAAGCGGGCGATGGCCCAGGCCGCGGCAACCCCGAACAGCAGGTTGAGGGGCACCGAGCAGAGGGTCACCAGGGCGGTGAGGCCGAGGGCACTGAGGGCGTCCGGCTCGCTGATGGCGTGCCAGAAGAAGGCCAAGCCAGGGCTCAGCGCCTGGATGAAGACGGTGGCCAGCGGCAGCAGCAGCAGGGCGGCAAACCAGCCGAGGCCAACCGTGATCAGCAGCCACTTGACCCAGACCGGCTCGCGGATGACGGGGGGCTGGCGCACCGAGGTGGTCGGCGCCGCCTCGCCCGTTGCCAGCGCCAGGCTTGCGTTGGATGCGTTCATATCCGGCTCCCTCCGATACGGGCCCAGCTCCAGGCCTGCAACTTGTTGATAAGCAGTAACAAAATGAAAGAGATCAGCAGCATGACCACGGCGATGGCGGAGGCGCCGGCGTAGTCGTACTCCTCCAGGTGGCTCATGATCATCAGTGGCGCAATCTCCGACACCATCGGCAGGTTGCCGGCGATGAAGATGACGGAGCCGTACTCCCCCACCGCCCGCGCGAAGGCCAGGGCAAAGCCGGTCAGCAGGGCCGGCACCAGGGTCGGCCACAGCACCCGGATGAAGGTCTGCCAGCGGTCGGCGCCCAGGCTGGCGGCGGCCTCCTCCTGCTCGGTCTCGGCTTCCCGCAGCACCGGCTGCAGGGTGCGCACCACGAACGGCAGCCCGATGAAGGTGAGCGCGATCACCACCCCGATGGGGTTGTAGGCGAGCTCGATGCCAAACGGGGCGACCCACTGCCCGATCCAGCCGTTCGGGGCGAAGATGGCGCACAGGGCGATGCCGGAGACGGCGGTGGGCATGGCGAACGGCAGGTCGATCAGGGCATCCACCAGTCGACGGCCAGGGAAGGTATAGCGCACCAGCACCCAGGCCAGGATCAGGCCGAACAGGGCGTTGAGCAGCGCCGCCACCAGGGCGGCCCCGAAGCTCAGACGAAAGGAGGCGAGCACCCGCGGCGAACCTATCACCTGCCAGAACTCGGCCAGGGTCAGATTGTTCACCGCGAACAGCACCAGCGCCGAGAGCGGCAGCAGCACCAGCACGCCCAGATAGAGCAGGCTGAAGCCGAGGGTCGGGCCGAAGCCCGGCAGCACGGAGTAAGAACCAAATCGCATAACGCATCCGTTTGTTATGAAAAACATTAGATACAGCGATTCTGCGCATTCCTGTTTGGGGCAACAAACACCAATAACGCCTTTGCTAAGCACTTTTTTGTCTAACAGCGGCGGACAAGGCTTTTAGAGCCATAAAATGAAAAAAAGGTCTTTTATATAAATAAAAGACCTAAAAATGGAGCGTCGTGCAATGTACCAAGCTATCCAAATCAGACTGTCGTGGTGTCGGGTGCCTGCCCTCCTTCTCTGTTCCAAACCTGTGTGATCAACGCTCACCGCTCAGCGAAAACTCAAGGCCGCCCGCCGCTCCCACACCGCCGGCGTCGGCTCCACCACCATCTCGGCCCGCCGATAGAGGGTGCCGAGCAGGTTGAGCCCCTGGTTCCACTCACCGTGGCCGGACTGGGCATTGATGTGGCCCACCTCGCCGGCGTCGAACAGCGGCACCTGCCACTGGCGGCTCCAGTACTCGGCCCGCTCAAAACTCATCCAGGGATCGTTGCGGCTGGCCACCAGCTGGGCCGACACCTTGAGCGACCCTGCCAGCAGCTCGTCTGGCAAGCCGAAGCGGGCCGGATCCGCCGGGGCCACGATGAACAGCGAGGCCACCTTGTCGGGCTGCTGGCGCGCCGCCGTGATGGCCGCCAGCGCGCCGAAGGAGTGGGCCACCAGGTGGGCCCGGCCGCGCCGGCTGCGCAGCTTGCTCGCCAGCTTGGCGCTCCAGACCGTGAGGTCAGGCCGATCCCACGGCAACCCCACCATCCGCTGCCAGTGGGGGAAGTATTGGTGCCAGCGGCTCTGCCAGTGATCCGGCCCACTGTTGTGCAGACCGGGAACCAGGAGGATCTTGTTCATCTTGGTGCTCCTATCAGCTGGCACAGGGGCCAGATAAGTTGGCGATAACCGGCCGCTTAGCGACCCGGCTGGTAGATCTGGTCAAACAGGGCGCCCTGGGCGAAGTGCTTCTTCTGCGCCTTGTCCCAATCCCCTTCCAGATCCTTGACGGTGAACAGCGCCAGTTGCGGGAACTGGGCCGCGGTCTCCTTCAGGATCGCAGGGTTGCTGGGGCGATAGTGATATTTGGCGATGATGCGCTGCCCCTCGTCGGAGTAGAGGTAGTCGAGGTAAGCCTTGGCCACCGCCTCGGTGCCGTGCTTCTTGGCCACCTTGTCCACCACCGCCACCGGCGGCTCGGCCAGGATGGAGACCGACGGCACCACCAGCTCGAACTTGTCGCTATTGCCGGGCTGACCCAGCACCAGCAGGGCTTCGTTCTCCCAGGCCAGCAGCACGTCGCCGAGGCCGCGCTCAATGAAGCTGGTGGTGGCACCGCGGGCGCCGGAGTCCAGCACCTTCACGTTCTTGTAGAGATCGCCGACGAACTGCTTGGCCCCCTCCTCGCTGCCGCTCTTCTTCAGGGCATAGCCCCAGGCAGCCAGGTAGTTCCAGCGCGCCCCGCCGGAGGTCTTGGGGTTGGGGGTGACGATGGCCACGTCCTTGCGCACCAGATCATCCCAGTCCTTGATCTGCTTGGGATTGTCCTTGCGCACCAGGAACACGATGGTGGAGGTGTAGGGCGCCGCATTGTTGGCCAGCCGGCTCTGCCAGTCGGCGGCAATCAGCCCCTGCTTGGCCACGGCATCGACGTCGTAGGCCAGCGCCAGCGACACCACGTCCGCCTCCAGTCCGTCCACCACGGCGCGCGCCTGCTTGCCGGAGCCGCCATGGGACTGGCTGACCACCACGTCGTCACCGGTCTTCGCCTTCCACTCCTTGGCGAAGGCGCCGTTGTACTCCTGGAACAGTTCGCGGGTCGGATCGTAGGAGACGTTGAGCAAACGGATCTCGGCGGCATTGGCCTGACCGAGGGCCAGCAGGGAGAGCAGGGTCAGGGCGGTCATTCGCAGTTTCATGGGGATACTCCATATCTCGTTGGGTTGAATGCAGCATGCCGTGGGCTTGTTATGCCGAGAACCAAGAAATAACGCTTTGCTTATCTCATTTGCTCATATCAGGAGGCCACAGGCGTCATTCGCGCACTCTGTGAGCCAGGCCGCGCTGGCCCGGTGCCGGCTGTGCCATCATGGAAACAAGGCAGGCAGATGACGAAAAGGAAGTCGTTATGTGGATCAATGCAGAACCCGTCAATGGCGCCCTGGTGTCGCTGGCCATCGGCCTCATCATCGGTCTGGAGCGGGGCTGGCAGGTGCGCCAGCTGGGGGACAACCAGCGCATCGCCGGGATGCGCACCTATGGCCTCATCGGCCTGCTCGGCGGGGTCTGCGCCCTGCTGCTGCCCACCCTGGGCCCCTGGCTGCCGCTGCTCGGTCTGCTGGCGGTGGTGACGGGCTGCGGCCTCTCGGTCTGGCTAGCCCAGCGCTGGCAGGGGGAGTTCGGCCTCACCAGCTCGGTGGCCATGCTGCTCACCTATCTGCTGGGGCTGATGTCGGTGCTGCTGAGCCCGAGCGAGGCGGTGGCCTGCGCCGTGCTGGCGGCCCTGCTGATGGGGCTCAAGGGCAAGATCCAGCAGGGGATGCTGTTTCTGAGCGAGACCGAATTTCACGCTACCCTGCGCTTTCTGCTCATCTCGCTGGTGCTGTTGCCGGTGCTGCCCAACGAGGAGATGGGACCGCTCGACGCCTTCAACCCCTTCAAGATCTGGCTGATGGTGGTGGTGATCGCCGGTATCTCGTTCTGCGGCCACTTCGCGGTGCGCCTGCTCGGCACCCGCGCCGGGCTGGTGCTCACCAGCATACTGGCGGGGCTCGCCTCCTCCACCGCCCTCACCCTGCAGTTTGCCCGCCTCAACAAGGAGCAGGGCGGGCTGGAGCGGCTGCTGGCCACCGGCATCCTGCTGGCGGGGGCCACCATGTGGCTGCGGCTGCTGGTGCTGGTGCTGCTCATTCACAGCGAACTGGCGATGCGTCTCGCAGCGCCCCTGCTGCTGCTGGCAGCCACCGTCTACGGCTTCGCCTTCTGGTTCTGGCGCCAGCGCGAGGAGCTGACCGACGGCCCGGTGCAGCCCCAGACCAGCAACCCGCTCGATCTGGCCACTGCCATCAAGTTCGGCCTGCTGCTGGCGCTGATCGGCTTCATGGCCACCCTGCTGCAGAGCAAGGTGGGCAACTCCGGGGTCTACCTGCTGTCGCTGGTCTCCGGCATCACCGATGTGGACGCCATCACCCTGTCGCTCTCCCAGCTCTCCCACAAGGAGCTGGCGCTGGAGGTGGCGGCCCGCGGCATCCTGCTGGCGGGGCTGGTCAACTCGCTGGTGAAGGGGCTGCTGGCCCTGGGGATCGGCGGTCGCCGGCTGGGGCTGCGGGTGCTGCTGCCCTACTTCGTCTCGGCCCTGCTGATCCTGCCGCTGATCTGGCCCGGCGCCTGAGCTTGCAGCAAGTGACAGCCTGACGCCGCCAGAGTGCTCGCGTATACTGGCTCCTCTTGGCACATGAGAGGAGCTGTAGCATGGCAAGCGATTGGGACAAGGTACTGGCGGGCGGCGCCCTGGACAGCCAGAGCGAGGAGATAGCGAACGACCGGATCCGCGGTCAGGCGCTGCTGGCACAACTCAACGCCTCCCCGGCCGGTGACGAAGCCCTGCGCCAGCGCCTGTGCGGCGAGCTGTTCGGCCACTGCCCCGACTCCTGCTGGATCAGCACTCCCTTCACCTGCGAATTCGGCCGCAACATCCACATCGGCGAGAAGACCTTCTTCAACTTCAACATCACCATTCTCGACGTGGGCGAGGTGCACATCGGCAGCCATGTGCTGCTGGCCCCCAACGTGCAGATCTACACCGCCACCCATACCATGGACTATCTGGAGCGACGCAACTGGACCGCCTACAACAAGCCGGTGCGGATCGGCGATGACTGCTGGATTGGCGGCGGCGCCATCATCTGTCCCGGCGTCACCATAGGGCCGCGCTCCATCATAGGTGCCGGCGCCGTGGTCACCCGCGACATCCCGGCCGACTCGGTGGCGGTGGGCAACCCGGCGCGCGTGATCCGCAGCCTGAGCCCGGACGCCCCCCGTGGCTGGGAGCTGGCCCTGTGATCTGGCTCGCCCTGCTTCCCCTGCTGTGGACCACCTGGCTCGGCCTGGCCGACGCCAACTGGTGGCCGCTCGCCATCGTCACCACCATGAGCCTGCTGACGATGCTGGCCTACGCCCACGACAAGCGCCAGGCCATTCGCGGCGGCTGGCGCATCCCCGAATCCCGGCTCCACCTGCTGGAGCTGTTCGGTGGCTGGCCAGGCGCCCTGGTGGCCCGCCACTGGTTGCGCCACAAGACCCAGAAGGGGAGCTACCGCCGGGTGTTCTGGTTCATCGTGCTGCTGCACCTCACCCTGTGGGGACTCTGGCTCGGCCGTCCGCTCTGGCAGACGATCTGACGCGGGTCGCAGTGCCCGATTGCCGGCCATTGCAGCCGGCAATCGGGTATGAGACAACAGAAGGCAATCAGGCTGTTTTCTCGTTTGTTCATCGGCAAGGAGTCACTCATGACCATGTGGACCGGTATCGTGCTGATCGTCTTCATCAGCGCACTGTTCGGCTTTCTCAGCAAGCGGGCCCGTTACCAGCTGGGGGATATTCGCATCACCGACCGCCTCGGCAAACAGGACGTGCTCATCAACCAGCTGCAGGAGCGCATCGCCAATCTGGAGGCCATCGTCATCGAGGAGGAGAAGCGCCGCCCGTTCAAGGAGCTCTGATCCGGCAAGCCGGGCGGCAAACCGGCCAGCCCCCGGGCTGCAAGGGTTTGCCGCCGCCCCCTCCCACGCTCACCCGCCTCCTGCCAGGCAAAAACTAAATTCACAGCAGGATCAGTCCCCTGTCATTTTCAGGCTGAATTTTCGCCAAGCTGGCCCATTCCCTGCTCCGTCATGACATCAGTCGTACGGAGAGTGACATCATGATCGCCATCAGCACCCTGCTTCCCCTCGCCTCCCTTGCCCTCAAGCTCGGCAGCAAGCTGCTCGGCGATGGTACGCCACAGGCCAAGGCCGAGACTCCCGTGCAGGAAGATCGGCTCGCCCCCACGGTGCAGAGCCTGTTCCAGCGGCTGGGAGTCAAGGATGCCAACAGCGAGCAGAACCGCCCCGCCATCAACCACTTCATGGGGGCGCTGATGCAGACCCTGGGCCAGGAGTACTCGGGCCAGTCCCTGCCCCAGGCCATCGACGCCGCCCGCACCCAGCTGGCCGACGGCACCCAGAGCACCCGCCTCGACGCACTGCAGAGCGAGCTCGACACCCTCAAGGGCTCCCTTGGCAACAGCGACCTCAATCTCGATCAGCTGCTCTACGCCTTCAAGCAGACCCTGCCCAACGGCAAGGGGGAAGGAGTCGGCAAGCTGCTCAATGCCAGTGCGTGAGCAGGAGTGGAACCATGAAAAACGGCAACCTGAAGGTTGCCGTTTTTGTCGGGCCGGATCCCATGCTGCCACGCTAGGGTAGTGAGGAAGGTGGACTCAGCATCGCCTCAGCCAACGCGGTCTGCCCGCGATCCTGCAAGGTATTGGCCGCTCCCAGGCGATCCGCCGCCTCCTTGTTCTGACCCAGTTTGAACTTGCCGACCAGCCCGGTTATCTCGATTTCGATGCCGACAACCGCCTGCACCATGGTCTCGAGATAGTCTCGCGGCGCATCCGCCATCTTCCATGGGGTCGGCTCTCCGGCCTCATGGTGACGAGTCAGATTTGCCAGCAGCCGGCGCACGAAGCGGGCATCGTCGCGGATCAGGATGCGACCGTGAGCATGCACCACGCTGTAGTTCCAGGTCGGCACCTGCTGGTGATGTTCATGCTTGCTCGGATACCAGCTGGGGGAGATATAGCCGTCGGCAGCCCTGAAGATCACCAGCACGTCATCGCCGTCTTTCACCTCCTGCCAGAGCGGGTTGTTGCGAGCAACGTGGGCACGCAGGACGCCATGTTCCCCTTCTCCAGCATCCAACTCGAACGGCAGATGGTTGGCATCCAGTCCCCCTTCACCATGGGTGATCAGGGCCCCCAGCGGATAGGCCCGGATCAGCTGGTGCAGGGTCTCGAAGTCGGTAACGGCGAAATGGGGTGGTTGATACATAAGGGCTCCTTGAGCGAGGCATTGGCGTCCATGCAGAAGCCCATTCTTGCGCAATCGGGAGTCGCAGGCGATGGCATAGACATAAAAAAGAGGGCCCTGGGCCCTCTTCGTTTCACCCAATGCGGCAATCAGCCGCGCTTGGCCAGCCAGGCTTCGGCGGCGACCAGTGCGCCGTCGATCTGCTCGCGGGCGACGCCGCCTTTGGCGACCCGCTTGGCCAGGGTCGCTTCCAGCTCCAGATTGGGGTAGACGTCGAACTCGATCACCGGGCTGAAGCGCTGGAATTCGCCGATGGTCAGCTCCTCCAGCGGCTTCTTCACCTGGATCGCGTAGACCACGGTTTCACCGACGATATGGTGCGCCTCACGGAACGGAATCCCCTTGGCCACCAGATAGTCCGCCAGCTCGGTGGCGTTGGCGTAGCCGCCCTGGGCCGCCGCCATGGTGCGCTCGCCATTCACCTTCAGATCGATCAGCACCAGGGCCGCCATGTCGAGGCAATCGTGCCAGGTGTCGAGGGCATCGAACAGCCCTTCCTTGTCTTCCTGCATGTCCTTGTTGTAGGCCAGCGGCAGCGCCTTCAGGCTCATCAGCATGCCCATCTGGGCGCCGACCACCCGGCCGGTCTTGCCACGGATCAGCTCCAGCGCATCCGGGTTCTTCTTCTGCGGCATCAGCGACGAGCCGGAAGTGACCGCATCGGAGAGCTCGACAAACCCAGCCTCGCCGGTGTTGTAGAAGATGAGATCCTCGGCAAAGCGCGACAGGTGGGTCATGGAGAGGGACGCCACGTGCATCAGCTCCACCACGTGGTCCCGATCGGAGACTGAATCTAGGCTGTTGCGGGTGGCGCCGGCAAAGCCCATATCGAGCGCCAAGGCTTCGCGGTCGATGGCGTAGGCGGTGCCCGCCAGCGCGCCGCAGCCGAGCGGGCTGGTGTCGAGGCGCTTGAGGGCATCCTGCAGCCGGGAGTAATCCCGCTCCAGCATCTCCACATAAGCCAGTGCCCAGTGGGCGTAGGTAACCGGTTGGGCCCGCTGCAGGTGGGTGTAACCCGGCAGTACCGCGGCCTGATTGGCGCGAGCAGAGGCCACCAGCCCCTGTTGCAGGGCGGTGATGGAACCGAGCAGCAGCTCGCCCTGCGCCTTGCACCAGAGTTTCAGGTCGGTGGCGACCTGATCGTTGCGCGAGCGGCCGGTGTGCAGCTTCTTGCCGAGATCGCCGACGGCGGCGATGAGCTGGCTCTCGACCCAGGAGTGAATGTCTTCGGCGTCCGAACTCAGGATCTGCTGGGGATCCTGCTGCACCGAGGTGAGCAGCACTTCCATCGCCTGCTGCAACTTGGCCTGCTCACCCTCGGTCAACACGCCCACCTTGACCAGCGCTTTGGCCCAGGCCATGGAGCCCTGAATATCCTGCTCCGCCAGCCGGTAATCGAACCGCAGCGAATCGTTGAACTGCTTGAACCGGCTATCGGCTCCCTGACTGAAGCGTCCACCCCAAAGTGCCATACTGCTCTCCTTGAATGCGTTGTCGGCGGCGCGCGCCACCGAGCTTGAAATCGTGCCCTGTTTTTCTGCGAGCCTGTTATCTCACAGAAGCGGCCGGGGCGCTGCCGCTCTTGTCACACCCGCTGATGATGGCTCAGGGGCCATGCCCTCTACCTATAGAAGAGGGGGCCATGCCCCCTCAACGGAATCAACGGGTTATCGCGCTTGCTTAGCCGTGGGTGTGATCGCCACCGATGGCCTGATGCTGCTCCTTCATGGCGCGGATCCGGCTGGCCAGGGTGTAGAGACGGATGAAGCCTTCGGCATGGCTCTGGTCGTACACTTCGTCGGCGCCGAAGGTGGCGAAGTCTTCGGAGTAGAGGCTGTTCGGCGACTTCTTCTGCACCGCAGTGACCTGACCCTTGTACATCTTCAGCACCACTTCACCATCGAGCTCCTCGGCGATGGCGTTGGCAGAGGCGACAATGGCCTTGCACAGCGGGGTGAACCAGCGACCGTCATAGACCAGGTGGGAGAACTCGGCACCCAGCTTTTCCCGCCAGGCGCGGGTCGGGCGATCCAAGACCAGCTCTTCCACGGCGCGCAGCGCGGCGACCATCACGGTACCACCCGGGGTCTCGTAGCAGCCACGGGACTTCATGCCCACCATCCGGTTTTCGGTGATGTCGATGCGGCCCACGCCGTGCTTGCCGGCACGCTCGTTCAGGGTCATCAGGATCTGGTGCGGGCTGAGCGGCTGGTCGTCAACGGCCACCACTTCACCCTGGGCCACGGTCAGCTTGACGTACTCCGGCTGATCCGGTGCCTGCTCGGCGGGCACGGTCCACTGCCAGACCGCTTCGGACGGCTCGTTCCAGGTGCTCTCCAGCTCGCCACCCTCGGTGGAGATGTGCCAGGCGTTGGCATCGCGGCTGTAGATCTTCTTCAGGGTCGCCTTGCAGGGGATGTTGCGGGTCTCCAGGTAGGCCAGCAGATCTTCCCGGGAGCGCATGTCCCACAGACGCCAGGGGGCAATCACTTTCAGCTGGGGCGCCAGCGCGGCCACCGCACCTTCGAAACGCACCTGATCGTTGCCCTTGCCGGTGCAACCGTGGGAGATGGCATCGGCCCCTTCCGCCAGCGCCGCCTCGACCATCGCCTTGGCGATCACCGGACGGGCCATGGAGGTACCCAGCAGGTAGGTGCCCTCATAGACGGCGCCGGTCTTCAGGGTCGGGTAGACGTACTCTTTGACGAACTCTTCCCGCAGATCCTTGACGATGCACTTGGTGGCGCCGGAGGCGATGGCTTTTTGCTCGATCCCTTCCAGATCGTCACGCTCCTGACCGACGTCGGCGACGAAGGCGATGATCTCCGCATCATAGTTTTCCTTCAGCCAGGGAATGATGGCCGAGGTATCCAGTCCGCCCGAGTAAGCCAGTACGATCTTGTTGATTCCGCTCATTTACTTCTCTCCATGATGATTCGATAAAAGGGTGTTATTTGGGGTCGGTTGCCGTTATTTGTGCCCAAGCAGGCTCAGCAGTACGGCGTTCTGGATATGCATCCGGTTTTCTGCCTCGTCCATGATGAGGGAGCCAGGCCCGTCCATGACCTGAGAAGTGATCTCCAGCTCCCGGTGCGCCGGCTGGCAGTGCAGCACGTGCTGGATGCCGGTGCGGTCGAGCAGGGCCTGGTTGATCTGATAAGGCATAAAGATATCTTTTACCTGCTCCATTGGCGTGTTGTCACCCATGGAGACCCAGGTATCCGTGTAGGCCACGTCAAACCCTTCGATGGCCGCCACGTCGTCGCTGATGTGGATGGTCGCACCGGACTGGGCCGCCAGCGCCTGCGCCTGCAGGAAGATCTGGGTATCCGGGCCGTGGCCTTTCGGGCAGACCAGGGTCACGTCGGTACCCAGGGTCGCCCCCAGCAGCAGCAGGGAGTGGCTGACGTTGTTGCCATCACCGAGGTAGGCCAGCTTCACCTTCGACAGGTCGTCGTAGTGTTCGGCAATGGTCATAAAGTCGGCCAGCCCCTGACAGGGGTGGTAGAGGTTGCACAGGCTGTTCACCACCGGCACTGTGCCATGCTCCGCCAGCTCGACCAGGGTCTGGTGATCGAACACCCGGGCGACGATGGCATCACACCAGCGCGACAGGTTGGCGGCGAAATCCTTCACCGACTCCCGCTTGCCCAACGCGCCGTTCTGCTGATCCAGATAGACGCTGTGGCCGCCCAGCTTGGCGATGCCGATGTCGAAGGTGACCCGGGTGCGCAGGGAGGGTTTCTCAAACAGGGTCACCACGCTCTTGCCCGCCAGTGCCTGGCCGTACTTTTTCGGATCGGCCTTGACCGCTTTGCCCAGCGCAATCAGCGCTTCAATCTGGGCTTTGTTCAGATCACTGTCTTTCAGAAGATGTTGCATCGGATATTCCTTGTTCCGGTGGAGATCAAATAGCCACTTGGGTGCCGACCGCGCCGCCAGCCAGCAGCTTGAGCAGCTGATCCGGGTAGCGCCAGCTGGCGACACAGACCGGCTTGCCCAGGGTCTCGGCAGCATGCAGGGCGGCTTTCACCTTGACCGCCATGCCATCGCTGATCACCCCCTTCTCCATCAGATCCAGCGCCGTCACCTTGTCGAGCTGGGGCACCAGCTTGCCCTTGCCATCCAGGATGCCGCTCACATCCGACAGCATCACCAAATCGGCGCCCAGCGCCTCGGCAATTGCGGTGGCCGCCTGATCCGCGTTGACGTTCATCAGTTGCCCCTGGGCGGTGATGCCGATGGAGCTCACCACCGGCAGGAAGCCCTGAGCGAGGATCCCCGCCACCAGCGCCGGGTTGCCCGGCTGGCAGTCACCCACGGCGCCGAGCGCCGGGTCGAGCTGGGTCACCAGGCACAGACCGCCGTCCGCCAGACAGAGCCCCACCGCCGGGATGTCGGTGGCGATGGCCTTGGCCATCATCATCTTGTTGGCGGTACCTGCCAGCGCGCCGGCGATGAAGGGGATCTGCTCGAACGGGGTCACCCGCAGACCGTTCTTCTTGGTGGAGGTGAGACCCAGCCCCTTGAGCAGGTCATCCACCAGGCAGCCGCCGCCGTGCACCAGCACCAGGGGTCTGTGCTGCTCGTCCAGAAAGGTCTTGAGGGTGGCGAACAGGGCGGTCAGCGCCTCGTCGTTCTCGATCAGTGCGCCGCCCAACTTGATTACCAGAGTCTGCTTGTCCATCGTTGCGATCCTTCCTTGAGTCCTTAAATCAGGCCGGTGGCCGGTTCAAATCCAAATTTGATATTTATGCACTGCATGGCCTGGGAGGCGGCACCTTTGAGCAGGTTGTCGATGGCGGAAACCACCACCAGCATGTTGCCCTGCTGTTGCCAGGCAAGGTCGCAGTACGGGGTGCCCGCGACACCACGGATGGAGGGCATCTGGCCGGTCAGACGCACCAGCGGCTTGCCCTCGTAGGCCTTGAGGTAGGCCTGATCCACCTGGGTCGGCGTCACGCCGTCCGCCAGTTGCACATAGATGGTGGCCAGAATGCCGCGCACATAGTTGCCAAGGTGAGGCTGGAACAGCACCTCCTTGCCGAGGTGGTGGCTGATCTCCGGCTGATGCCTGTGATTGAAGGTGCCGTAGGGGTTGAGGCTCACCTCGCAGAAGCTGGTGTTGATGGCTGCCTTGCGACCGGCACCGGAGACCCCGGAGACAGCGTTGATGATGGGCTGCCACCCCTTGGCAATCAGTCCTGCCTGCTGCAGCGGCTTGAGGGCGCACAGGGAGGCGGTCGGGTAGCAACCCGGCACCGCAATCAGCTGGGCCGCCTTGACCGCTTCGGCATTCCATTCGGCCAGGCCGTAGGCGGCCTGATCCAGCCACTGCTCACTCTCGTGGGTGAAGCCGTAGTAGGAGGCGTAGAACTGCTGATCTCTGACCCGGAAGGCGCCGGAGAGATCAAACACCGGCAGCCCCTTGGCCAGAAACTTGGGTGCAAGCTCGGCGCTCACCTCGTGGGCGGTGGCCAGCAGCACCAGATCGGCCTGGGTCAGGATCCGGGTCATGCCATCTTCGTCCAGCGGCAGCAGCGGCTGATCCAGCGCGCCGACCCACTGGGGATGCAGAGAAGAGAAACGCTTGTGGGCGTCCTGGCTGCCGGCGGAAACATAGAGGCCGAACAGCTTGAGTTGTGGATGGTTCTGGACCAGGGCGGCCAGCTCGGCTCCCGCGTAGCCACTGGCACCGACGATAACGGTGTTAAGCATGTTGAGTATTCCAAGTCAGAGTTCGAGATTCACAGCATGGTGCTGTGGTGCACAAGGGGGTTCGATGCCCCATGCACAAGTGCGGAGGGGCAATTCAGGCGGGTGTGTGTCGTCGGTTATAGATCAGGTGACAGAACATTAACTTTCCCTTACAACTAGAAGCCTTGTCGATGAGCCACGTATTCAGGCAAACTTACAGAATATTCATGCACTCACTTTGCATTTGTATTTTCTAACAGAAACATTCCGGGGAAGCAAGGAGGAGCAGGTGGCCAATCTGGATTTTTTTTCACTCTACAAGAATATTATTGCGATTCCGTCCATCAGCAGCACGGATCCCCGCTGGGATCAGAGCAATGAGGCGGTGATCCGGCTGCTGGCCGACTGGTTCGGTCAGCTCGGCTTTCAGTGCGAGGTGACCGCCCTGCCCGATCTGCCGGGCAAGTTCAATCTGGTGGCGACGATAGGTCAGGGTGAAGGGGGGCTGCTGCTGGCGGGCCACACCGATACGGTGCCGTTTGATGAAGGGGCCTGGCGCAAGGATCCCTTCAAGGTGACCGAAGAGGGCAACCGCCTCTATGGCCTCGGTACCATCGACATGAAGGGCTTCTTCGCTTTTATCGTCGAGGCGCTCAAGGAGATCGATCTCAAGACGCTCAACAAGCCGCTGCGCATCCTGGCCACTGCCGATGAAGAGACCACCATGGCGGGGGCCCGTGCCATCGCCGCCGCAGCTGAGCTGAAACCCGACTACGCGGTGATCGGCGAGCCGACCGGGCTGGTGCCGGTGGTGGCCCACAAGGGGCACATGTCGGAAGCCATCCGCATCACCGGCAAGAGCGGTCACAGCTCGGATCCCGCCAACGGCGTCAACGCGCTGGAGATCATGCACCAGGCCATGGACCAGGTGCTCAAGCTGCAGCACAGCCTGAAGGAGAAGTACGCCGACCACAGATTTGCCGTGCCGCAACCGACCCTGAACCTCGGCTACATCCAGGGGGGCGACAGCCCGAACCGCATCTGCGGCTGCTGCGAACTGCACATCGACATGCGCCCCACCCCGCAGGTGGGCCCCGACGAGCTGATGGGCATGCTCAAAAAAGCGCTCTCCCCCATCGAAATTCACCAGCCGGGCTGCCTGCACCTGCAGCACCTGCACGAGCCGATCCCCGCCTACGCCTGCGCCGATGACTCCGAGCTGGTGCGCGAGGCCGAGCGGGCGAGCGGCCGGGCCGCCGAATCCGTGAACTATTGCACCGAGGCCCCCTTCATCCAGCAGCTCGGTTGTGAAACCATAGTGCTGGGCCCCGGCCACATCGCCCAGGCCCACCAGCCGGACGAATATCTGGATCTGTCGTTCGTCAAACCGACCACCAGCGTATTGCAGCACCTGATCCGCCGTTTCTGTCTCTGAATTGACGGGAATGTAAGTAAGTTACATGACATCGCACCTCGGGACAGGTGATGGAAATACATGTTCTGAATCGGCCTGTTATTTGACCTTGCGCAGACAATCTGGGTAGATTGTCACCCTAAGATGACGGAGCATATGTTGTAATCGCACAACAATAAGTGAGGTCGTCTCTCACCCCGGATGGGTGTCAGGCACCAACAAGATAAGGATGTGGAATGAACGAAAAGTACGCCGCACTACGCGCCAACGTAGGCATGCTGGGTCAACTGCTGGGCAAGTCCATCAAGGATCATCAGGGACAGGCCTTCCTCGACAAGATCGAAACCATTCGCCAGCTGGCCAAATCCTCCCGCAAAGGCAATGAGACTGACCGGGAACGTCTGCTCGATACCCTGCGCAACCTGAGCGATGACGAGCTGCTGCCGGTGGCCCGCGCCTTCAGCCAGTTTCTCAACCTGGCCAACGTGGCCGAACAGTTCCACACCATCTCCCGTCGCTGCGAAGAGCAGGTCTGCACCCCGGATCCGCTGGAGCAGATGTTCGACAAGCTGAAAGCCTCCAATCTGTCCCAGGAAGCCATCATCCAGGCCGTGCGCGAGCTGGACATCGATCTGGTGCTGACCGCTCACCCCACCGAGGTGACCCGTCGTACCCTGATCCACAAGCACGTGCAGCTCAACGACTGCCTCGAGGCGCTGGAGCTGTCCGATCTGCTGCCCCGCGAGCGGGACAAGATCCTCAATCGCATCGAACAGCTGGTCAACCAGGCCTGGCACACCAACGAGATCCGCGAACAGCGCCCGACCCCGGTAGACGAGGCCAAGTGGGGCTTTGCCGTGGTGGAAAACAGCCTGTGGCCGGCCATCCCCGAATTCATGCGCAATCTGGACGAGCGGCTGCAACACCACCTGGGTGTGCGGCTGCCGCTGGATGCCGCGCCGGTCAAGTTCACCTCCTGGATGGGCGGCGATCGCGACGGCAACCCCTTCGTCACCGCCAAGGTGACCGCCGAAGTGCTGGAGCTGGGCCGCTGGATGGCGGTGAGCCTGTTCTACAAGGACATCAAGGAGCTCACCTCCGAGCTCTCCATGTCCGACTGCACCGACGCCGTACGCGAGCGGGTCGGCGATCACCCCGAGCCTTACCGCGCCCTGGTACGCGAGCTGCGCGAACAGCTGCGCGAGACCCAGGAGTTCCTCACCGCCAAGGTGCAGGGCCAGGCGAGCGAGAGCCGGGATCTGGTCAAGACCACCGCCCAGCTGCGCGAGCCGCTGGAGCTCTGCTACCACTCCCTGCACGCCTGCGGCATGGGCAACATCGCCGACGGCATGCTGCTGGACGTGCTGCGCAAGCTGGCCTGCTTCGGTATCCACTTGGTCAAGCTGGACATCCGCCAGGATGGCGAGCGCCACGGCCAGGTCTTCTCCGAGCTGACCCGCTACCTCGGCATGGGTGACTACGCCGAGTGGAGCGAGGACGACAAGCAAGCCTTCTTGCTGAACGAACTCAACTCCCGCCGCCCGCTCATCCCGACCGACTGGGAGCCGAGCGACGAGACCCGCGAGACCCTGGACACCTGCAAGGTCATCGCCCAGCACGATCCCGATGCGTTCGGCATCTACATCATCTCCATGGCTGGCGCTCCGTCCGACGTGCTGGCAGTGCAGCTGTTGCTCAAAGAGGCCGGCTGCAAGTTCCGCATGCCGGTCGCCCCGCTGTTCGAGACCCAGGAAGACCTGATGGCGGGCACCGCCGTGATGGAGCGCCTGCTGTCGGTGGACTGGTATCGCGGCTACATCCAGGGCCGTCAGTACGTGATGATCGGCTACTCCGACTCCGCCAAGGACGCCGGCATGATGGCCGCCGGCTGGGCCCAGTACGCCGCCATGGAATCCCTGGTGGCACTGGCCGAGGCCAACAAGCTGCGTCTCACCCTGTTCCATGGCCGTGGCGGCACCGTCGGCCGTGGCGGCGCCCCCGCCCATCAGGCGATCCTCTCACAACCGCCGGGATCCCTGCGCGGTGGCCTGCGGGTGACTGAACAGGGCGAGATGATCCGCTTCAAGTTCGGCCTGCCCAAGGTGGCCATCCAGAGCCTCAACCTCTACACCAGCGCAGTGCTGGAAGGGAACCTGCTGCCGCCACCCAAGCCCAAGGAGTGCTGGCGCGCCGTGATGGAGCAGCTGGCGTCAGTCTCCTGCGATCACTACCGCAGTATCGTGCGCGGTCATCCGGACTTCGTGCCCTACTTCCGCGCTGCCACCCCGGAGATGGAGCTCGGCAAGCTGCCGCTCGGTTCGCGCCCCTCCAAGCGCAAACCCAACGGCGGCGTCGAGAGCCTGCGCGCCATTCCCTGGATCTTTGCCTGGACCCAGAACCGGCTGATGCTGCCGGCCTGGCTCGGCGCCCACAAGGGGCTGCAGCAGGCCATCGCCGACGGCCAGAAAGGCGTGCTGGAAGAGATGAGCCGCCAGTGGCCCTTCTTCCGCACTCGCCTCGAGATGCTGGAGATGGTGTTCCTCAAGGCTGACGTCTGGCTGGCCGAGTACTACGACACCCGGCTGGTGCCCAAGGAGCTGTGGGGCCTCGGCAAACAGCTGCGTCAGGAGCTTGCCGACTCCATCCAGGTGGTGCTGGAGCTGCGCCCGCAGGGCGACTTGCTCGACGACCAGCCCTGGATCAAGGAGTCCATCAAGCTGCGCAACCCCTACACAGACCCGCTCAACGTGCTGCAGGTCGAACTGCTGGGCCGCTCGCGCAACCATCCAGAAACCCTGCATCCCGAGCTGGATCAGGCGCTGATGGTCACCATCGCCGGTATTGCCGCCGGTATGCGCAACACGGGTTGATAGTCGGGGCTATCAAGCTCCCCTCAATGACAAAGGGCGCCTCGGCGCCCTTTGTCATCTCTACACGTTGCTGGAGAATCCTTGATCATTAGGCGTTGCCATGGAATCGCAGGGTCGATTAACTATCAAGCGCAATCGCCCGCTTTACAGCTTTATTGGAAAGACCCAAAGTCACCAAAGGTCTTCTCCCCCGCTTCTTCGCCCGACTATGTCGGGTACCTTCAGCTCACCCGCATGTCCGACGGCACGCGCCGACGGGCCATCCATGGCCCGGCGCCACTCGCTCGACATCCTGTCTCGCGACCTGGACAAGCGTACTCGCCTCAGCGAATAAGAGGGGGAACCAATACCGTGCCCGCTCTTGACCAGTCTGTGCGGGAGCAATGCCCGTTCATGCTACATGTACAAGTCCGGTTATTACCTGACTCTTGCCTGCAACCTGTTGAAGAAGCTAAAAAACGGGCCGCTTACGGGATAGGGAAATCAGCCGGCAGACCTAAAAACCTGCCGCTAAACAATAAAAAGAGGCGCCACTGGCGCCTCTTTGACTGAATGGTTTGCTTGCTGTTACAAGCTGGCACAGATCTGCCAGAGGTCGTACTGGATGGCGGCGGCCGTCACTTCCCGGCCTGCGCCCGGCCCCTGGATGACCAGCGGGTTGGTGCGATAGCTGTCGCTCTCGATGGCGAAGATATTGTCGCACGGCAGCAGGTTGGCGAACGGGTGGTGGGGCTCCAGCGCCTCCAGCCCGACCCGCGCCTTGCCGTCGTGCTCGAAGCGGGCGACATAACGCAGCACCTTGCCAACCCGGCGTGCCCCCTCGAAGGCGGTCTGGATCGGATCATCCAGCTCCTTGAGCCTGTCCATGAACTGATCCGTGCTCACCTTGCGCAGGGAGACAGGTACCAGATTCTCCAGCTCGATGTCGGCAGAGTCGAGCTCGAAACCCGCCTCTCGCGCCAGGATGAGCAGTTTGCGGCGCACATCCTGGCCGGAGAGATCCTCGCGGGGATCCGGCTCGGTCAGGCCGTGCTGCCACGCCTCGTCCACCAGCTCGGAGAAGGGGCGCGTGCCATCATACTGCTGGAACAGCCAGGAGAGGGTGCCGGAGAAGATGCCGGAGACCCCCTGAATACGGTCGCCGCTCTGGCGCAGCATCTGGATGCTGGACTGGATCGGCAGCCCGGCACCCACGGTGGCGTTGTAGCGCCACTGTACCTGATGGTCGCGGCAGGTCTGCTTGATGCGCTGGTAGAATTCGCTGTCGGCGGCGCCGGCAAACTTGTTGGCGGCGATGATGTGAATGCCGAGCTGGGCAAAGTCCGGGTAGTAGCGGCTCACCGTCTCGCTGGCGGTCATGTCCAGCGCAATCAGGGTATCGAAGCCATGCTGCTCCAGCTGGGCCAGCAGCTCGGGCCAGATCAGCGCTTTGGGATTGAAGTTGTCCTGCACCTTGAGCGGATCCAGCCCCTCTTCATCGAGCAATCCCCCTTCCGAGCTGAACACCCCGTAGAGGGTGAGCGCCAGGTTCAGTTCATGCTCGAGCCGCGCCTTCTCGCGAGCGTAGAGATTCAGCCAGTGACCGCCGATGTTGCCCTTGCCGAACACCACCAGACCGACCCGGTTCGGGCGGCTGAACAGGGCGCTGTGCAGGGCGATCAGCAGCGGCTCCAGCACCACCTGGCGCAGCACGGCCACCAGGCTCAGGCCGTCTTTGGCCACCTGCACGAACTCCAGCGGCTGATCCGCCAGCAGCTGGTAGAAGCGATGGCACTGTTCGGCGTTGTCGGTGACGCCAGCCCCCACCAGCGCCACCAGGCTGTAGCCTTCGCGCTGGATAAGACCGGTGAAGCTGCCCTGCAGCTGGAAGTCGCGCAGCAGCTCGAACGCCCCCTGCGCCACCTCGAGGGTGTAGGCGAGGCGCAGGATCCGGCGATCTGGCTGGCGCTGCAGGGTGAGCGGGTTGAGGCGATGGCGGGCCAGATGAGCCTCTATGGCCGCCACCGTCTGCTCATAATGGGTCTGCGGCAGCACCTTGAGCTCGATGAGAGCGATCTGATCCACCGAGGAGACGATGCGAGCGCCGCCGGAGCGCGGGGCACGGCGCAGGATGTGGGTGCAGCCCTCGTCCGGGTTGTAGCTGCAGCGCAGAGTGAGGCGCTGGCGGCTGTCGGCCACCGGTTGCAGGGTGCGCGAGTGCAATACCGAGGAGCCGAGGCGGGCCAGCTCGTTGGCTTCGGCCAGGCTCAGGCGCTCCAGCAGGCGTGCTTCCTTGACTCGGCGCGGGTCGGCGCTGTAGACACCGGCCACGTCGCTCCAGATGGTGGTGGATTCGCCGTCCGCCAGCAGGGCCAACAGGCTGGCGCTGTAGTCGGAGCCGTTGCGGCCGAGCAGCAGGGAGCGTCCCTCCATGTCGGCGGCGATAAAGCCGGTCACCACGATGCGGCCGGCGTGTTCCGCCAGCCGCGCCTTGAGCAGTTCGCTGGACAGCGCAGTATCCACCTTGACCAGGGCGCCATCCTCGGCGCGCAGGAAGCTGCGGGCATCGAGCCAGATGGCCTTGTCGCCGCGACTGGTGAGCAGGGCCGCCAGCAGGCGCGCCGACCACACCTCGCCAAAGGCGAGCAGGCCGTTGCGCTCGAAGCGGTCAAACTGTCCCTCCAGGGTCTTGGCGATCAGCTGCATGTCGTCGGCCAGCTGCTGGCTCAGGTCGAGGTGGAGTTCTCCTTCCAGCAGGCCGTCGATCAGGCTCTGCTGATAGGCCTGCAGGGCCGAGATGGCCTCGCCGGCGGCTTCATCGCCGGCTTCGGCCAGCTCCACCAGCTGGATCAGCCGGTTGGTGGTCTTGCCGGCGGCGGAGACCACCACCAGCTCTCGCCCGCCCCCCTGCTGCTCGGCTTGCTGTTCGAGAATGCTGGCGACCCGGCGATAACAGACCGGATCCGCCAGACTGCTGCCACCGAATTTGTGGACGTGACGTCGCTTCAAGCCTGCTTCTGTTGCCACCGAGATCTCTCCTTGTTGCTGCTGCTGTTCCATTACTTCGCCACCTGCTGTGCCTGTGCAAACGCCGCGGCCAGATCGGCCACCAGATCCTCACCGTGTTCGATACCGACCGACAGCCGCAGCAGCTGGCTGCTGATGCCTGCCGCCTGCTGGGCGGCCGGGGTCATGGCCCTGTGGGTCATGCTGGCCGGATGGGCCACCAGACTCTCCACCCCGCCGAGGGATTCGGCCACCGAGAAGAGGGTGAGGGCCGCCAGGAAGGCGCGAATGCCCGCCTCATTGCAATCGAGCTCAAAACTTAGCATGGCGCCGAAGCCGGACTGTTGACGGCGCGCAATATCGTGGCCCGGATGGCTCGGCAGGCTGGGGTGATAGATGCGCTTGACCAGTGGTTGCTGCTGCAGGAAGGCGAGGATGCGGTCGGTGTTCTCCTGATGGGCGCGCAATCTGGGAGCCAGGGTGCGCAGACCGCGCAGGGTGAGGTAGGAGTCGAATGCCCCGGAGGTGAGCCCCAGACAGTTGGCCCACCACACCAGCGATTCGGCCAGCTCGGGTTCCTTCGCGATCGCCACCCCGCCCACCACGTCGGAGTGGCCGTTGATGTACTTGGTGGTGGAGTGCACCACCAGGTCCGCCCCCAGCGCCAGCGGCTGTTGCAGCAGCGGCGAGAGGAAGGTGTTGTCCACCGCCACCTTGGCGCCCGCCGCGTGGGACGCCTCGGCGATGGCGGCAATGTCCACCACCCGCAGCAGCGGGTTGGAGGGGGTCTCCACCCACACCAGTGCGGGCTGCTGGGCCAGTGCCTCGGCCAGTGCCGCCGCATCCCCCTGATCGACGAACTGCACCCGGTAATGGCCCTTGGCCGCCAGGTACTCGAACAGACGCCAGGTGCCACCGTAACAGTCGTGGGGGGCGATCAGCAGATCCCCCGCCTTGAGCAGGGCGGTGGTGACCAGATGGACGGCCCCCATGCCGGTGCCGGTCACCACGGCGCCGGCCCCCCCTTCCAGCGCCGCCAGGGCGTCCGCCAGATTGGTGCGGGTCGGGTTGCCGGAGCGGGCATAATCGTATTGACGGGGCTCGCCAAAGTCGGCAAAGGTGTAGTTGCTGGAGAGGTAGATGGGCGGCACCACGGCACCGTGCTGTGTGTCTGTCTCAATCCCGGTGCGTACTGCTTGGGTGGCCTTGTGGGTCATGTCACTCTCCTTGATGTCTCTTCACACGCTGGCATGCTGTTTCTGCCACGCGCCATCCCGCCATTGCAGGCTCATGGTGAACCACACTACGCCAGCTTAAAAAGGCCGTCAACACTTCTAGACGTCTAAATGGCTTTGCTGTTGGATTGCCATTAAATTCCTTAAGGGTTAAAATCCGCGCTCACGGCTAAATGAGAACAGGTGGATCATGGGTACAGAGTGGAACGGCGACTACGTCAGCCCCTACGCGGAACACGGTAAGAAGAGCGAACAGGTCAAGAAGATTACCGTCTCGATCCCGCTCAAGGTGCTGAAGGTGTTGACCGATGAACGCACCCGCCGTCAGGTGAACAACCTGCGTCATGCGACCAACAGCGAGCTGCTCTGCGAAGCCTTCCTGCACGCCTTCACCGGTCAGCCGCTGCCCTGCGACGAAGATCTGCGCAAGGATCATCCGGACAGCGTCCCTGCCGAGGCGCGTGCCATCATGGAAGCGCTGGGCAAAGAGATCGAAGATTTCGACGCCGAGTAATCCAGCAGCAGATGCCAAACAGCAAACCCCCTTCGATGACGCGGCCCCAGGCCGCGTCATCGCTATCCGCCCCTTTCAGCCTGCGTCGCTACCAGAGCGACGTCTGCAGCCACAGCCACGACCATGCCCAGCTGGTGATCCCCCTCGACGGTCCCATCGAGATCGAGGTGCAGGGCCAGGGGCGGCGGCTCGCGCCCGGCTTTGCCTGCATCATTGCCCCCGGTGAGCGGCACGACTACGCCGCCGATCCGGCACTCTCGTTTCTGGTGCAGGAGAGCCACTGGCTGCCCGGCGAGCTGGGCGAGCGCCCCTTCATCGAGCTGGACCAGGCCCAGCGCCACTACCTCGCCTTCCTGCACCGCATGGTGGCCGAGGGGCGCCACGTGGCCGGCATGGAGCAGGTGTGGCTGGGTCTGCTGGCAGAGGCGCAGCAGGCAGGCTCGCGCGGCCGTGCCCGCCTCGCCCCGCGCATCGGCAAGGTGCAGCGTCATATCGAGGCCAACCTTGCGGCTGAGCTGACCAATCAGCAGCTGGCCGCCATCGCCTGCCTCGGCCAGAGCCAGTTCAAGCACGCCTTCCAGCAGCAGGTGGGGATGAGCGTCTCCCACTACATCCGGACGCGACGCATGGCGCTGGCGCGTA
Organism: Aeromonas sp. Y318-1; assembly: GCF_027706125.1. Classification (NCBI taxonomy): domain Bacteria; kingdom Pseudomonadati; phylum Pseudomonadota; class Gammaproteobacteria; order Aeromonadales; family Aeromonadaceae; genus Aeromonas; species Aeromonas sp. Y318-1. Next base: position 189,532 of record NZ_JAPDCM010000003.1, read on the forward strand.
CCCTGCTCGCCCACACCGCTCTGCCCGTCGGCGAAATAGCCAGCCGCTGCGGTTACCAGAATCAGGGGGCCTTCGCCGAGCGCTTCCTGGCCGAAACCGGACTGACCCCTTCCCTCTGGCGCCAACAAAACGGCCGCTTGCCGTAACCGGGCGGCCGTTTGCCGAAGACGGCGCAGGTCGTTTCGAGGCATGCTGAGGCTCATGCAAGGTATGGGCAACGAGGAGCCAAGATGCAGACCATAAGCTGGCAGGATTTCGAGATGGTGGAGCTCAGGGTGGGCACCCTGGTGCGGGTCGAGCCCTTCCCCGAGGCGCGCCGCCCGGCCTACAAGGTGTGGGCGGATTTCGGCCCCGAGCTCGGGGTGCGCAAGAGCAGCGCCCAGATCACCGACCTCTATCAACCGCAGACGCTGGTGGGCCGCCAGATCGTCGCCGTGGTGAACTTCCCCCCCAAACAGATAGGCCCGATCCAGTCGGAGTTTCTGCTGACCGGCTTCTACCGGCCGGACGGCGCCGTGGTGATCGCCATCCCCGAACAGGCGGTGCAAAACGGCGCCAAGCTCGGCTGAGGCCACCACTGGACCGATACAAGAGAGGCGACCCTGGGGTCGCCTCTCTTTTTTTGCGGCTGGTTGCTCGCCGTTACTTCAGCAGACTGAAGATCAGCGCCGACACTGCCAGCGCGCCGGTCAGCAGGATGAAGCCGTTGGCCCAGCGGTGGCGGAAGCGGGCCAGCGCCTCCACCTTGTAGATGGCCACCACCGGCATGATGAACAGGATCATGGCGATCACCGGGCCGGAGAGGGTCTCCATCAACCCCAGGATCCCCGGGTTGATGATGGCGGCGCCCCAGATGGAGAAGAACATCAGGGCGATGCCGAGCCGGTCGGCCTTGGCCAGCGACAGGCCGGTGGGCTTGGCGATCAGGCTTTTCAGGCTCTCGCGGGCACCGAGGAAGTGGCCGAGGAAGGAGGAGCTGATGGCGATGAAGGCAATGAGCGGCCCCAGGGTCACGATCACCGGATTGTCGGTGATGTTGGCGAGATAGGAGAGCACCGAGACGTTCTGGGCCTTGGCCTCGGCCAGCTGGGCCGGCGAGAGGCTCAGCACGCAGGAGAAGACGAAGAACAGCACGAAGCCCACCAGCATGACGGTGGTGTTGCGCAGGATCAGACTGCTCTTTGCTTCCGCCTGCTCGCCGTACTCCCGGCGCTGCACGTTGGCAAAGCCGGAGATGGCGGCGGCGTGGCTGAAGGCGAACACGGTGACCGGCAGCGCCAGCCAGACGGTGTTGAGGAAGCTGCCGCCCTCCAGGCTGCCTAGCTGCGGCCACTGCCACTGTGGGATCAGGTAGCAGGAGAGCGCCGCCAGGATGGCCGCCAGCGGATAGACCATGACGGCAAAGGCGCGCAGCATCGCCTTCTCACCGGCCAGCATCACGGCGATCATGGCAAACACCAGCAGGCCGGAGAGCATCACCCGGTTCGGGGCATCCATGCCGAGCTGATTGATCATGAAGCTCTCCACCGTGTTGGTCAGCCCGACCCCGTAGATGAGCAGGATCGGGAAGATGGAGAGGAAGTAGAGCGCCGAGATGAGGCGGCCGGCCATCTTACCGAAGTGCTCCTGGGCCACCTCGGTGAAGTCGGCGTGGGGACGCGACGAGGAGAGCACGAAGCGCGCCAGCCCGCGGTGGGCCAGGAAGGTCATGGGACCGGCCAGCACGGAGACGATGATGAGAGGCCAGATCCCGCCCAGACCCAGATTGATGGGCAGGAACAGGATGCCGGCGCCGACGGCGGTGCCAAACAGGCTGATGACCCAGTGGGTATCGTGGCGGCGCCAGGGGGTGGCGCTGACGGTGGTGGAGCAGGAACCGGACAGCTCCTTGGTGACGTCTACAGATAAACTCATTACTAATTCACTTTTTGTCAGTGTTTTAATCTGAGTTCATTGTGGTTTATCGGGATTTAATTCTCAAAAGTCCACCCTGAAACATATCACTACCATTACGGGCTTCAGCCAGTGAGATTGGGAATGTAATCGAGATCACATAAATAAGTAAAACTAAATTTCGTCAAATTCACGAAATTTAAAACCAAATTTTCACTATTGGTCAATTTTTTATTTTGGCCAAATGATCGTTTGCAGAATTACCTGAAAAATCGTGCCATTCCGCTGCCCTCTCTTGTGATGATTCACTGTCATTCCCGCGCTTTGCCAGCGGATATTTCTGTTCATCCACGATGAAACCAGCGGATCACACCATGCAATCAGGCGGCCATGGAGCCGCCTGATTGTCGTCAATGATGACCTGTTCACCCGCTCAGTGAGCCAGAATGCTGCCCCAGGCGAGATCCGGATCCCCCATCACGATGAAGTCCGGGTTCTCCAGCGACTCCGTCTCGTTGTAGCGCAGCGGCTGCAGCGCCAGGCTGAGGATGCGGCCACCGGCCGCCTCGACGATGCACTGGGCGGCGGCGGTGTCCCACTCGCCGGTGGGGCCGAGCCGCACGTAGCAGTCGGCCGCCCCTTCAGCCACCAGACAGGACTTGAGCGAGCTAGAGCCGAGCGGGATCAGCTCGTAGTTGATGGCCGGGTTGAGACGACGGGTCAGGTTCTCCAGCTTCTGGCGACGGCTGATGGCCACCACTAGTGAATCGGGCTGATCGTGCTCGTGGTGCATGGCGCTGATGGGGTGCACCTCGCCGTTTGCCTCCTTGAAGGCACCATGACCGCGCACCGCCCAGTAGAGGACGTTCGACTCGGGGGCATAGATGACGCCGAGCACCGGCACGTTGTCCTGCACCAGGGCGATCAGGGTGGCGAAGTCGCCGCTGCCGGCGATAAATTCGCCGGTGCCGTCGAGGGGATCCACCAGCCAGTACTGACGCCAGTTGGCGCGCTGGCTGAAGGGGATGTCGGCCGCCTCTTCGGTCAGCACGGGAACGTGGGGAGTGAGCGCCGACAGCGCCTGTTTGAGGTAAGCATCGGCAGCAAGATCGGCACTGGTGACCGGGGTCGCATCCTCCTTCAGCTGACGCTCGAACTGACCGCCGTGATAGATTTCGTGAAGGATCCTGCCCGCTTCGCGCGCGATCTCCTTGACCCCCGGCACCCAGGCCAACAACTCCTGCATCTTGTTATCCTCTGTATTCAAACTGCCCCTGCGGGCTACTCTGCCTGCTCCGCCAGCCAGCGTTGGGCCAGCAGCAGCGCACTGATACTGCGCGACTCGGTGAAGTCGGGTCGCGCCAGCAATTCGTCGATCCGGTTCAGCGGCCAGGGGACCACCTCGAGGGGCTCGGGCTCGTCGCCCACCCGCTGCTCGGGGAAGAGATCCCGCGCCAGCAAGATGTCCATCCGGCTGGAGAAGTAGCCCGGCGCCAGCGACACCTGCTTGAGCAGGGTCAGGCTGTTGGCGCCAAAGCCCGCCTCTTCCATCAACTCCCGGTTGCCTGCCTCGAAGGCATCTTCACCCGGGTCGATCAGCCCCTTGGGAAAGCCCAGCTCGTAGGAGTGGGTGCCCGCCGCGTACTCGCGCACCAGCAGCAGGGTGTGGGCATCGAACAGCGGCACCACCATGACGGCGCCCCGGTTGCCGCCGCGCATCCGCTCGTAGACCCGCTCCTCGCCGTTGGAAAACTTGAGGTGGAGCGACTCCACCTTGAACAGCCGGCTCTCGGCCACGATCTCGGCCTTGAGGATCTCCGGCTTGCTCTTGTCGTGCGCCATGGTGTCGACGCTGAGGTGGACGGGTTTGCGTTGGTGGAGGTCACTCATCGGGGCTGGCTGCTCGTTAAAAAATCGTGTTTCAAGAGTAAACGACTCCCCTCCTGAACACCACGGGGCAAGGGTGGGAAAGCGGCGGGAAAAATCCGTTATAATGCCCGCCCGTTTCGACCCGAACACCGAGGCCCCATGCCGACCCCACTGCCCTGGCACCAGATAGACACTGTCCTGCTCGATATGGATGGCACCCTGATCGATCTCCATTTTGACAACCACCTCTGGCAGCAGCTGGTACCCGAGCGCTATGCCGAGCGACTCGGCCTGCCGCTGGCCGAGGCCAGAGTGCAGATCGAGGCGCACTACCAGGCCGTCAGCGGCACCCTCAACTGGTACTGCGTGGATTACTGGAGCGAGACGCTGGGGCTCGACATCCGTGCCCTCAAGCAGGAGATCCTGGCCAAGATCCAGTGGCGACCCCACGTCATCCCCTTCCTGGCCGCGCTGCGGGCCGCGGGCAAGCAGCTGGTGCTCTTCACCAATGCCCACCCCGCCAGCCTGTCGGTGAAGGATGCGCAGCTGGGGCTGGCCGGCCACCTCGATCTGATGGTGAGCACCCACGAGCTGGGCTGGTCGAAGGAGAGCCAGCACTGCTGGCAGGCACTGGCCGAGCGGCTGGCATTCGACCCGGCCCGCACTCTCTTTGTAGATGACAGCGAGCGGATCCTGCGCGCCGCCGCCGATTACGGCATCGGCTATCAGCTCGCCATCCAGAACCCGGACAGTTGCCAGCCCGAGCAACACATCACCGCCTTCCCGGCGATCCGTGATTACGCCGAGTTGCTGCCGCTGGCCGAGTAAGCCATATAAGCCGAGATGCAGGGGAACAGAACTCTCCGAACTGACGGATAAACAAAAGGGCTGCCCAGGAAGCCCTTGTCGATCCCGGGTCGCTCACCCCAGCCACGTCACCAGTCGGTACTGCTTCTTGCCCCGGCGCAGCAACAGGTAGCGGCCGAACAGCCGATCGGCCGCCGTCAGTGGCTCATCCCGGCGGATCTCGCCATTGAGGCTGATGGCGCCTGCCGCCAGCAGCTCGCGGGCGATCCGCTTGGAGTTCGCCAGACCGCTCTCCACCAGCAGGGTCACCAGGTCTGTTTCCCCCTCGATACGCCAGCCCGGCATGCCATCCTGCGCCAGCTGGGCCAGATCGCTCTCGCCAAGGCGCGCCACCTCGCCGCTGAACAGCAATTCGCTGATACGCTGCACCGCCGCCAGCGCCCCCTTGCCGTGCACCAGCTCGGTCAGCTCGTCGGCCAGCACCTGCTGGGCCAGCTTGCGCCCCTGCCGCTTCGCATCCTCCGCCTCCAGCGCCTCAATCTCGGCCAGCGGCATAAAGCTGTAGTAGCGCAGGAAGCGGTAGACATCCTCATCCGCGGTGCCGAGCCAGAACTGGTAGAAGGCGTAGGGCGAGGTGAGCGCCGGATCGAGCCAGATTGCGCCCCCTTCGGTCTTGCCGAACTTGGTGCCATCGGCCTTGGTGATGAGCGGCAGCGTCATGCCATAGACCTGGGCCTGATGGAGGCGGCGGGTAAGGTCCATGCCGCTGGTGATGTTGCCCCACTGGTCGTTGCCGCCGATCTGCAGGGTGCAGCCGAGGCGCTGGTTGAGCACCGCGAAGTCCTGGGATTGCAGCAGGGTGTAGGAGAACTCGGTGAACGAGATGCCCTGATCCGGACGGGCCAGCCGCTGGCGCACCGATTCGCGGGCCAGCATGGCGTTGACCGAGAAGTGCTTGCCGATGTCGCGCAGAAAATCGAGAGCGGACATCTGCCCCATCCAGTCGGCGTTGTTGACCAGCAGCGGCGCCGCCAGCCCTTCGCTGGCCGGCAGCAGCGCTTTTATCTGGGCCGACAGGCTGGCTACCCAGCCCTGCACCGTCTCGGCGCTGTTGAGGTTGCGCTCACTTGCCTTGAAACTGGGATCGCCAATAAGGCCGGTGGCACCGCCCACCAATGCCACCGGGGTGTGGCCCGCCAGCTGGAAGCGGCGCAGCATCAACAGCGGCACCAGATGGCCGATATGCAGGCTGCCGGCGGTGGGATCAAACCCGCAGTAGACGGTGCGCGGGGTGGCAAGATGGTCGGCCAGCGCCACCGGGTCGGAATTCTGGGCCACCAGGCCGCGTCGGGTTAGCTCATCAAGCAGGTGGGGGTTGATCATGGGGTCTCCAACAGCAGGGGGAAAAGCCCACATCCTCGCCGCTCTGGTCTGCGCCGAATATGTCCCCCAGGGGACAGTTTTGCCACTCTCGTGCTAGCATCCGGCTATCGTGTGACCATCGCGGGAAGCCTGCCCGCCACCCGGAAGCCATTGCCATGACCCAGCGCCCATGATCCAGCCCCTCGCCACAGATACCCTGACCCGCAGCATGACCGAAGTAGTCGATGCCCTGCACGGCAGCGCCTTTCCGGCGGCGCTGGTGCGCCTGATCCAGCAGCAGGTGGCGTTCGACTGCGCCCTGCTGCTCGGGGTGGGGCAGCGCCCTGTCTACCTCTACGACAACCTGCACCATCAGCGGGCCCTGCTGTTCGATCGCTATCTCACCCGCCACTTCAGTCAGGATCCCTTTATGCAGGCGCTGGAACAGGGTCTGGGGGCCGGGGTCTGGACGCTGGCGCAAGTGTCGCGCGGGCGACTCGACCCCGAGTATCGCCACCACTTCTATCAGGCCACCGGCTGGCAGGAGGAGGTGGGGCTGATCCTGCCGGTGCGCGGCGGCCTCACCCTGATGCTGTTTCTGGGCCGCCTCGACAAGCGCAGCACCCTCAGTCGTGACGAGCTGGCCCGACTGGAGGCGCTGTTTCCGCTGGTGCATTCGCTGTGCCGCCAGCACTGGCGAGAGGGTGCCGCCCTGCTGGCCCAGAGCCCGATGCTACCGGGCGGCGCCGATCTCAAGGCGACGGTGGAGCAGGCCATCGCCAGCGTGGGGGGGGCGAGCCTCACCCGCCGCGAGCGCCAGGTGGCGGGATTGTTGTTGCAGGGGCTCGACACCGAGGCCATTGCCGGTACGCTTGGCATCGGCAGCGGCACGGTGAAGAATCATCGCAAGCACCTCTACGCCAAGCTGCACCTGCGTTCGCGGGCCGAACTGTTCCGCTTCTTCCTCAATCACCTCATCACGGCGCCAGCCGCCGCGGCCCCATAACGACACCACCCCGCCGGGGCGGGGTGGTGTTGATGCATGCCAGATCAAACAGCTACGCCGTCAGATGTGGCCCTGGTAGCGCAGCGGGAAGCGCCCCTGACCATCGGGCTGGCCGAGGAAGGGCAGCCCCTGCTTCATCTGCTCCGGCAGCTCGGGCCCCGGTTTCAGGGTGCCCTGGAACAGGTACTGGCGATTGGCCTGCAGCTCCAGCTTGCCCTGCACCTGTACCGCCTCCGAGCCCTGCTTGAGCTCGGCCACCAGCCGGGAGTCGATGCAGGTCAGCTTGATCTCGGGATCCCCCAGCACCAGCTTGCCGGCCGGGGTATCGGCATCGGCCCCGTACCAGTAGAGGTTGCCGTAGAGGTTGTCGCACCAGGGGTTGCCCTGGGCAACCTGATCGAGCTTGAGCTGCAGCTGGCCAGCCACCGTGACCGGCACGGGCAGCTGCATCGGCACCCGCGCCAGCAGCCAGGGAGCCGGCACGTTGAGGGTGATATCGCGGCCAAAGGCGGCGCCGCTCCAGCCCACCACCCCCTGCCCGTTGAGGCCGCTGCGCTCGCCAAAGCGCAGGGACACCTCAGGGGCAAAGCGCAGCAGCGACCAGCCGTTGAGCTCCCAGCGCAGCTGGGTCAGCGACTCGCTGGCGTATTGCAGGCGGGCAACCTGGCCGCTCCAGAGGGTGCCGCTCACCCCTTCCAGCTGTACCAGGGGCGGCAGCGGCAGGTAGCGCACCACCAGAGACGCCGGCAGCTTGGCCAGCAGGAAAACCAGATAGGCCGCCAGAAACAGCACGGCAATCAGCACTCTTTGCTTCATAGAAAACGACTCGACTGCAAACGCCCGATCAGGCGCGGGGCCCTGCTCGGGACGCGTTGTTTCATTGGGGACGGCTCAGCTGCAAGCGGCGTACCTTGACCAGGCCGGGCGCCAGATTCTCGCGGGCCACCTCGATCACCTGCACCTGCACGCCATGGCGATCCGCCAGGGTCGCCAGCCAGATCAGCAGGTCATCGAACGCCACCGTGTCGATCCACACCTGCAGCTCCTGGCCCTGAGGCTGCAGCCGGGCAATCTTGATCTTCTGGTTGAAGGCGGTGCGGTTGACCACCCCTTCCAGGGTGCCGCTGGTATCGAGCTGGCGGCCCTGGCCACCCTGCAGCGCCAACACCTCTTCACCCTTCTCTTTCAACCAGGCGAGGGTCTGCTGCTGGCTCAATACCTGCCGCTCGCGCTCGTCGATGCGATTGCCGATGGGTTGCCAGATGACCCAGTAGCAGAAGCCGATCAACAGCACGCTGCCACCCACCGCCACCAGCCGCTGCTCGCGGGCGCTGATGCCGTGCCACCAGCCTTGTAGTTTGTCCATCATGATGATTTACCCTTCAGCACCAGTGCCCCTTCAACCTTGCCTTCGGTGCTGCGCACCTCCCCCTGCTGCACGTCGAAGCGCTTGCCAGCCAGCTCGCGAAAACGCTCGATCTCGGCAAAACCGGGGGCCGTCACCTGCAACCTGAGCTCGCCGCGAGCCGCGTCGAAACGCAGCACCTCGGGCTTGAGGCCGGGCACTTCGGCAAAGGTGGGCGCCAGCTCGGTCAGCACCATCAACACCCCGTCCTGCGGCGTCTGTCCCAGCTGCTGGAGGTGCTGGGTCATCTGGCTGCGCACGTTGACGATGCGGCTCTCCCCCGGGAAGATCCGGGTGTAGACCTGCCGGATCTCCGCCTTGAGCGCCTTGTCCTGCTCCGTCAGCTGATAGAGCTGCACGCCGCGCTGGGCGAACGCCACCACCAGCAGCGCCCCGGCCACCACCGCCACCTTGCGCCACTGCTGCCAGTAGCGGGAGTATTCGGTCTGCGGCCGGTAGGCCCCCTGCAGCAGGTTGGCCTGGCTGGCCAGCGCCCCCCGGGCCAGCAGCAGCATGGGCAGCTCGGGATCGGCCGCCTGCCAGCTGGCCGCCGCAATGGCCGGCGGCGGGGTATGGCTGTGAATGGTCACCGGTGCCGGCTCCGCCGCCAGCAACATGGCCAGCAGCGGCTCATCGGCGACGATGCCCTGACAGGGCCCCTGGCGCAGCAACCACTCCTTGCCCAGTTGCAGCGCCGACCAGCCCTCGCTCGCCTGCGGCAGCGCCAGCACGTCCGGCAGCAGTTGCCGGCTCTTGAGACCAGCCTGCTCCAGCCAGCCGAGCCAGGTCTGCATCTTCTCCTCGTCGACCGCCATCAGGTCCACCTCATGACCCTGATGACCCAGCACCACCAGGTGCAGCTCATCCACGTCGGAGGCGATTTGCTCCTCCAGCAGATAGGGCAAGGCGGCCGCAGACTGGCGGCTGTATTTGCCCGGCAGGCTCACCCGCCGGAAGATAAGATCGCTGCCGGGCACCAGCACCACCGCCGGGCGGCCACCGGCCCGCTCCTGCAGCTCGCCAAGGGCATGGGCCGAGGCCAGGGTACCGGAGGCGATCACCTCCTCTTCCCCACCCGACCACACCAGCCACTCGACCGGCTGCTGCGCATTGGTCCCCAGACGGATGACCAGACTCTCGCTCACTAATGTCTCTCCTGCCATGCCCGCTCGAATCCCTCTGGATGGGCGGGCGCGCAGCCATGGGCTGCTGTCCAATCGGGGGATGGCGCGGGCCGGCCAACGGCCGTTGCCCGCCTCCCTTGTTATTCGGCGCCGCCGTTCAGACGGCGCAGCATCACCAGCTTGTTGTCCTTGCCGCGCACGAAGACGCTCTCCAGCCGGGCCCGGGTGTCACCCACCTCGGCAAGCAGCCTGGCCTCGAAATAGCTGCTCTTGACGTCCAGCGCCGCATCCAGCCCCGGAATGGAGCTCACCTGCAGTGGCATCTGGTCCGTCATCTCCTTCTTGTTCTTCCACCCCTTCTGGGGGCGGCTGGTCAGCACCCGCTTGGCATCGTCCAGCCCCACCTTGTCCAGATAGAGCGCCACCAGCAGGGCCGACTGCTCCGGCCGGATGGTATTGACGTTCACCACCAGCTTGTCGTTGGGCAGGGCGCACACATAGGGCGCCAGCCGGGCGTACAGTTTGGCGCTCACCCCGCGCACCGCCCGCAGCTCGTCGGTGCCGAGCATCCACTGGTTGGCAGTCAGATAAGGGGGAGTGAGCCCTTCGTAATAGGCATCCTCGGCGCCGTAGCTCGACACCAGCACGGTATCCTTGTCGGTCCAGTCGCGGATGGCATCGGTCAGCTGCACCGCCTCGTAATCTTCCACCTCGAGCTGCTTGAGCAGCGCCTTGAACACCTTGACCGGATAGGGCTGCTTCTCCAGATCGTCGCCGCTGATCCCGTCCTTCAACGGCACGCTCAGGCTGTTGAGGTTGAAGCAGGATTGCAGATCACGCACCCGGCCGGTGAGCTTGCCGTCATCCACCGGGAAGACCGCATCCTGGCGTGCCCAGTTCTGCCCCAGGCTGACCACGTTGGGGTCGTCCTTGAAATCCTGGGCCAGCACCTTGCTCACCAGCGCCTCCGCCGACATGGCATACCACCAGGCCTGCTTGCCGGCGGTGAGGTTGGCGGTACGGCGCAGCTCCAGCTGCAGGCGACCGCTCATGTTGCTGGCGATGATCACCATCACCGACAGAATGAGCAGCACCACCAGCAGGGCCATTCCCCCCTGGCGGCCGGGGCGGGAAAAACGACGATCAGCTGCCATTTTCAGCCCTCTGGCCACCGGCGCCGATCAGGAACTGGCGGCGGATGGTACCGTAATCTTCCAGATCCAGCTCCACCGCCAGCCCGTAGGGCAGCACGTTGCGCTGGGTCCACTCCTCTTTCCAGGCACCCTTGTCGTAGAAGTAGAGCCGCAGCGCCGTCACCCGCTCCAGCATCGGCTGGATGCGCGGCTCGGTGCCGATCACCGGATCCGGGTAGAGGTAGCTCAGCCGCTCCAGCTTGTGATCCTTGAGGCGCCAGCCAACCCGCTGCAAGCCGGAGCGCGGCAGCATGCCGTCCGGGTTGAGCCAGCCGCCGCGCATGAAGGCCATACCCCAGTCGTCGCTCTGCTGGCCGAAGCGGGAGGCCGCCAGCAGCACCTTGTTGTTCTCGCCGTCGATGCGGCCGCTGCGCGGCACCATCTGGGTGATGTCCCGCTCCAGCACGGAGAAGGCCAGTTGCAGCTCGGAAAGACGAGCCTCCTTGCGCTTGGCCACCTCGTCGCTGGTGAGCACCCCTTGCAGCACCTGATAGGCGCCCAGGCTCAGGCCGGCGAAGATGGCGATGGCCACCAGCATCTCCAGCAGGGTAAACCCCTCCTGACGCTGGCTCCGGATCATGGAGACTCGTTGGTGAATGTTCATCGGCTGATATAGGTCCGGATCATGGCCACCGGGCTGTCGGCCTTGGGCGCGGTACGCACTTCCATGTCCAGCGCCTTGAAGTTGCTGTCGGCGGTAGCGACGCCGCGATAGCGCCAGTACCAGGTCTGGCCCGCCATCTGCTCGTCCCCTTCCACCCAGCTGTCACCGGGCCACTTGGCTTCGAGCTTCTGCTGCACCAACTGGTTCTCCACCACCCAGGTCGCCAGGGTCTTCTGTTCCAGATAGTTGAGGCCGGAGAGGTGCTCGCTGGCGGTCTTCATCACCGCCAGCCCGGCGATGGCGAACACCGCCAGCGCCACCATGACTTCCAGCAGGGTCATGCCGCGGGCGTTCATTCCTCTTCCTCCTCGTCCTGCAGCAGGCGCAGGCGGCCGAACTCGTCCGCCTTGACCGTGCGCACATAGCGCGGATCGTCGTCCTGCTGGGTCAGGGTCAGCACGAAGGGGGTCAGCTCTCCACCAGGAAAGATGAACACCTGCGGCGTGCGCTCCTTCTCGTCGCGCCCCTTCTCGTACTTCTCGTCGGATTCGGTCCGCCAGCTGAAGCCCTCGAGCTCGATGGCCAGCCGCATGTTGTCGGGCAACTCGACCCGATCCAGCAGCTTGTCGCCGCTCATCACCTGCCACTTGCGATCCTTGGCCGCGCGCTGCATGAACTGCCAGCTGTTGTCCTCGACACGCAGGCCCACCAGCCGGCCATCCATCACCGAGTACTCCTGCGCCTGCTGCAGCACGGCCATGAAGCGGCGCGCCTGCTTGTCGAGCTCTCTATCGCCCCTGGCGCCACCCATGCTGAGGGTGACGGCAGTGGCAACCAGTCCCATCAACATGGCGACCAGCAATACTTCCAGCAGAGTAAAACCGGCCTGGCGACTATGTTTCATGGCGCCAGCCTCAACTGCATGGCAGTGGCCTCGAGCCGACCCATCAACATGGCCACCAGCAACACTTCCAGCAGGGTAAACCGGCCTGACGACGGGCAGAAGAGGCCACCTTCATTCAGGCAGCCTCGGGATGACTCGGTGAGCGCGACGCGGCGGGATCACTTATTGGAAATCCTTCAGGTTCCAGTTGCCGATGTCGTCATCGGTACCGGCTTCGCCATCCAGCCCCATGGAGAAGATGTCGATCTTGCCGAACTGGCCTGGGCTCAGCATCTGGTACGGGTTGCCCCAAGGATCCTGCGGCAGGCGCTTGATATAGCCCCCTTCGCGGTAGCTGCGCGGCTCAGGTGCGGCGGTCGGCTTGTTGACCAGCGCGTCCAGCCCCTGCTCGGTGGTCGGGTAGCGGTTGTTGTCCAGCTTGTACATGTCGAGGGCGTTTTCCAGCGCCACTATGTCGGAGACCGCTTTCTGCTGGTCAGCCTTCTCCTTGTTGCCCATCAGGTTGGGCACCACCAGGCTGGCCAGGATCCCCAGGATCACGATGACCACCATCACTTCCAGCAGGGTAAAACCCGATTGACGACGCTTTTGCATGACTTACTCCCTCACGAAATGAGATGGCATGAACCATCAACGATTAACTGTTAAACCTCGATCGTTCGATGACGCCTGTCGGCTAATCGAACCTACGGAGTTGATTGGATTGGTAGGTTCGAATAGCGAAGCGTATTCGAACGTCCGAACCTTACATATTCACCATATTGTTGAGCTCGAGGATCGGCTGCAGGATCGACATCACGATAAACAGCACCACCCCGGCCATGGAGACCACCAGCATGGGTTCAAACACCCCGAGGGCAATGTTCACCTGGGTTTCGAACTCCCGATCCTGGTTGTCTGCCGCCCGCTCCAGCATGTTGTCGAGCTCGCCGCTCTGCTCGCCGGAGGCGATCATGTGCAGCATCATGGGCGGAAAAATTTTGGTTTCATCCAGTGACTTGCGCAGGCTGGTCCCCTCCCGCACCCGCTCGGTGGCCTCACCGATGCGCATGCGGGCAAAGTCGTTGGAGAGCACTTCGCCGGAGATCTTCATCCCCTCCAGCAGCGGCACGGCGCTGGCGTTGAGGATGCTCAGGGTGCGGGCGAAACGGGCAGTGTTGAGACCACGGCTGACCCGACCGATCACCGGCAGACGCAGGATCAGCTGGTGCCAGTGACGGCGACGCTTGTCGTCGGTCAGCCACCAGCGCCAGACAAAGCCACCCACCAGCAGCAGCAACAGGAACCAGAGGCCGTAGTGCTGCATCAGCTCGCTGGTACCGATGAGGAAGCGGGTGGTGGCCGGCAGTTGCTGGCCCATGTGCTCAAACTGGGCCACCACCTTGGGCACCACGGCGGTGAGCAGGATGGAGATGACGCCGATGGCGACGCAGGTCAATACGATGGGGTAGATCATCGCCTGCAGCAGCTTGGTGCGCATGTGCTGACGCTGCTCGGTGTAGTCGGCGAGGCGGTTGAGCACCTTCTCCAGGTGACCGGACTTCTCGCCGGCCGCTACCATGGAGCGGAACAGCTGATCGAACACATGGGGAAAGGCCGCCAGCGAATCGGCCAGCGAATAGCCCTCCACCACCTTGCTGCGCACCGTGGCCACCATGCTGCGCAGGTGGGCCTTCTCGCACTGCTCGGCGACGGCCTTGAGCGCCTCTTCGATGGTGAGGCCGGCCCCCACCAGGGTGGCCAGCTGGCGGGTGATCATCGCCAGCTCGGCGGTGCTGGCACCACGGCGGAACAACACGAAGCGGTTCGCCTCGCGCTTGGCCTTCTCGGTGGTCTCGTTCACCTCGAGCGGGGTCAGCCCCTGCTCGCGCAACAACTGGCGTACCTGGCGGGCGGAATCCCCCTCCAGCACGCCGCTCTTGTTGCGTCCCTTGCCGTCGAGGGCCTTGTATTCGAATGCAGCCATCTCAGTCTTCCCGGGTCACGCGCAGCACCTCTTCGAGGCTGGTCTGCCCCTTGAGTACCTTGTCGATGCCGTCGCGGCGGATGCTGGGGGTGTGACCCCGGATCAGCCGCTCGATGGCCAGCTCGCCGCTGGCGCTGTGGATCGCCTCGCGCACCGCTTCGTCGATCACCACCAGCTCGTGGATACCGGTCCGGCCGCGATAGCCGGTGTGGTTGCACTGCTCGCAGCCCACCGGCCGCCACACCTGCTGATCCGGCGCCAGCTCGATGCCCATGGCAATGCGCTCCTGCTCGGTGATGGGGCGCGGCGCGCGGCAATCGGGGCAGAGGGTGCGCACCAGCCGCTGGGCCAGTACCGCCAGCAGTGAGGAGGAGAGCAGGAAGGGCTCGATACCCATGTCTCGCATCCGGGTGATGGCGCCGATGGCGGTGTTGGTGTGCAGGGTCGACATCACCAGGTGGCCGGTCAGCGACGCCTGCACCGCGATCTGGGCGGTCTCGAGGTCACGGATTTCCCCCACCATCACCACGTCCGGATCCTGGCGCAAAATGGCGCGCAGGCCGCGGGCGAAGGTCATGTCCACCTTGCTGTTGACCTGGGTCTGGCCCACCCCTTCGAGGTCATATTCGATGGGGTCTTCGACGGTCAGGATGTTGCGATCCCGCGAGTTGATCTCGGAGAGGGCCGCGTAGAGGGTGGTCGACTTGCCCGAACCGGTCGGGCCCGTCACCAGAATGATGCCGTGGGGCTTGCGAATGAGTTCGCTGATGATGTTGCGGTTGGCCAGCGTCATGCCGAGCTGCTTGAGCTCGAGCCGTACGTTGTTCTTGTCGAGCAGTCGCAGCACCACCCGCTCGCCGTAGCTGGACGGCATGGTGGAGACCCGCACGTCCACCGCCCGGCCGCCGATGCGCAGTGAGATGCGGCCATCCTGCGGCACCCGCTTCTCGGCGATGTCCATCCGCGACATGACCTTGATGCGCGACACCAGCAAGGAGGCGAGCTTGCGATGGGGCCGCAGGATCTCCCGCAGTACACCATCGATGCGAAAACGGATCACCAGGGCCCGCTCGAAGGTTTCGATGTGGATGTCGGACGCCTCTTCTTTGATCGCCTCGCTCAACATGGCGTTGATGAGGCGGATGATGGGGGCGTCGTCGTCGGCATCCAGCAGGTCTTCACTCTGGGGCAGCTCTTCGGCCAGCGCGAAGAAGTCCATCTCGTTGCCGAGATCCTCCATCAGCTGGCGCGCCTCGGAGGAGTCGCGCTGGTAGTGGGCCATCAGCAGCTCTTCGAAGGCTTCGCCGTCCATCTGCTCCACCGTGAAGGCGCAGCCCGCCACCCGCCGTACTTCCAGCAGGGTTTGCGGCGTCACGCCCTGGCGGCAGAGCAGCACCGGGGCCCCCTGCCGCTCGGTCAGGATCACCCCGAAGTTGCGGGCGAAGGCAAACGGCAGCTCGGGCAGGGCTGCCGGCATGTCGACGCCATCCAGCTGGTATGCCGCCATTACTTGTTACCCACGAATGGCTGCACCGAGTCGATCGTCGTTTGCTGGTGCTGCTTCATCTGTTCAATCTGCTTTTGTGCCTCGGGCGATGTTGTCACACCCTGGCTGTACTCGGGCAGCACCTGGCGCTTGGGCGAGGTGAGATACCCCTCCTGCGCCGCCGCCTCCTGCTGCTCGGAGCGGAACTCGGTGTACTTGTTGCTGGAAACACCTGTGTAGATGTTGGCATCCCGCAAAATGGTCGGTCGGATAAAGACCATCAGGTTGCGCTTGGAGGTGCTGTTATTGGTCGAACGGAACAGATAGCCCAGCACCGGGATATCGCCGAGCAGCGGCACCTTGGAGACGGTTTCGCTGGTTTTCTCATCCATCAAGCCGCCCAGCACTACTGTCTCGCCGCTCTTCACCAGCACTGCGTTCTTGATGGTACGGGTATCGAAGGTCGGGCCAAGTGTTGCAGTTCCCTCGGCAGGTTTGTTCGCTACGCTGGAAACCTCCTGCTCGATATTGAGCAGCACGGAATCCCCCTCGTTGATCTGCGGCGTCACCACCAGCTTGGTGCCCACCGTCTTGCGTTCGATGGTGTTGAACACCTGATCGCTGGTGGTGGAGCTCTGGGAGCCGCTCTGCACCGGCACTTCCTGGCCGACGTTGAAGGAGGCTTCCTTGTTGTCCATGGTGACGATACTCGGGGTGGAGAGAATATCGCTCTTGGAGTTGGTGGACAGGGCCGTCACCAGCGCGGCCCAGTTGCCGTGATAGAAACCGGCCGCCATACCGTTGAACTCTTTGGCCAGCGAGGCCAGGCCGGTGGTGGTCCCGTTATCCTTGTAATCCTTGGCCGCAATGGCCACCGAACCAATCGGCAAACCGGTATTGGTGAACTGGGTGCCGCCGCCATTGGTGTTGGCCCACTGCACCCCGAGGTTGAGACCGTCGCCATCGGCGATCTCGACGATGATCGCCTCCACCAGCACCTGGGCACGGCGAATGTCGAGCTTGGCGACCACTTGCTCCAGCTCGGCCATCACGTCCGGCTGGGCGGTGATCACCAGGGCATTGGTGGTTTCGTCGGCGGAGATGGCCAGCTTGCCGCCTCCGATGCTGGCACCGCCACCCCCTGTGGTGGTGGCCGCGCCGCCCTTCTTGTCCGCTTCGATGCTGGAGCTGACGCCCTTGAGCACCTCCACCAGATCCTTGGCCTTGCCGTATTTCAGATAAAAGACCCGGGTGTTGCCCTGGCTCTGCAGGTCACGGTCAAGCTGGTGCACCATCTGGATGATGCGGGCGCGCGCCTTGGGCTCGCCGCTCACCACCACCGAGTTGGTGCGCTCATCGGCTACCACCTTGGGCGCCAGCAGCAGGGAGGTGTTGCCGCCCTGGTTGTTGCCATCCTTGTTGAGGTTGGTCACCAGCCGCACCATCTCGCCGGCGGAGGCGTACTTGAGCTTGACGATGTCCACTTCCTGGTCGCCCGCCTTGTCGACCCGGCGTACCACTTCCACCAGCCGGTTGACCACGGCGGCGCGGCCGGTGATCAGCAGCACGTTGGAGGGGTCGTAATGGACCACGTTGCCGCCACCGGCGTTGTCGTTGAGCTGGCGCAGCAGCGGCGCCAGTTCACGTACCGAGACGTTGCGCACCGGCACGACCCGGGTCACCATCTCGTCACCGCTGCCGGGGTTGCTCTCGTCCACCACCGGGATGGCGGAGGTCTTGGCATCCTTGGAGCGCACCACCTTGAGCACGCCGTTGTCCATCGGGACCACGGCGAAGCCATAGACGTCGAGCACGCTCAGGAAGAACTGGTAGTACTGGTCTTCGTTGAGCAGGTCATAGCTGCGGACGTTGATCTTGCCGCGCACCGAAGGCTCGATGATGATGGTCTTGTTCAGGTTCTTGCCGACCGTGTTGATGAACTCTTCGATGTCGGCATTCTTGAAGCTGGCGGCATATTCGGTGGCCCAGGCAGAACCTGCCATCATCAGCGCCGCAGCCACGGTGGCCAGACGCCAGCCCTTCCCTTTATTTATCATTCTTGGTGCTACTCCAAATCATTATTCTGACAAGCCGACATAAACGTCGTAGAGCTGTCCTTGCCGCTCGACGGTGACGGTCATTTCCGTTGCGCCAGCCACCTGCTGCATCGCCTGCATGGCCTGAGCGTTATCCCGCAGATCCAGCCCATTGATGCTGACCGCCATGTCGTTGGCGACCAGCCCCAGTTGATTGAACAGTTCCGGATTGCTGCCCGGATTGAGGCGATAGCCGACCATGCGGCCATCGACCCGGACCGGGGAAATATTGAGGTAATCGGTGATCTTGCCGGGGTTGCCCATCAGCTCGTTGCGCACCGAGGAGAGCTTGCCGTCCTGGTTGCCCGGCTTGGGCAGCGGCTTGCCGTACTCTTCCCCGTCCAGCATCAGGGTCTCGTCGCGGCCGTCCCGCTCGATGATGACCCGATCCGGGAACACCTGGCGGATCTTGGCCTGGGTACCATCGATGAGATCACCGATGCCGTAGGAGTTCTGCAGCCCGTTGTGGGCGATGATGGCAATGGATTTGGCGGGATCCGAGCTCGCCAGCACGCCGTTGAGCTGGGCGTTGAGCTGGGTCTTGGGAGCATCGGCTGCGACAACATCGGCCGCCTGGGCCTGCTGTTTGGCCTTGCCGAACAGTGCCAGCCGACTGACGCCGCTCAGGTCGAGCCGGTTTGCACCCTGGCTCTGATTGGCGACCACCGACGGTTGCCAGGACTGGCTGACGGGCCGGCTGCCGAGATCCAGCAGACGCCAGGTGAGACCGGCACACTGGTGGGCCAGCAACAGCAGCAGAAGCCAGAACAGAGGCTGGCTGAATCGGGAGAGTGGCACGGTTTTACAACGGGCCAGAAGGGAGCTCAACAAGTCATCCCTGAACGGTAGCGTCATGTTTATCAATATTTTCTGGCATCCAAATCGGTTGGCTATTGTGTACGGCAATGGACCCAGAGACAACCGACCGGATGGGATGAAGCTGCGAAAATTGACATTCCGTCACACCATCAGCCCCCCTGTTTCTATCCCGGGGCCCGCCTCTGGTATAATCAGGCACCCCTTTCAGCCATTCCGGAGTCGATTCATGCCGAACCCCGCAGAAACCCCAGCCCTGGTCCGTCTCGACAAGTGGTTGTGGGCGGCACGTTTTTACAAGACCCGCAGCCTGGCCCGCGACCAGATTGAAGGGGGCAAGGTGCATTACAACGGCCAGCGCAGCAAACCGGGCAAGCATGTCGAGGTCGGCGCCCTCATTCGCTTCTGGCAGGGTCAGGACGAACGGGAAGTGCGGGTGCTCGAGGTGAGCGAGCAGCGCAAGTCCGCCCCGCTGGCCCAGCAGCTCTATGAAGAGACCGAGGCCAGCCTGAAAAAGCGGGCCGAGAACAGCGAGGCACGCCGCTTCAACAGTCAGTTTGCGCCAAGCCCCGAGCGTCGCCCCGACAAGCAGGAGCGACGCCAGCTGATCAAGGTCAAGCAATATTGACCCGCCAAGATGGCCCTTTTATGACGACAGTTGCCGGAATAAGTTCCTAACCAGCTGTTTATTAATGTTTTTATCTATTTACCCCACCGAAGAACCCAGGAATGCATGATGAGTAACCAAGATCTCCTGTATCGCTATCTGTTCGAAGAGTACGAAGTCCGGGGCGAGCTGGTCCAGCTGGACCACACCTACCGCCACGTGGTTGAGGCCCAGAACTACCCGGTACAGGTGCAAAAACTGCTGGGTGAACTGCTGGTCGCTACCAGCCTGCTGACCGCCACCCTCAAGTTCAAAGGCTCCATCACGGTGCAGTTGCAGGGCAACGGTCCGGTACGGCTGGCCGTCATCAACGGCGACAACAACCAGCAGCTGCGTGGTGTGGCCCGCTATGAAGGGGAACTGCCGAGCGACGACAAGCTGCAGAGCCTGATCGGAGAAGGCCAGCTGGTCATCACCATCACCCCGGAGCAGGGTGAACGCTATCAGGGCATCATAGCGCTGGACGCCGACACCCTGGCCGGCTGCCTGGAGCACTACTTCGCCCAGTCCGAACAGCTGGCGACCAAGCTGTGGATCCGCACCGGCTACCACCAGGGTGAGCCGCGTGCCGCTGGCATCCTGCTGCAGGAACTGCCCGCCCAGAGCGAGGATCACAGCGACGACTTCGAGCACCTGACCCAGCTCACCAGCACCATCAAGGATGAAGAGCTGTTCGGTCTGGAAGCGGAAGAGATCCTCTACCGCCTTTACCACCAGGACAAGGTGCGGGTGTTCGATCCGCAGGCGGTCGAGTTCCGCTGCACCTGCTCCCGCGCCCGTTGTGAGGGGGCTCTGCTGCAGATAGAGAAAGAAGAGGTGATAGAGATGGTGCAGGAGCTCGGCAAGATCGACATGCACTGTGATTATTGCGGCGCCCAGTACCAATTTGATGGGATCGACGTCGAAACCCTGTTCAGCAGGGCTCCCGGTAATGATGCAAACAAGTTACACTAATTAAAGGCGGGCAAAACCCGCCTTTAACTTAAATAACAAAAAAATACCCTATTTTATAAAATTTGATGGCGATCGCTAAACTCTACCACCTAAGTGATAGGATGAACGCCAGATAGAACCCTACCAACCTCTGAACCCAGGAGAATACAATGACAATCGTGGCAGAACCCACCCTGGCCAAGCAATTAGGACTGGACCAGTACGGTATCAAGAACTCCACTGAAATCCTGCGCAACCCTTCCTACGACCAGCTGTTCGCGGAAGAGACACGTGCCGACCTGGAAGGGTTCGAGCGCGGCGTAGTGACCGAACTGGGCGCCGTCAATGTCAATACCGGCATCTTCACCGGCCGCTCCCCTAAAGATAAATATATCGTCAAAGACGCCACTACCCAGAATACTGTATGGTGGTCTGACCAGGGTAAAAACGATAACAAAGCCATCAGCCCGGAAGTGTGGTCACATCTGAAATCTCTGGTGACCAAACAGCTCTCCGGCAAGCGCCTGTTCGTGGTCGACGGCTTCTGTGGTGCCAACCCCGATACCCGCCTGGCCGTGCGCATCATCACCGAGGTAGCCTGGCAGGCTCACTTCGTGAAAAACATGTTCATTCGCCCGAACGATGAAGAGCTGAAAACCTTCAAACCGGACTTCGTGGTGATGAACGGTGCCAAGTGCACCAACCCGAACTGGAAGGAGCAGGGTCTCAACTCCGAGAACTTCGTCGCCTTCAACCTGACCGAGAAGATCCAGCTCATCGGCGGCACCTGGTACGGTGGCGAGATGAAGAAGGGGATGTTCTCCATGATGAACTACTTCCTGCCCCTGCGCGGCATCGCCTCCATGCACTGCTCCGCCAACGTGGGTCAGGACGGCGACGTGGCCATTTTCTTCGGCCTGTCCGGTACCGGCAAGACCACCCTCTCCACCGATCCCAAGCGTCAGCTGATCGGCGATGACGAGCACGGCTGGGACGACGATGGCGTCTTCAACTTCGAAGGCGGCTGCTACGCCAAGACCATCAAGCTCTCCAAGGAAGCCGAGCCGGACATCTACAACGCCATCCGTCGCGATGCGCTGCTGGAGAACGTGACCGTGGCGGCCGATGGCACCATCGACTTCGACGATGGCTCCAAGACCGAGAACACCCGGGTCTCCTACCCCATCTATCACATCGAGAACATCGTCAAGCCGGTCTCCAAGGCGGGTCACGCCAACAAGGTGATCTTCCTGACTGCCGACGCCTTCGGCGTGCTGCCCCCGGTCTCCAAGCTGACCAAGGAGCAGACCAAGTACCACTTCCTGTCTGGCTTCACCGCCAAGCTGGCCGGTACCGAGCGCGGCATCACAGAACCGACCCCGACCTTCTCCTCCTGCTTCGGCGCAGCCTTCCTCTCCCTGCACCCGACCAAGTACGGTCAGGAGCTGGTGAAACGGATGGAAGCCGCCGGCGCGGAAGCCTACCTGGTCAACACCGGCTGGAACGGCACCGGCAAGCGCATCTCCATCAAGGATACCCGCGCCATCATCGACGCCATCCTGGATGGCTCCATTGAGAAGGCCGAGACCAAGGTGCTGCCGATCTTCAATCTGGAAGTGCCGACCGCCCTGCACGACGTGAACCCGGCAATCCTCGACCCGCGCGACACTTACGCCAACAAGGCCGAGTGGGATGCCAAGGCGGTTGACCTGGCAGGACGCTTTATCAAGAACTTCGAGCGCTTCACCGACAATGAAGAGGGCAAGCGTCTGGTCGCGGCAGGCCCGCAGCTGTAACAGCCAGCCCCGTTCACTGCCAATCTCATACCGGTCAGCCCAGCTGGCCGGTATTTTTTTGAGCAGAGCGCGGCGTTTGACTCCCGCCAAACCTTGCCTTGTGGGCCCTTGCGCGTTAGATTCAGCCCAACTTTATACAATATACAATTTTGTAACGATTCCCCTGTGACCCGATCATGACCCCACCCTACAAGACCCGTACCCAAATGGTGATGGAAAACCTCCGTGGCCGGATCCTGCGCGGTGAGTTTCCCGCCGGCGCCCCCCTGCGTCAGGACGCCATCGCCAAGGAGCTGGCGGTGAGCCGCATTCCGGTGCGCGAAGCCCTGATGCAGCTGGAAGCGCAGGGGCTGGTGAAGTTCGAGGCCCACCGCGGCGCCGTGGTCACCATGCTGGATGCAGCGGCCATCGAGGAGCTCTTTTATTTGCGAGCCCTGCTGGAAGCCGATACCCTGTTCCACGCCGTCGACCTGATGACGGAGGAGACCTTCGCCAGGGCGCAGGCGATCCTCGCCCAGTTCGACCAGGCCCTCGAGTCGGGCACCCAGATCGAACGCTGGGCCGAGCTGAACCACAGTTTTCACGCCACCCTCTATGAGGCCGCCGGCCGCCCCCAGGCACTGGAGCTGATCGCCCAGATCAATCTGAGCTGTGACCGCTATGTGCGCTTCGAGCTGCTGTTCGCCAGCGATGGCGTCGACAAGGCAGAGCGCGAGCACGCCCAGCTGCTGGAGCTGTGCCGCGCCCGCCGCAAGCACGAGGCGGTGGTACTGCTCAAGCAACATATCGAGGCGGCTGGCCAGTCCATCAAGCGGATCCTGGACAGCGGCCACAACCACTGAACACTCACATCACAACAATCTGGCATTAACGACATGAATCATTTCGAGATTATTGAAACCCGCGTCGCCCAGGTCAGGGCCGAACTGGCCATGATGGAGCTGGACGCCTTCATCGTCCCCCACGACGACGAGCATCTGGGGGAGTACATTCCCGCCTACGCCGAGCGACTGGACTGGATCACGGGTTTCAACGGCTCCGCCGGCCTCGCCATCATACTGGCGCAGCGGGCGGCCCTGTTCATCGACGGTCGTTACACGGTGCAGGCCCGCATGCAGGCACCGGCCGAGCTCTTCGAGTTTCTCCATCTGGTGGAAGATCCCCATGTGCAGTGGTTGGCGGATCAGCTGCCGTCCGGCTCCCGGGTCGGCTTCGACGCCCGCCTGCACAGCCTGGCCTGGTATCACAGTGCCAAGGCGGTGCTGACCGAGCGCGGCATCGAGCTGGTGCGTGTGGAGCAGAACCCCATCGATCTGCACTGGAGCGATCGCCCCGCCCCCACCAAGAATCCGGCCATCCTCTACAGCGAAGCGCTGGCGGGCCAGTCCAGCCAGGCCAAGCGAGAGATGCTGGCCAGCGATCTGCGCAAGCGCGGGCTGGATGCGGTGCTGCTGACCCAGGCCGAGCCCATCAACTGGCTGCTCAACCTGCGAGGTCGCGACGTGGAGCGGCTGCCGGTAGTGCTCGGCTTTGCGGTGCTCTACGCCAACGCCACCATGGATTTCTTCGTCGACACCGACAAGATCGACTGCTTCGCCTTCAGCCAGCACGTGGGGCAGGATGTTTCCGTCTACCCCATCGACAAGCTGGGTGACGTGCTGCAGCGCATCGGCGAAGATCAGCAGAAGGTACTGGCCGATCCCAACACCGCCAACGCCTGGACCCAGCTGGTCATGGAAGAGGCGGGCGCCATCCTGGTAGCCGGTCAGGACCCGACCATGCTGCCGAAGGCATGCAAGAACGAAGTGGAGCTGGCCGGCATGCGCGCCGCCCACCTGCGCGACGGCGTCGCCGTCACCCGCTTCCTGGCCTGGCTGGATCGACTGATCGCCAGCGGCGAGTTCGACGGAGTGGATGAAGGCACCCTGGCCGATCAGCTGGAAGCCTTCCGCCGCGAGCAGGAGCACTACGTCGAGCCGAGCTTCGACACCATCTCGGCGCTCGGCCCCAATGCCGCCATGTGCCACTACCGCCACACCAACGGCTCCCCGCGCACCTTTGGCCAGGACAGCATCTATCTGGTGGACTCCGGCGCCCAGTATCTGGACGGCACCACCGACATCACCCGCACCATCAAGGTGGGTGAGCTGACCGACGAGCACAAGGCGATGTTCACCCGGGTACTGCAGGGTCACATCGCGCTGGATCAGGCCCGCTTCCCGCGCGGCACCGCCGGCATCCAGCTCGACGTGCTGGCCCGCCAGCCGCTGTGGCAGGCCGGTTACAACTACGACCACGGCACCGGCCACGGTGTCGGCCACTTCCTGAGCGTGCACGAAGGCCCGCAGCGCATCGCCCCCAAGGGCAGCCTGGTGGCCCTGCAGCCGGGCATGGTGCTCTCCAACGAACCCGGTTACTACCGGGAAGATGCCTTCGGCATCCGTTGCGAGAACCTGGTGGTGGTCACCGAGCAGGAGCAGATCGGCGAGCTGCCGATGCTGGGCTTCGAGCGGCTGACCTATGTACCGTTCGATACCCGCCTCATCGATCGCAGCCTGCTGAGCCCGGCCGAGTTCCGCTGGATCAACGAGTACCACGCCGAGGTCTACCGCCGCCTGAGCCCGCTGCTGGAAGGCGAGGATCTCGCCTGGCTGGAGCAGGCAACCAGCCTCATCTAAGCGCAGACAACTCTGCTTGTCTGATGAAACAGGGCCCACGGGCCCTGTTTTTTTGCCCGCCGGTTTGACCTGTATCAAGACCCCGCCGCCCCAGGTCCGGACAATGCCCTGCATGACGACCCATCACTCCCACTCCGCGCGCCCGGCCCGTGCCGACAAGGCGCCCGTGCATCCCAGGCTCAAGCGGGAGCAGCAGACGGTCAGCGCCATGATCCGCCTCTACTGCGACCACCATCATCAGGATCCCGCCTGCCGGCACTGCCAGCAGTTGCAGGAGTTCGCTCACCAGCGGCTGCGTCGCTGCCGCTATGGTCACGGCCACAAGCCCACCTGTGCCAACTGCCACATCCACTGCTATGCCCCGGCCATGCGCAAGCAGATCCAGCTGGTGATGAAGTGGAGCGGCCCGCGCATGCTCTGGCATCACCCCTGGCTGGCCCTGCGCCACCTGCTGGACAGCCGTCGCAAGGCCCCCAAACGACCGGGCAGCCGTCCCCTGCCGCCCTGAGTCGGGGCCGCCCTGCCGCTCAGCGCCCCAGACCCACTTGCATCAGTCCGGCGGGCCCACTACCCTGTGGCTCCTTTTTGACTGCCGCCCGGCAGCACGTACGACACCACAGGAGCCCGGATGCACCAGCCCCCCGTTTTGAGAGTGGCGCGCCACACCGACATGCACGCCATCTGGCAGATCGACGTCAATGTATTCGGGGAGGATGTCTATCCCGGCTTCTTCTTCCGCCAGGCCATGGATCTGTGGCCCGAGCTGCTGCTGGTGGCCGAGCTGGACGGCAAGCTGCTGGGCTATGCCCTGGGCGGACTGGGACAGGATCGGTCGCAGGGCTGGCTGCTCTCCTTGGCGGTGCTGCCGGAGGCGCGCGGCTTCGGCCTGGCCGAACGCATGATGCTGCAGGTGGAGCAGTCACTGCTGACACTGGGGATCGAGCGGGTCAGACTGACGGTGGATCCGGCCAATCCCGCCCAGCGCCTCTACTTTCGACTCGGTTATCAACAACTGGCCGAGGAGCGCGACTATTTCGGCCCGGGGGAGGATCGCCTGCTGCTGGAAAAACGGCTCGGCTGAGCCGGCGGTGACGGGGTTTGCCGGGCCCGGGCCTTATAATTGGTTACACTTTGCTGGTTTCATGCTCAATCCGGTTGGCGTAGAGTTGAATCACTGACCGAACAAACCAGATTAGATGCCAGCCCAGGAGGCCCATCATGTTGAAACGCATTACCCTCATCGCCCTGTTGGCCACCACCACCGCCACCATCCTCAGCGGCTGTGCCAACAGCGACGTCTACTCCGGTGACGTCTACACCAAGGATCGCGCCAAGCAGGTACAGACCGTCAGCTACGGCACCATCCTCTCCACTCGCCCGGTCAAGATCCAGGCCGATGAGAACTCACTGATCGGCACCATCGGCGGCGCCGTGGTTGGCGGCCTGCTCGGCAGCACCATTGGCGGCGGGCGCGGCAGCGACATCGCCGCGGCCGGTGGCGCCATCGCGGGTGCGGCAGCGGGCAAGGCGGCCGGTGACAAGCTCAACCAGGTGGACGGTGTCGAACTCGAGATCAAGAAAGAGAACGGCGAATCCATCGTGGTGGTACAAAAGGCCAGCCCCACCTTCGTACCGGGCGCCCGGGTACGCATGACCCAGGGCAACGGCACCATCAACGTGGCCGTGGTCAACTAAGCCCTCGGAACCCTCCGCCCATGAAAAAGCCCTCGCAGTGCGAGGGCTTTTTTTATTGCCATGTCGGCCGGGAATTACTGACGGATCAGCCGGAAGATGGCGTAGCCAGGGTGCTGGGCGTCATCCATCGGCAGGGTGGACTTGTACTCCAGATCCGCACCGGCCAGCTGCTTGGCCTCCTCGCGGGGCGAGGAGTAGAGCCGCACGTCCACGTTGGCCGGCAGGGCCTTCATGTGCCAGTTATTGTTGGCCGCCGGGCTGAAGCCGGCCGGGTTGTCGGCAGACTGGGCCTTCAGGTACTGGGCGATGATCTCGCGCGTCTCGAAGGGATCTTCATGCACTATGTTGCTGCCGTCGATGCCCGGGAAGTGGCCGCCGCCGCTGGCGCGGTAGTTGTTGGTCACCACGTAGAACTTCTGGGCCGGATCGATGGGCTGGCCGTTGAAGGTGAGGCTGCTGATGCGCTGGCCGTCGCTGACCTTGGCCCCTTCCTTGTTGTAACGGGCCGGCTGGGTGATATCCACCTCGTAGTTGACCCCGTCGATCACGTCGAAGTTGTAGGTGGGGAACTTCTCGTTCACCAGCCACTGCACCTCGGTCTTGCCGGTGTCGATCTGGTTGAACTGGCCGGCGCTCATCTCCAGCCACTCCTTGACGGTGGCCCCGTTCACCTCGACCACCTGCAGGGTATTCGGATAGATGTAGAGGTCGGAGACGTTGCGCAGGGAGATGTCACCCTGAGCCACATAGGTGAAGTCATTGATGCCGTTGCGACCGCCACGGAACGGGGCCGCCACCGACAGGATGGGGTAGGACTCCTTGAGCAGACCGTCTTTTTGCAACTGCTCGGCATGCTTGCGCTGGGCATCGCTCACCAGCTGCACCGAAGGATCATCCTGCACCAGGGCGAAGAAGCTGTGGATGGAGGAGGTGATCTTGCCGAGCGGCTCGTCCAGCCACTGGTTGGTGGCGTCGTGGTCGGCCTGCACCAGGTCCACCACCCGTTGATCCACCGCACTCCCCTCGCTGGAGTCGATCTTGCGCAGGCTGGCCTGGCTCTGTTTCACCTGCCACTTGCCGTCCACCTGCTCCAGCTTGAGGTCGATGATGCCGAGGTGGTTGCCCCAGTAACCCGGCATCACGGTCGGAATACCGCTCAGGGTGCCGGCCTTGTTGTCCACCTCCGGCAGATCCGGGAAGTCACCCGGGAAGTTCTTGTGGGCGTGGCCCAGCATCAGGGCGTCCACCCCTTTCACCTTGGCCAGGTGCCAGGCGGAGTTCTCCATCATGGCCTCGTAGCTGCTGGCGTTGATGCCGGTGTGGGCCACCACCACCACGATATCGGCGCCCTTGGCGCACAGCTCGGGCACATAGTGGTTGGCGGTCTCGACCATGTCGGCCACCACCACCTTGCCTTCCAGGTGGCGCTTGTCCCACTGCAGCACCTGCGGCGGGGTCAGCCCCAGGATGCCGACCTTGACGGTCTGCAGCTGGCCCTTGTCATCCTTCACCTTGCGCTCCAGCAGCAGGTAGGGGGTGAACTTGTTGCCGCTCCAGTCTATTTGCCCCTTGGCATCGCGCTTGAAGGCGCCCGCCTCGAACACGTTGGCGTTCACATAGGGGAACTTGGCCCCCTGCAGGGTCTTGGTGAGGTAATCCAGCCCGTAGTTGAACTCGTGGTTGCCCAGGTTGCCGGCATCATAGCCGAGCTCGTTCATCGCCTTGAACACCGGGTGGGCCTGCTTGTCGAGGTAACCGGCACCGGACTGCTCGAAGATGTAGTCCGCCAGCGGCGTGCCCTGGATCAGGTCGCCGTTGTCGAGCAGCAGGTTGTTGGGGTTTTCCGCGCGGGCCGCGCGGATCAGCAGCGCGGTGCGGGAGAGGCCAAACTTGCGATCTTCCTTGTTCTGGTAGTAGTCGTAGCCCAGCACGTTGGAGTGGATATCGGAGGTCTGGATCAGACGCAGGGCAACCTCACCCGGTTGCGCCTTGCTGTCGTTTTCATTGCTACAGGCAGATAACAGCACGATGGCTGCAATAGCACCCAGCTTCATGGTTTTATTCACTGTCTTGTCCCTTTTATTATGAGTGTCGCTTTACCAGCGACGGGAATTTAACAGACGAATATGTCAGCGCATGAAGCCGGGATTAATTTTTATGAGGTGCGGCACAAAAATAGCCTTATGACGCCAGCAGAGCCCCGCTCGCCAGCTGCAACGCCAGCCCCAGCATGATGAAACCAACAATAGTATCAATAGCTTGCTGAACCCTGCCGCGAGCGAGCCAGGGCGAGAGGGCGGCCGCCCCGAACGCCAGGCTGTAGAACCAGACCAGCGAGGCCAGCATGGCCCCCGCCGCAAAGGCCGGCCGCAACTCTTCGGCAAACTGGCTGCCGAAGGAGCCGAGCAGCATCAGGGTATCCAGGTAGACGTGGGGGTTGAGCAAGGTCACCCCGAGGGTCATGGCCAGCACGCTCTTGACCCCCATCAACTGGGGCGAGTCCGCCAGCTTGGCTCCCTGCCCGCGCCAGGCACTGCGCAGGGAACGGATACCAAACCAGCCGAGAAACAGCACGCCGCCCCAGGTCAGCAGGGCCAGGCCGATCGGGCTGGCCGCCAGCAGGTTGGCCCCGCCAAACACCCCGATGCCGATCAGCACGAGATCGCACAGGCAGCAGAGGGTCGCCGTCAGCAGATGGTGGTTGCGGTGGATGCCCCGACTCAGCACGAAGGCATTCTGGGCACCGATGGGAATGATCATGGCAAGGCCGAGGGTGAAGCCTTGCAGGGTGGTAGCAAACATGGATGAACCGTCCAGCAGAGTGATTGGACGGCACTATAAGGGGGGCAGTTCTATTTAGAGAAATTCATTGATCTGCTGAGTCATTGGTTTTGCTAATGACTGCAGGGCAGGCATAACCCCTTCGGGGCAGAAGGGCCGCTATTCGGCCATGACTGTCAATTGCAGGATCTGACAATTGTTAGCCAATCACTCTGCCCCGAGAATCATCGGGTTTTATTGCATCAGCTTGGGGAAGTTGGTGACCACGACCTGCTCGAGATTGGGCAGCAAAATGCCACTGCTCACCCCCTTGGCGATGGCCTGGTAGCGATTCATCGACCCCGTTTTACGGGTGACCTGATTGAGGTGGTAGTTCACGGTTCGCTCCGTGATCCCCAGGATGCAGGCGATTTCACCCGACGTTTTCCCTTCACTGGCCCAGAACAGGCATTCGGTCTCCCGGTCAGTCAGGGCCTCCTGAGGGTCATCTTCCCGCAGACTGACCCGCACAATCCGGATCGCCGCCTCGAAGATGTAGTTGGACATCCAGGAGAGGATGGGCGAGGACTCCAGCAGCAGATCGCTCGATGCCCGCTCGGCGGTGATGAACGACAGTATGCCGTTCTCCCCCGCCGCACCGTGCAACGGGAACGAAATTCCGTTGCGCAGCCCGAACTCCGCCGCCAACCCCATCACGTCAAGACTGCCCTCTTGCAGAAAACGCGCCCGCTCATCCAGCCGGTTCCAGTAAATGGGCAAGGTCTGCTTGCGGGCCAATTGAATGATGGGATCACAGGCCAGCATATGGTTGGCCGTGTAGGCCTGCACCCAGGAGTCTGGGCACTGGTTGAACAGCACCACCTTGGGTCTTTGCATCGACATGGGAATGATCAGCGCAAACCGGTAGTAGTCGTAACCCATACCGAGCGTGAACCGACCGATCAACTCGGCCAAACGATCCCCGTCCGTTACCGAAGTGAAATGTTCGAGGTACTCAAGCAGTTGGTCTTGTTTCATATGCTAGCCCCCCTGGCCAGGGCCTCGATTATAGCGCCGAACACTGAAATGGAGACATCTGAATGCTTGTTTTCAAAGGAAAATTAAAAGAACACCCCAGATGGGAGGTAGAAAACGAGCTTTATCGCTTTCGCAATCGCGTCTTCTCCGATCGCCTCGGCTGGGATGTGGAATCCCACCGTGGCCTGGAGCAGGACAGTTTCGATACCCCTGATACCCACTGGGTGCTGATCGAAGACGAGGAAGGCCTGTGCGGCTGCATCCGTCTGCTCAGCTGTGCCAAGGATTACATGCTGCCCAGCATCTTCCCCACCGCCCTCGCCGGCGAAGCCCCGCCGCGCAGCAACGACGTGTGGGAGCTGACCCGCCTCGCCATCGATGCCGAACGGGCTCCCCGGCTCGGCAACGGCATCAGCGAACTGACCTGCATCATCTTCCGCGAGGTCTATGCCTTCGCCAAGGCGCAGGGGATCCGCGAGCTGGTTGCAGTGGTCAGCCTGCCGGTAGAGCGGATCTTCCGCCGTCTCGGCCTGCCCATCGAGCGGCTCGGTCACCGCCAGGCGGTGGATCTGGGGGCCGTGCGCGGGGTCGGGATCCGCTTCCATCTGGATGAGCGTTTCGCCCGTGCCGTCGGCCAGCCCCTGCAGGGTGCCTATGACGAGGCGCGCGAACTGGTCACCGAATAAAGACGACACAAAAAAATCCCGGGGTAAGACCCGGGATTAAAAGTTCTCGCTATGGCCCGTTTCCACCCCATGCAAAAACGGACGCAAAAGAGTATCTCTTGAATACCTTTTGACCACCACTGTCACATCTCACAGTGACAAATCCGCTTTCACCCCACAGCCCTTGTCACGCCTGGTCTGCCGACATTTTCAGCGATCTCCGGTTGTTCTCCCGCCACCACTTGAGTAGCATCCCTTCTCAATTCCCTCTGTTGATAAGGCATGCTGATGAAGGCGTTGGATTACAAGCTGCTGCTGGCGCTGGATGTGGTGATGCAGGAGCAGAACTTCGAGCGGGCCGCCCAGCGCCTGCACATCACCCAGTCCGCCATCTCCCAGCGCATCAAGCAGCTGGAGCAGCAGTTTGCCGAGCCGCTGCTGATCCGTGGCCAGCCGCTGCAGGCCACCGCGCTCGGGCAGAAACTGCTGGCCCACTACCGTCAGGTGCGCCAGCTGGAGCTGGAACTGGCCGGCGAACTCTCCCCCGCCGAGCCGCAGGCGCCGATCCGGGTTAGCATCGCCGTCAACGCCGACAGCCTGGCTACCTGGTTTCTGCCGGCCCTGGCCCCGCTGCTGGAGCAGCACCCCATCGAGCTCAACCTGCTGGTGGATGACGAGAGCCGCACCCTGGATCGGGTGCGCGAGGGGCAGGCGTTCGGCGCCGTCAGCCTGCACGGCCAGCCGCTGGCCGGCTGCTGCGTCGACGAGCTCGGTGAGATGCGCTACCTGCTCACCGCCAGCCCCGCCTTCGTCGCCCGCCACTTCCCGCAGGGGCTGACCCTGGCGGCGCTGGCCAAGGCGCCGGCGGTGGCCTTCGATCAGCGCGACGACATGCACGTCAGCTACATGGCCCGCCACTTCGGGCTGGAGCCCGGCGGCTACCCCTGCCACACGGTGCGCTCGTCCGAGGCCTTCGTCGCCATGGCCGAACAGGGGCTGGCCTGCTGCCTGATCCCGGAATTGCAGATCCGCCGCCAGCTGGCGGAGGGCAGCCTGCTCGATCTCAGCCCGGACCAGCATCTGGTCGAACGGCTCTACTGGCACCGCTGGGTGCTGGAACGGGGGCTGCACAAACAGATATCCCAGCGCCTGATCGAGCAGGGTCGCCGGGCACTGCAACCCGGCTGAACCGGCCATTCACCTTGGCTTTGGAGGGGTAAAAACGTATAGTGCTGGGCGATCCGTCATCAGGTCTCCACCCAGGTTTTCCACTTCAGGTTCCTCACTTATGTTCCAAGACAATCCGCTGCTGGCCCAGCTCAAGCAACAAATCCGCGAAAACATCCCCAAGAAAGAGGGTGTTATCCGCGCCTCCGATCGGGGCTTCGGCTTCCTGGAGGTCGATGAGAAGACCAGCTATTTCGTGCCGCCTCCCTACATGAAGAAGGTGATGCACGGTGACCGGGTGAGCGCCCTGATCCGTACCGAAAAAGAGAAGGAAGTGGCCGAGCCGGATACCCTGCTGGAGCAGTCCGTCACCCGCTTTGTGGCCCGCGTCAAGATGTTCCGCGACCGCCTCAACGTGGTCGCCGATCACCCGCTGATCAAGGACGCCATCAAGGCCCGCGTCAAGAAGGGGCTGGACGAGAAAGAGTTCAAGGAAGGGGACTGGGTGGTTGCCACCCTCAAGCGTCACGCCCTGGTGGACGGCAACTTCTCTGCCGAGATCACCCAGAAGATCGCCTCGCAGGAAGATCACAACGTGCCCTGGTGGGTGGTGCTGGCGCGCCATAACCTGGCCCAGGTCGAGCCGGCGGATCTGCCGGAGTGGAAGGTGATCGAAGAGGAAGAGCTGCCGCGCACCGATCTGACCGCGACCCCCTTCTTCACCATCGACGGCGCCAAGACCAAGGACATGGACGATGCCCTGGCCATCCGCAAGCTGGACAACGGCTGGGAGCTGCTGGTCGCCATCGCCGACCCGACCGCCTACGTGGCCGAGGGCAGCGAGCTGGACAAGGAAGCCGCCCAGCGCGCCTTCACCGTCTACATGCCGGGCCGCAACGTGCCGATGATCCCGCGCACCCTCTCCGACGAGCTCTGCTCCCTGAAAGAGGGCGAGGAGCGCAACACCCTGTGTGCCCGCCTGCTCATCGCCGAGGATGGCCTGCTGCTGGAGGAGACCGAGTTCTTCGCCGCCCGCATCAGCTCCCACGCCCGTCTCACCTATGACGACGTCTCCGACTGGGCCGAACACGGCAAGCAGCTGGATATCGACGCCGGCGTGCTGGCCCAGCTGCCGCTGATGAAGGCGATGACCGAGGCGCGCATCGCCTGGCGCACCGAGCATGCCCTGGTGTTCCCGGATCGCCCCGACTACGATTTCGAGCTGGGCGAGAACGGCGAAGTGCTGGCCATTCACGTCGAGCCGCGCCGCATCGCCAACCGCATGGTGGAAGAGTCGATGATCGCCGCCAACATCTGCGCCGGCCGCGTGCTCGGCAAGCAGGTCGGCTACGGCATCTTCAACGTCCACACCGGCTTTGACGAAGAGTCCCTCGACGGCGCCATCGATCTGCTGAAAAGCGCCGAGGCCCCGTTCGAGAAAGAAGAGATCGCCAGCCTGTCCGGTTTCTGCGCCCTGCGCCGCTGGATCGACAACCTGGACACCCGCTGGCTGGACGGCAAGATCCGCCGCTTCCAGAGCTATGCGCTGATGTCCGCCGAACCGGGCGCCCACTACGGCCTGGGGCTGGATGCCTACGCCACCTGGACCTCACCGATCCGCAAG
Organism: Aeromonas sp. Y318-1; assembly: GCF_027706125.1. NCBI lineage: Bacteria > Pseudomonadati > Pseudomonadota > Gammaproteobacteria > Aeromonadales > Aeromonadaceae > Aeromonas > Aeromonas sp. Y318-1. The sequence continues at coordinate 223,086 of NZ_JAPDCM010000003.1, forward strand.
TACGGCGACATGGTCAACCATCGCCTGCTCAAAGCCGTCATCGCCGGCAAGACCCCGGGTGAGCGCCCGAGCCTGGAGCTCACCGAGCACCTGACCGCCTGCCGCCGCCTGCACCGCATGGTGGAGCGCGACATCGGCGACTGGCTCTATGTCCGCTACCTCAAGGCCGATGCCGGCACCGACAAGGTGTTCAACGCCGAGATCATCGACGTGATGCGCGCCGGCCTCAAGCTGCGTCTGCGCGAGAACGGTGCCGTGGTGTTCATGCCCGCCCGCCATATCCTCGACAACAAGGATCGGCTGGAGTGCAACTGGGACAACGGTCGCGTCTATCTGGACAAGACCGAGGTGGTCTACGAGCTCGGCCAGATCATCGAGGTCAAGCTGACCGAAGCGGTGGAAGAGACCCGCTCCCTCATCGCCAAGCCGGCGGTGGAGCTGGTGCCGGGCCCGGCGCCGGTCGCCCCCACCAGCGAGGCCGATGCCGCACCTGCCGACGAGGCCCCCAAGGCCGAATAAGCCAGGCCTCCCCACCTTGTAAAAAGCCCGCACTCTGCGGGCTTTTCTATTGGGCCATGCCGCGCGCCGAGTCCGCCGATCACTTTTTGTACGCCCAGGCTTGCCAGTTGCTCGCCACGAGCATAGAGTGAACCCACAAATGAACGAACGTTCGCTCATAATGAATTTTCAGGCAAGAGGCATCCCCATGACCACCAACAACCTGCGGCTGGAGCAGCGACGCGAACAGATCATCCAGGCGGCGCTCGGCTGCTTTATCGAGCGAGGCTTCCACCAGACCGGCATGCGCGACATCGCCGCCGCCGCCGGGGTGAGCCTCGGCAACCTCTACAACCACTTCGCCCGCAAGGAGGAGCTGATCGCCCTGATCGCCTCGCTGGAAGCGGCCGAGCTGCAACCCCTGCTGGATGAGCTGGCCCAGGGGCCGGCCAGGGCGGCGCTGGCCCGCTTCGCCGCCGGCTACCTCGCCTGGTCGCTGACTCCGGAGAACCTGCTGCTCGGCACCGAGATCCTGGCCGAGCTGACCCGCCACCCCGAGATGGCAGCCACCTTCGCCAGCAACCAGCGCCAGCTGTGCGATGCCCTGGCGGCGGCGGTGCGCCGTGGCCAGCAGGCGGGGGAGCTGGCTGCACACCTGCAACCGGATCTCACCGCCCAGCTGCTGCTGGACGCACTGGAGGGGCAGGCGGTGCGCCACGCCCTGGCCCTGCATCCAGAGCAGGCACCGGTGGAACAAAGGTTGCCGTCCCTGCTGGACCAGCTGCTGGGCCCGGCCCGCTGATCACCCCAAGGAGTCACCACCATGACTACCCCGCACAATCGACTGGAAGGACTGGATCTGGCCCGTGCCATGGCGCTTATCGGCATGGTGCTGGTGAACTTTCGCATCGCCATGGGGGTGTTGGCGGGGGGGCCGACCTCGCTCAAGCCCCTGCTGGATGCACTGGAGGGGCGCTCCGCCGCCAGCTTCGTGGTGCTGGCCGGCATCGGGCTGGGGCTGTCGACCCGCAAGCTGGCGTGGTCGGCGGCCATGAGCCACACCGCCAGGCGGGCCCTGTTCCTGCTGATCGTGGGGCTGCTCAACTACCTGGTGTTTCCGGCCGACATCATCCACTACTACGCCGTCTACTTTCTGCTGGGGGCCTGCTGTCTCCGGCTTCCCTCCCCCTGGCTGCTGGCCCTGATCCCGCTGCTGGCGGCAGGCTTCGTCGGCCTGCTGTTCCTGCTCGATTACGATCGGGGCTGGCAGTGGCACAGCTTCAGCTATCCCGAGTTCTGGACCCTGGCCGGCTTCATCCGCAATCTACTGTTCAACGGCTGGCACCCGGTGGTGCCCTGGCTGGGCTTTCTGCTCTACGGCCTCTGGCTGAGCCGCCAATCTCTGGCCAATCCGCTCACCCAGCGCTGGCTGCTGGCCGGCGGGGTGAGTGCCATGGCGCTGGCCAAGGGGCTGTCACTCTGGTTGCCGACCCTCTTGCCGAACCCCGAGCTGGCGCCACTGCTGGCGACCCAGCCCATTCCCCCGGCGCCGCTCTACCTGCTGTTCGGCATGGGTGCGGCCAGCACCCTGATCGCGCTCTGCCTCTGGCTGGGACGCGCCCTGCCCGAGGCCCGCTGGTGGCGAGTGTGGCTGCCGGTCGGCCGGCAGACCCTGACCCTCTATCTGGCCCACATCATGCTCGGCATGGGAGTACTCGAGGCGATCGGCTGGCTGCAGGGGCAGGATCTGCCCGAGGTGGTGCTGGCCGCCACCCTCTTCGCCCTGGCGGCACTGCTGTTTGCCAATCTCTGGAGCCTGCGCTTCGAGCGAGGCCCGCTGGAGTGGCTGATGCGTCGGCTCTGCGGCTGAAGGAGATCATGAAAAGCTGAAAGTGGGTTACAAAATAATTGATTCATTGGTTATTTGAATGTGAATTCAAGAAATCCATCGTCAACACCCTCACTTTTCAGGTCAGGCGAATTGCTCCAATTGAATACAAATAATAGAAATGAGAAATGGATCACATTGACATCAGGTTTGCGCAAACAACAAAGAGTGATTCTAGTCACATAAAAACGATGCCGGCGGCAGAAAAGATCGAAATGTAGCCGAAATACAGAGTGTGAATGTGATCGACATCACTATGAAGGGAGGGGGGAGGTCGGGGTATTTGAGAGCTGCGTCACAAGACACCCCGTTTTCAGCCTAATTTGATCACAAGCTGGTAGATTGAAGTTGCTTAGACGACAGGGATGGCGGTTCGGCAAAACCGACCAGCCCGACTACCACTTTTAATCAAATAGGCTTAAAACGGGGTCCCGACATGTTATCACCGGATACCAAAGTCAAGATACAGAATTTTGGACGCTTCCTGTCCAATATGGTCATGCCCAACATAGGCGCCTTCATCGCCTGGGGCTTTATTACCGCCCTCTTCATCCCCACCGGCTGGCTGCCGAGCGAAACCTTGGCCAAGCTGGTCGGTCCCATGATCACCTACCTGCTGCCGCTGCTGATTGGCTATACCGGCGGCAAGCTGATGGGCGGTGAGCGCGGCGGCGTGGTCGGTGCCATCACCACCATGGGTGTCATCGTGGGCACCGACATTCCCATGTTCATGGGCGCCATGATGGTCGGCCCGCTCGGTGGCTGGGCCATCAAGCGTTTCGACAAGGCGATGGAAGGTCGCGTCAAGAGCGGCTTCGAGATGCTGGTCAACAACTTCTCTGCCGGCCTCATCGGCATGCTGCTGGCAATCCTCGCCTTCTTCGTGATTGGCCCCTTCGTCAAGGTGCTCTCCGGCGTGCTGGCCGGTGGCGTCGGCTTCCTGGTGGACAACAACCTGCTGCCGCTCACCTCCATCTTCGTTGAGCCGGCCAAGATCCTGTTCCTCAACAACGCCATCAACCACGGCATCTTCTCGCCGCTGGGGATCCAGCAGGCGACCGAGCACGGCCGCTCCATCTTCTTCCTGATCGAAGCGAACCCGGGCCCGGGCATGGGCGTGCTGCTGGCCTACATGGTATTCGGTCGCGGCGCCGCCAAGCAGTCCGCTGCCGGAGCCTCCATCATTCACTTCTTCGGCGGCATCCACGAGATCTACTTCCCGTACGTGCTGATGAACCCGCGCCTCATTCTGGCGGTGATCGCCGGCGGCATGACCGGGGTGTTCACCCTGACCCTGTTCAACGCAGGTCTGGTCTCCCCCGCCTCACCGGGTTCCATCTTCGCCGTGCTGTTGATGACGCCGAAAGCCTCCCTCATCGGGGTGCTACTCTCCATCGTCGCCTCCACCACCGTCTCCTTCCTGGTCGCCGCCGTGTTCGTGCGTGCCCAGCAACCGGAAGCCGACGAGGCCGATGCCCTCGGTGAAGCCACTCGCAAGATGAAAGCCATGAAGGGTGCCAAGCCCGAGACCGCAGCGGCCAAGAAGCCGGGCGGTGAACTGATGGCGGTGCGCAACATCGTCGTCGCCTGCGATGCGGGCATGGGCTCCAGCGCCATGGGCGCCGGCCTGCTGCGCAAGCGGGTGCAGGCCGCCGGCCTCGACATCAGCGTCACCAACCGCGCCATCGATCAGCTCGACGATCAGGTGGACTGGGTCATCACCCACAAGGATCTGACCGAGCGGGCCCGTCGCCACGCGCCGCACGCCCACCACATCTCGCTCACCAACTTCCTCGACAACGGTCTCTATCAGGAGCTGGTACAGAGTCTGACTCAGGCCGCCAACGATGATGTCGCCAACCCGCAGCTGCTGGTGGCCGCCAACGACGACAGCTACGAGCCGCAGGCCGCCGAAGTGTTCACCCTGAGCCGTCATGACGTGCACCTGGGGCTCAAGGCCGACAACAAGGAGGCCGCCATCCGGGCTGCCGGCAAGCTGCTGGCGGAGCGGGGCTATGTGGCGCCCGACTACGTCAACGCCATGCTGGAGCGCGAACAGCTGGTCTCCACCTACCTCGGTGAATCCATCGCCGTGCCGCACGGCACCATCGCCGCCAAGGAGTTTGTGAAGCGCACCGGCATCGTCATCTGCCAATACCCGGCCGGGGTCGCCTTCGGCGAGGCGGCCGATGAAGTAGCGCGGCTGGTGATCGGCATCGCCGCCCGCAACGACGAACACATGCAGGTGATAACCCGCCTGACCAATGCACTGGACGAACCCGGCCTCATCGACCGGCTGGCCAGCACTCAGGATCCCCAGGAATTCCTGGATCTGCTGGGTGCCGAACAGGCTGCCTGATCGTCCTTCATCGTCTTTGGTTCAAGAGGTTAATATCATGAAAACATTGCATTTTGGTGCCGGCAACATCGGTCGCGGCTTCATCGGAAAACTGCTGGCTGACGCCAGCCACCAGGTCACTTTCGCCGACGTCAACGAGACCCTGATCGACCAGCTCAACCACCGCCAGGAGTACAAGGTGCACGTGGTGGGAGCGGATCAGAAGCTGGACGTGGTGCGCAACGTGGCGGCGGTGAGCTCCGCCGGCCACGAGGTGATCGCCCGCATCATCACCGCCGATCTGGTCACCACCGCGGTCGGCCCCAACATTCTGGACAAGATTGCCAGCACCCTGGCCAAGGGGCTGCAGGCCCGCTTCGATGCCGGCAACCTGACACCGCTCAACGTCATCGCCTGCGAGAACATGGTGCGCGGCACCAGCCATCTCAAGCAGGAGGTACTCAAGTACCTGCCGGTCGCGTATCATGCCACCCTCGACGCCTGCATCGGCTTCGTCGACTCGGCGGTGGACCGCATCGTTCCGCCGGCGGCGGCCAACGATGATCCGCTGGAAGTGACGGTGGAGAGCTTCAGCGAGTGGATCGTCGACCAGACCCAGTTCAAGGGCGAGCTGCCGCAGGTGGCGGGCATGGAGCCCACCGACAACCTGATGGCCTTCGTCGAGCGCAAGCTGTTCACCCTCAACACCGGCCACATCGTCACCGCCTACCTCGGCAAGCTGAGGGGCTATCGCACCATCCGCGAGGCGATCGAGGATCCGCTGATCCGCAGCAAGGTGCGCCGCGCCATGGAGGAGAGCGGTGCCGTGCTGGTGCAACGCTACGGTTTCGACCCGCGCCTGCACGCCGCCTACATCGAGAAGATCCTGGCCCGCTTCGCCAACCCCTATCTGGTGGACGAGATTGACCGGGTCGGCCGTCAGCCGCTGCGCAAGCTGGCGGCGGGGGATCGGCTGGTGAAGCCGCTGCTCGGCACCCTGGAGTACGGCCTGCCCAGCGATCACCTGCAGGAGGGGATCGCCGCGGCGCTGCACTATCGCAACGCCGATGACCCGCAGGCGGTGGAACTGCAACAGCTGCTGGCGGAGCTGGGCCCGGCCCAGGCTCTGGCCCGCATCACCGGCCTGGCTGCCGACAGCGACATCGTCAGCGCCATCGTCACCCGTTATGGCAATTTGAAGTGACCTGATGAGGCGCCGCCGGCCCACCCAGGCCGGCCACCAAAGCGCCTCACACGATAAAAACCGGGAGAGAGGCCCACTCTCTTCCTGTCAGCTGGACCCAATGCACTTATGACCACACACCAGGAAGATGAAGTACTGGAGCGACTGAACGAGCAGGATGGCCCTCGCGGCTTCTTTCTCGAGGTCGTGACCATCCTGGAAGAGGCGGTCGACTCTCTGATGCGACGCGCGTTCCGTCAGGAGGAGTATGCCGTCAAATACGCCATCGAACCCCTGCTCAACCAGAGCGGCCCTCTCGGCCAGCTGGAGGTGCGCCTCAAGCTCATCTTCGCCCTCGGGCTCATCTCTCTCGAACGCTATCAGGATCTCGAGGCTTACCTGAAGATCCGCGATTTTCTGGTGCGCGACCCCAAGGATTATCGCTTCAGCGACAAGCCGATCCGCGATCTGCTGGCACGCCTGCACGGTGTCAGCCAGGGCGGCATGATGCCGCAGGAGGCCCCCGCCAACGAGGAGGACTGGCCCTTCTACCAGATGCAGCTGAACCGGCTCGATCAGGTGGTGCGCTCGGCGCTGGTGCTGGCGGTGGCCGACTGCGTCACCGAACTCCACAAAGAGAGCCCCATCTAATCCGGCTGGTGGCCGCAGCCAGCGGCCACACCCCGCTCCTCTCCCGCGGCCATGCCCCCGTGACGCCCGCTGTCGCGCGATCCGCTTCCCCCCTTGTTCCCGCCGCCGGCTGGTGTCAATCTGACCATCTTCCCCACTACACTTCCTCCAGGTTCATCGCCTTAATCGAGGTCTGCATGATTGCTCTCTCCCTGGCCGGGATCGCCCTGGTCTCAGTGCTGGCCCAGTGGCTGGCCTGGTCGCTGCGAGTGCCCGCCATCCTGTTTCTGCTGCTCACCGGCCTGCTGCTGGGCCCGGTCAGCGGCCTGCTCGACCCCGACGCCCTGCTCGGCGACCTGCTGTTTCCGCTGGTCTCCCTGTCGGTCGCCATCATCCTGTTCGAAGGGGCGCTGACCCTGCACCTGACCGAGCTCAAGGGGATCGGCAAGGTGGTGCGTAACCTCTGCTCGGTGGGCATGCTGGCCAGTTTCGCCGTCATCGGCAGCGCCGGTTACTTCCTGCTGGGGCTGGACTGGCGGGTCGCCATGGTGCTCGGTGCCGTGCTGGTGGTGACCGGTCCCACCGTGGTCGCCCCCATGCTCAACGTGATCCGTCCGACCCGGGAAGTGGACCGCATCCTGCGCTGGGAAGGGATCGTCATCGATCCCATCGGCGCCCTGTTTGCGGTGCTGGTGTTCGAGGCGGTGCGCCTCGGCAGTCAGGGGGATCTCATCGGCCACACCCTGTTGGCGCTGGCCAAGACGGTGGGGGTGGGCTCGCTCATCGGGGTCGGCGCCGGCTGGCTCACCACCCTGCTGATCCGCAAGGACTGGCTGCCGGTCAGCCTGCACAAGTTCGGGGTGCTGGCGCTGGTGCTGGTCACCTTCAGCCTCTCCAACTGGCTCAGCCACGAATCCGGCCTGCTGGCGGTCACCGTGTTCGGCATCTGGCTCGCCAATCAGGAGGGGCTGGATCTGGAGGAGGTGCTGGCCTTCAAGGAAGATCTCGCCGTCATCCTCATCTCCTCCCTGTTCATCCTGCTGGCGGCCCGCCTCGATCTGGCCCAGCTCTGGCAGCTCGGCCCCATGGTGCTGGCGCTGCTGTGCGTGGTGCAGTTCGTGGCACGCCCGCTCTGCATCCTGGTCTCCACCTGGGGATCGGATCTCTCCTGGCGGGCCCGCGCCCTGCTCGGCTGGATTGCGCCGCGTGGCATCGTCGCGGCGGCGGTCAGCGCCTCCTTCGCCATCAGCCTGCACCAGGCCGGCATTCCCGATGCCGACAAGCTGGTGCCGCTGGTGTTTGCGGTGATCATCTCCACCGTGGTGCTGCAGAGCCTCACCTCGGCGCCGCTGGCCGGTATGCTGAAGATGCGCCAGAGCGCCCCCAACACCTGGCTCATCATCGGGGCCAACTCGGTGGCGCGGGCCATCGGCCGGGCCCTGGCGGATCAGGGGGTGCCGGTCCAGCTCTGCGATCCGGCCTGGGAGTTCTGCCGTCAGGCACGGATGAGCAACCTGCCCTGCTACTTCGGCAATCCGCAATCCGAACACGCCGAGCTGCATCTGCCGCTCACCAGCATCAGCACAGTGCTGGCGCTCTCTCCCAACCGCCACAACAACGCCCTCGGCGTGCTGCACTTCGCCCACCTCTACGGCGAGGAGAAGGTCTACTCCCTGCGCTCCAGCGAGCAGCACGGCAAGGCCAATCGGGAGAGCGCCACCTTTCGCGCCCGCCAGAACCTGTTCGGTCCCGACATCAACTACGCCCGGTTGAGCGGCCTGCTGAGCCGGGGCGGCCAGATCAAGGCGACCCGGCTGAGCGAGGCGTTCGACTGGGCCCAGTACCAGGAGGCCAACCCGGGCGCCATCCCGCTGTTCGTGCTGGACGGCAAGGGGCGGGCCCGCATCGTCACCGGCCCCGTCGAGCCGCTGGCCGGGGAGCTGCTGATCGCCCTGCAACCGCCGAAGGAGACGGCCACTCCATGAGCGAGACCCGGCCCAACCCGCTGTTGGCTCCACTGCTGACACTGCTGCGGCAGGCAAGCGGCAGCTACAAGGTGCACGAACTGCTGGCCGAGCTGCGCCGCCAGGAGGTCATCCCGCCTCTGTCGGGGGATGAGCAGTTGCAGCTGTTTCGGCTCAACTTCCTCATCATGAACGCTCTCTACCAGCTGCAGGCCGAGCTGCATGGTGAAGGGTGGTGGCTGGTGATCAGCACCCTGGATATCCGGCTCGAACCGCTCGCCATCAGCGAGACGGCAAGCGCCCTCGCCCGGGGCGAGGCGCTGCGCAGTTACTACCTCGACTGGCAGGTGTTCTGGCAGACCGATCGGGAAGAGGTGGAGGCGCTGCTCGGCAGCTTCTGGCGGGCCTGTGAGCGGGATGAACACAGGGCCGAGGCGCTGACCCTGTTCGCCCTGCCGACCGGGGCACAGCCCGATGCCATCCGCCGCCGCTGGCGGGAGCTCGCGCTGCAACACCACCCGGATCGCGGGGGCGATGCCGACACCTTCATCCGCCTACGCTGGGCCTGGGAGCACCTCAAATCGGCCAAATGAGCCGGCCGACCCTGACCGCAACCACTAGACTTGAAGTGGCATCAAGCGTCACGGGAGGATGTCATGACAGTCAGCGAACTTCGCCAGCTCTATCAGCAACAAGCCTTCAAGGAAGCCGAGATCCTGCAGGACGCCATCTTGCCCGGCTGGATCGTGGAGTTCAGAGGTCAGGACGGCAAGCTGTACGAGATGACCGACACCCTGGGCTGCCCCCGCTACTTCGGCTCGGTCGAGGAGGCCCGCCAGCACGTGCACTTGGTGGCGGATTGCCCGATCCAGGTCGAGCACCTCTACCGCTTCTTCGAACGCTGAGGGATCAGCAGGCTCAAAAAAGGCTCCCAAGGGAGCCTTTTCTCATTCCGGTTGCAGGGGTTCCGCCCCCTTGCCCTCCAGCCGCCTGACCGGCTTTTGCAGGATCAGGTTGGCCGGATAGGTGACCAGATCGCCGTTGTCATCGCGCACCCGCACGTAGAAGAGGCCGATCTCGGTGATGACCCCGGTGACCGAGTCATCCTTGTCGAGGATCCGGATCCGGTCGCCAATCTTGTAGGGGAAGGCGAAGAAGATGGTGATGCTGGCAGTGATGTTGGAGAGGATCGACCACTGCGCCACCATGGCGACGCCCAGCACCGCAAAGAAGGAGGAGGCCAGCACCACCAGCCGCGAGAAGTCGAGCCCCCACACCCCGGCCAGGATCAGCAGGGTGGCGCAGCCGAGCAGGAAGTGGAACACGTGCTCCACGTAGAGCACCCGGTTCTCGCTCACCTGCCGGGTCTGGGCCAGCGCCAGCAGGCTCTTGTGAATGAGCCCGCGAACGAGGGTATGGCCCAGCAGCAACAGCAGGGTCACGCCAAAAGATTCCCATGTCGTCATGTCTGCTCCTTACCACCAGCGTCGATGTTTGAGCCAGACCGCCAGCCCGGTCGCCAGCGCCACCAGGGAGCCGCAGAAGATCCAGAAGGCGGTCGGGCTCTCGGCTCCGGGGATGCCCCCCAGGTTGATGCCGAACAGGCCGGTCAGGAAGCTGGCGGGCAGGAACAGCAGCGCCATCACCGACATCTGGTAGGCGCGGCGATTGGTCGCCTCCGCCATCAGGTTGTTGATCTCGTCCGCCAGCACGGCGGTGCGCGCCACCCCGGCATCCAGATCGTCCAGCCAGCGCCGCAACCGGTCGGCGATGTCGAGCAGGCGCCGGCGGTCATCTTCATCCAGCCAGCTGATCTTCTCGTTGGCGAGGCGCGCCACCAGATCCCGCTGTGGCGAGAGGTAGCGGCGGATCATGATGAGCTGCTTGCGGATCAGCGCCAGCCGGCCGTTGGCAGGCAGGTCGCGCATCAGCACCATCTCCTCCAGATCCAGGATCTGGTCGTGCAGCTCCTCGACGAACTCCCCGGCCCGGTCGGTCAGGGCATCACAGATCTCCACCAGCCAGTCGGCCGGGGTATCGGCGCCGCCTCCCAGCTTGAGCTGGTTGAACACGTCCTGCTCCGACAGCAGCGGCCGGCGCCGGCTGCTGATGATGAGATCCGGGGTGATGTAGATGCGCAGCGCCACCATCTCTTCCGGTCGGTGGTCCTTGTTGTGGTTGATGCCGCGCAGGATCAGCAGCACCGTCTCCCCCATCCTTACCAGCTTGGGGCGATTGCTCTGGCCGAGCAGCGACTCGCGCGCCGCATCATTGAGCAGCGGGGTCTGCAACAGCCAGCGCGCCGCCTCCGGATTGCCGTAGTCCAGATGCAGCCAGCCCGGCTGCTGCGCCGGTATCTCGCTGCCCGCCACCAGTGGCTGCATGCCACCCCTGCCATCCAGGGTCAGGCCATAAATTACGTCACTGGGCACCCGATCCATCTGCTCGTCCTTTTCGCTCATGTTCATCGGCCCAGCTTACACCAAAGCCGGGCCCGACTCAGCCCCGGGGCAGCCGCCCCGCGCCGGCCGTGTTAAGATGCGCCACTCGTTTCAGACACAGGAAGCCCTGCCATGCCCATCTGGGTTGATGCCGATGCCTGCCCCATTCCGGTCAAGGAGATCCTTTACCGCGCCGCCCACCGTGCCCAGGTGGTAACTACCCTGGTGGCCAATCAGGGGCTGCGGGTGCCCCCTTCCCCCTTCATCAAGACCCAGCAGGTGGAGAAGGGCTTCGATGTGGCAGATCATGTCATCGCCCAGCAGGTCAAACCCGGCGATCTGGTGATCACCGGCGACATCCCGCTCGCCTCCTGGGTGATCGATGCCGGCGGCGAGGCGCTCAATCCTCGCGGCGAGATCTACACCCGCGAGACCATCAAGGCGCGGCTCGGCATGCGCAACTTCATGGAGGAGCTGCGCTCGGCCGGGGTACAGACCGGCGGCCCGGCCCCCCTCAACGCGGCCGACAAGCAGCGCTTCGCCAACGCCCTCGACAAGTGGCTCATCCGGGGCAAGCTGAGTTGATGCTCCCTCCCCGGTCGGCCACCGGGGAGACCCATTCATTTCCCTTTGCGCTTAATTCTTTCTTAAGGCAGGTGAACTAACCTTGTGGCTGTTGACCCAACCACCCGCAAGGAGCAAGCAATGAAACTGACCCCCCTGTTGTTACTGATCCCCCTGTTGAGCGGCGCAGCCCTGGCCGATCCCCAATGTACCCAGGCCGACAAGAGCAAATGGATGAGCGAAGCCGACGCCCAGCAGCAGATCAAGGCGATGGGCTACGACATCAAGAAGTTCAAGGTCACCAAGACCAATTGCTACGAGATTTACGGTTGGGACAAGGAGAAGCGCAAGGTCGAGATCTACTTCGACCCGACCGACCTGAAGAAAGTCAAAGAAGAGATCGACGAATAATCCGGCCATGGGCCGGTCTCCTGCCGGCCCTTTCTATGGAGCCACGCCATGACAACCTCTGAAGTGAAAGTCTGGGATCCCCTCATCCGGGTGTTTCACTGGGCCACCGTCACCCTCTGCCTGCTCAACTTCTTCGTGCTGGAAGAGGGCAGCAAGCCCCACAAATATGCCGGCTACGCAGTGGGCATCCTGCTGATCATCCGCCTGCTGTGGGGGCTGGTCGGTCCCCATTACGCCCGCTTCGGCCAGTGGTGGCCGACCCCGGCCCGGGTGCGCTACTACCTGCGCCAGCTGGCCCAGGGCCGTCACCCCTACTACCTCGGCCACAACCCGGTCGGCGCCCTGATGATCTGGCTACTGCTGCTGTCGCTGGTCGGCACCGTGGTCACCGGCTGGCTCACCACCTGGGATGCCTTCTGGGGCGAAGACTGGCTGGAGGAGCTGCACGGCATCATTGCCAACACCCTGATGGCCGCCGTCGGCGTCCATGCGGCCGTGGTGATCCTGACCGATCGCCTCACCCGCAGCGACCTGGTGCGCGCCATGGTGCTGGGCAAAAAACGGGTGCCCGCCGACGCCAAGGTGGAAGATCCGCGCAGTTAATGACCGGGCTGCCCCTCGGGCCCCGGTTTTTTGCTGCAATAGCCCGCGACACTGGTAAGATGCGCCGCCATTTTCCCATGTCGTAGCCATCATGACCGCCCAAGGGCACCTGCTCTTCTCCGTTACCTGCACCCTGCTCGCCCACAAACTCCAGCTGACGCCGGCCCTGGCCGACGCCAGCCTGTGGCACACCATTCCTGCCGCACTGGCCAGCGCCCTGCTGCCGGACCTCGACCACCCCAAGTCGGTGCTGGGGCAACGCCTGCCCTGGATCTCGAAACCCTTGTCGCGGCTCTTCGGCCATCGCGGCTTCACCCACAGCCTGCTGGCGGTGGCCGCCGCCATCTGGGGGCTGGATCAGAGCCTGGCTCCCGCCCTGCTGCCCACCGGCGTCAAGGATGCCCTTATCATCGGCTACCTCAGCCACCTGCTGGGAGACTGGCTCACCCCGGCCGGCATTCCGCTGCTGTGGCCCAGCAAGCGCCGCTACCGGCTGCCGGGCTGGCCGCTCAAAAGCGGCGGCGCCGTCGAGACCGGCTTTTGCACCCTCACCCTGCTGGCCGCCGGTTACTGGGCCCACTGGCCGGGCTAGCTGTGTGAACCCACCAGCTGCCCCCTGCTGTGGCCAAAAAACAAACCCCTGCCGAGGCAGGGGTTTGTCATGGTGAGAGCGGGTGGCTGTATTACAGCATCACACCGGCAATCACGGCGGAGAGCAGGCTCACTAGGGTGGAGCCGTACACCAGCTTCAGACCGAAGCGGGAGACCATGTTGCCCTTCTCTTCGTTCAGCGCCTTCACCGCACCGGCGATGATGCCGATGGAGCTGAAGTTGGCGAACGACACCATGAAGATGGAGAGGATGCCGATGGTGCGCGGAGAGAGCTGGGCCGCGATCTTGCCCAGATCCATCATGGCCACGAACTCGTTGGTCACCAGCTTGGTCGCCATGATGGAGCCGGCTTGCAGCGCTTCACCACTCGGGATGCCCAGGATCCAGGCGATCGGGTAGAAGAGGTAGCCCATGACGAACTGGAAGTTGACGCCGAATGCCATCTCGAACAGGTAGTTGATGAGGGCAATCAGGGCGATGAAGCCGACCAGCATGGCACCCACGATGACCGCCACGGTGAAACCGGCCATGATGTACTCGCCCAGCATCTCGAAGAAGTTCTCTTTCTTCGGGCTGTGGTGCTCGTCACCTTCGGCCAGCGCCTTGGCGTCGGTCACGGTGTTGTCCGGCTCGTAGGGGTTGATCAGCGACAGCACGATGAAGGTGCTGAACATGTTGAGCACCAGCGCGGCCACCACGTAGCGCGGCTCGATCAGCTGCATGTAGGCACCGACGATGGACATGGAGACGGTGGACATGGCAGTGGCGGCCAGGGTGTACATCTGCTTCTCGTTCAGGTGCGGCAGGATGTTCTTGAGCGCGATGAAGTTCTCGGACTGGCCGACGATCATGGAGCTGATGGCGTTGAAGGACTCCAGCTTGCCCATGCCGTTGATCTTGGCCAGCACGGTACCGATACCGCGGATCACCAGCGGCAGCAGACGGATGTACTGCAGGATACCGATCAGCACGGAGATGAAGACGATGGGCATCAGTACCATCAGGAAGAAGGAGAAGGCCCCTTCATTGACCAGGCCACCGAACACGAAGTCGGTACCCTGTTTGGCAAACTCCATCAACTTGGTGAAGCCGGCCGCGAAGCCACCCACCACCGCCAGACCCACTTCGGAGTTCAGCATGAACCAGGCCAGCGCCAGTTCGACCACCAGCAGTTGGCCGATATAGCGCAGTTTGATCTGTTTCCAGTTGTGGCGGTTGGCCAGCAAAGCAAGAGCGAGGACCATCACGAGTCCGAGCACAAAGTGAACGTATTCCATACCAGTAGCACCTGAGTAATTTGTAATTTTTTGACCGGCGCCATCATAGACATTTGCATATTTAAAAATCAGATAGCCATCACAATCTGCGGTAAAAATATGCATGTTGGATAATACAAACGTTTTTAAATTAATTAAACGTTCACGCAAGCATCTAATCATTGTTCAGTAAACATAAAAATCATTAATAAACAGTACCTTAAAAACAAACCATTCAGTCTGAAAGGGCTATTTTCACAGCTTTATCACATTTATTTAAAACATGGCGAATGGCGTCATAGCGGTAAGGTTAAATTTACGGCGAATTTATTTAATCAAATCAAAATGACAAACGTTTATCTTATTTGCGATGAATGGCCCGGCTTCTTTCAGCTAATTCCCGAAAGGCAGTGGGGTATTTTCAGACGAGCCGGACAACATGCCGCCACCGTTTTTCCCCTGCCGCAGCCCCGCCACCGCCACCGTCCAGTCGTTCAAAAATCCGCCACACCCGGCAGCGCTTTCTGATACAATGCGCGCCCTTGCGCACGGCGCAGCCCGTTTTCTCCGATATAGAGTCTTTTTGTGAACAACGAATTTAGCAGCCTGAACCTCTCCCCCGCCCTGCAGGACAACCTCGCCAGCCTGGGTTATCTGCAGATGACCCCGATCCAGGCCCAGAGTCTGCCCCTGGTACTCGATGGCAAAGACCTGATCGCCAAGGCAAAAACCGGCAGCGGCAAGACCGCGGCCTTCGGCCTCGGCCTGCTTGCCAACCTCGATGTCAACCGGCTCGAGGTGCAGGCGCTGGTGCTCTGTCCGACTCGCGAGCTGGCCGATCAGGTTGCCACCGAGATCCGCCGTCTCGCCCGTACCCTGCCCAACGTCAAACTGGTCACCCTGTGCGGCGGCACCCCGACCGCACCGCAATCCGCCACCCTGAGCTTTGGCGCCCACATCGCCGTCGGCACCCCGGGTCGGATCCTCAAGCATCTGGAGCAGGGCACCCTCGAGCTGGACGGCCTCAAGACGCTGGTGCTGGACGAAGCGGATCGCATGCTGGACATGGGCTTTGGCGAAGACATCAACCGGGTCATCAGCCACGCCCCGCGCGATCGGCAGACCCTGCTGTTCTCCGCCACCTATCCGGAGGGGATCGCCCAGATGAGCCGCGGCGTGCAGCGCAACCCGGTCGAGGTGAGCGTGGAGTCCCTGCACGAAGACAGCGCCATCGAACAGAAGCTGTATGAAGTGCCGGCTGGCCAGCGCCTCGATGCTCTCGGCTGGCTGCTCAGCCACTACCAGCCGAGCTCCTGCGTGGTGTTCTGCAACACCAAGCGGGCCTGCAACGACGTGGCCGACCACCTGGCCGCCAAGGGCTTCTCGGCGCTGGCGCTGAACGGTGACCTGGAGCAGCGCGAGCGGGATCAGGTACTGGTGCGTTTCGCCAACGGCAGCGCCACCATCCTGGTGGCCACCGACGTGGCCGCCCGCGGTCTCGACATCAAGGAGCTGGGCGCCGTCATCAACTACGAGCTGACCTACGACCCCGAGGTGCACGTGCACCGGATCGGCCGTACCGGCCGCGCCGGCCAGCAGGGCCTGGCCCTGAGCCTCTACCAGCCGAACGAGGCCCAGCGCGTCAACTTCATCGAGGAGTACCAGCAGGCCCCCATTCCCCAGGGCGACCTGGCCGGGATCGGCCGCGACATCAAGCCGATTGCACCGCAGATGGTGACCCTCTCCATCGATGCGGGCCGCAAGAGCAAGGTGCGCGCCGGTGACATCCTCGGCGCCCTGACTGGCGAAGGCGGCATTGCCGGGGCCGATGTGGGCAAGATCCAGATTTCCGAGCAGTACTCCTACGTGGCGGTGAAGCGCCAGGTGGCGAGCGCCGCCCTCAAGCGGCTGCAGGAAGGCAAGATCAAGGGGCGCAGCTACCGCGCTCGCAAGCTGGGCTAAGGTTCACGACACAGGCGCCGGATCGGCGCCTGTTTCATATTTATCCGTGCCCATGAGAACAAGGCAGATGCCATGACCCAGACAACCCGACCCGAAGTGAGCTGCCAGAACTGTGAAGCCTGCTGCTGCCGCCTCGAGGTAATGCTGTTTACCGATACCGGCGTACCGGATCGCTATGTGGAAGAGCGGGAAGGTGAAGTGCCGGTGATGCACCGGCTGGAAGATGGCTGGTGCGCCGCGCTCGATCGCAACACCATGATGTGCCGCATCTACGAAGTTCGTCCCCTGATATGCCGTGAATTTGAAATGGGCGAGCCCGACTGCGTCGACGAGCGGGACAAGTGGTTTATCAAGCTCAATTGACCGATGGGCGAGCGCTCGATCGCACTCCCGCGATGATGTACCCCATCCATGAAGTACGTCCCTTGATATGCCGTGAATTTGAAATGGGCGAGCCCGACTGCGTCGACGAGCGGGACAAGTGGTTTATCAAACTCAACTGAGCTGCGGGTAATGATCAGCCTGCCGTGCCGTCAGACCAGCCCGGCCAGTTGCCGTTCCAGCCACTGCAGCGCCTCGTCGGTCTGCTCGAAGTAGCGGACGCCCTGAAACGGCAAACCGCTGAACACCTGATCCGCCAGATACTGCTTGAAGCTGCCCGCCAGCACCACCGCCAGAAAGGCGCAGCCGTTGCTGGCGCACCAGCCGAACTGGCGGCGAAAGCGGGCCAGCACCTCGGGGCCCGCCGCCTCGAACTCGGTCGCCACTTCGACAATGCCCCAGGGCGCGTCGCGCAGGCTGGCGATCTGCTGGCTGAACTGGGCCTCATAGGCCATGGCCCCCGCCAGATTGAAGGGGCCGCTCGGTCGGCAGATCAGCACCTGACCTCGTCGCTGCATCTCGAAATTGCCGTGTGGTTGCAACTTCACGTCTGCCTCCTTCCCTGGATTCTTCGTCGCGCAAGCACCCTTTTATGTTGCAACAAGGTAAGGATTTCTCTGCAAAAAGTCCATTCTGCCAGGCGCGAGCCTGGATGGGCTGCGTCACCGGTTGACCCACTGGCGGCCTGCTCAGCACGCCCGTGCCCACCGCCTCGACCAGCCCTCATGTTCTGTTGCAGTTAACAAAACGTTGCTGCTATTATCCGCGCCGCCACCAACATTCCACCAACTGAAACGTTAACTCACGGCGCAAGGAACAGAGATGAAAAATCGGGACGCGAACCACTATCAGCGCATCTGGCGCTGGCACTTCTATGCGGGTCTCTTCGTCGCCCCCTTCCTGATCCTGCTCTCGCTGACCGGGATCGTCTATCTGTTCAAGCCCCAGCTCGACAATCTGATGTACCCCGAGCTGATGAAGGTCACCCCCGTCAGCCAGCCGCTCAGTGCCGATCAGCTGCTGGTCAAGGCGATCGTGGCTATGCCAAACGCCAGCCTGAGCAAGTACCTGCCACCGGTCAGCCCGGAGGCCAGCGCCCAGTTCATCGTCCGCCAGGACGGCAACGAGCTGACCCTGTTCCTCGATCCCGCCAGCGGCGCCCTGCTCGGCACCCTGGACAACAAGTGGAATTTGCAGGCGGTCGCCCGCGCCCTGCACGCCGATCTGCTGCTCGGCACCATAGGGGATCGGCTGATCGAGCTGGCCGCCGGCTGGGGAATCGTGCTGCTCATCAGCGGGCTCTATCTCTGGTGGCCACGCAAGGGGCCAGGAGTCGGTGGCATCCTGTGGCCGCGCTGGAGCCAGCGCGGGCGGCTCTGGTGGCGCGATCTGCACGCCGTGGTCGGTTTCTGGGGCGCCGGTTTCCTGCTGCTGCTGCTCTTGAGCGGCATGACCTGGACCGGTTTCTGGGGCGATCAGTTTGCCGCCGTCTGGAACCGCTTCCCGGCCGCCATGTGGAACGAGGTGCCCAAGTCGGCGCCCCTGGCCCGCAGCCTCAACCATGCCCATCAACAGACAGTCCCCTGGGCGGTCGAGAACACCCCCATCCCCAGCTCGGCCGAGCCCAAGGCCCACGACCACAGCGCCATGGGTCACGGCGGCGAGCACGACGGCATGGTGATGGCGGAGCACCGCATCCCGCTGCAACAGGTGGTGGAGATCGCAACCGCGCGCCAGGTCACGCCGGGCTACAGCATCACGCCACCGGCCGGTGCGAGCGGCGTCTACACCATCGCCATCTCGGCCGATGATCCGCGCAACGACGCCACCCTGCACATCGATCAATACAGTGGCAAGGTATTGGCCGACGTGCGCTGGCAAGACTACGGCCCGGTCGCCAAGACGGTGGAAACCGGCGTCATGCTGCACATGGGCAAGCTCTACGGCTGGCCGCACCAGCTGGCCATGCTGCTCATCTGCCTGCTGGTGTTGCTGAGCTCGGTGAGCGGGCTCTGGATCTGGTGGAGCCGCCGCCCCAGTGGTCGCCTCGCCGCCCCGCCCTTGCCGGCCAGCCTGCCCCCCATGCGTGGCGCCATTGCCCTGCTGATCCTGCTCGGCATCTGCTTCCCGCTGGTGGGCGGCTCCATGCTGGTGATCTGGCTGCTGGACAGCCTGCTCTTCGCCCGCCGTCGGGCACCCCGGCTGGCACGGGTCAGCTAGTCGCCGGCGCCGTGCGCCGCACTACGCAGCCACTTCAGGAGGGCTCCCACACGGGAGCCCTCCTGCTTTCAGCGCGCCTTTACGCTTGCTCCACCAGCTGGAGGATCTTCCTCGCCTTCTCGAAGTGATCGAGGCGCTGGGTCTGGATCCACCAGGTCGCTGCCTCTATCAGCAACTCGGGGTCGTCATTGCGGTTGGCAAAAAACGCATAGAAGGAGACGCCGACCGCCTCCCCCTTCTGCGCGATTTTCTGATGGCACACCTGAATGATTTTCTGTTTGAGCGAGTCGCGCATGGCGGCGTTCCGGCCTGATGAGTGATTGGCCGGCCAGCATACCCCAACCAACAAAAAGGGCCCCCGTCCGGGAGCCCTTTTGCCTAGCCGATCACATGACACCCAGTCAGGAGAGCGCCAGCCCGATGGAGAGCAGCAGGCTGAACAGGAAGGCGCTGATGGCGGTCTTCTTGAGCGCGCCGGTCAGCACCTCGCCATCGAAACTCTGGCGCAGGGTCTTGGCGGCATCGGTGAGCGGCTTCATGGCGGGCAGAAAGATCCAGGGCCAGAAACTGGCAGGCTGGGTCAGCAGGAAGGCGATGGTGGTCAGCAACGCCGCCCCCAGCAGAACCCAGTGGTAGGCGATGGCCCGGTTGCGACCGAGCCGCACCGCCAGGGTGATCTTGCCGCTCACCGAGTCGGTCTCGATGTCGCGCACGTTGTTGATGTTGAGCACCGCGGTGGCCAGCAAGCCGCAGGCGGTGGCCGGCAGCAGCAGATCCCACTGCAGGGTCTTGGTGAACAGGTAGTAGGAGCCAAGCACCCCCAGCAGGCCGAAGAACAGGAACACCGAGATGTCGCCGAAGCCGCGATAGCCGTAAGGAGTCTTGCCCACCGTGTAGGTGATGGCGGCGACGATGGCGGCGCCGCCGAGCAGCACGAAGGTGAGGATCTGCAGCCACTGATCGCCAAAAGCGCAGCCCAGCAGGGCGAGGCCGCTGACCACCGCGGCCAGCGCGGTCAGCGCCATGGCCACGCACATCTGCCGGCGGGTGATGAGGCCGGAGACCACGGCGCGCTGGGGGCCGATCCGTTCGCCATTGTCCGCCCCGGATACCGCATCCCCATAATCGTTGGCCAGATTGGAGAGGATCTGCAGCAGAATGGCGGTCAGCAGGGAAAGCGCCATGATGGTGCCGTCGAAGGCACCGCGGCTGGCCGCAAGCCCAGAACCCAGCAAAATGGAGGAGCACGCCAGCGGCAACGTTCGCAAACGCGCCGCCAGCAACCAAATAGATAAGGTATTTGTCATATTGTGATGGCCAAACAATCAGATATTGATCGTGTTAAGGGTTATCGAACCGGATTTCGGTATACTTGGCCCCTCGGGAGGTAGCTCCCCGGGCGATTTACATGGACGAATGGGCAGATAATATATAGGAATAATCGCTCCTTTGGCATAAACCAACGGCATCCTTCTGCAGGATGGACCGTCACTATCGGCTCATAGACGAAATCCATGTTGGCTCAGACCCATATCAAGCAACAACTGGACGCCCTGCGTCACGGCAATGCCAGCGGCTTCGTGCGGCTGCGCGTGGCCATCGAGGTCAGCTCCTTTCTGGGCTGGCTCGCGGCGCAGACCCTCTATCCCCGTATCTATTGGCATGCCAGAGGACACGACCGTCCCGAATACGTGGCGCTGGGCTGCCTGCGCGAGCTGACCGAGCCCCAGGCGATCCGCCAGGTCTGCGAACAGACCAGCCAGACCCATGACGACAGCCCCCGCTACTATGGTGGACTGGCGTTCGACCCCACCCAGCCCGGCTGGCAGGGGTTCGGCCCCTGCCGCTTCGTGCTGCCCCGCATCGAGCTGGTGCGCCGTGGCGAGTGCGTCACCCTCTGCCTCAACCTCTGGTTGCCAGAGCAGACCGGCAGCGACGCCTTCGAGGCCGAACTGCAGGCCGCCGCCGCCGCCCTCGATGCCCTTCGGCCGGAAGCCCCTCTGCCGCCACTGACCCGTCATTCATGGCAGCGGAAAGATTGCCCGAGCCAGCCGCAGTGGCAGACCCTGGTCGAGCAGGTCACTGCCCCCGAGTTCCAGGCCCACACCCCCAAGGTAGTGCTGTCGCGCCAGAGCCGGCTCACCCATGACGGTGCGACGCACGCGGCCGACCCGCAGGCCGTCGCCCCCTGGTCGCTGTTGGCCAGCTGGGCACAGCACGGCCAGGACTGCTTTCACTTCGGCTTCCAGTTTTCACCCGAGCAGAGCTTCATCGCCTGCTCCCCCGAGCGGCTCTATCGCCGTGAACAGCAGCACCTCTTCACCGAGGCGCTGGCCGGCACCATCCGCCGATCCGGCGACGAGGCAACCGACGCAGCGCTGGCCGCCGAGCTGCTGGCCGACAGCAAGAACCGGCTGGAAAACCGGCTGGTACACGCCGACATCCTCAGCCGGCTGGCGCCGCTCACCACTGATGCCACCCTGACCGAGCCGCGCATTCTCAAACTGCGACTGCTGCAGCACCTCAAGTGCGACATCGAAGCCGAGCTCAAGCCCGGCGTCTGCGACTGGCAACTGCTGGAGGCGTTGCACCCCACCCCCGCGGTGGGCGGTGCCCCGCGCGAGGCGGCGCTGGCCTTCATCCGCGAACGCGAGCCCTATGATCGCGGCTGGTATGCCGGCGCCTGCGGCATGCTGAGCCGGGAGACCTCGGAGTTCTCGGTCGCCATCCGCAGCGCCCGCATCACGGCGCAGGCCATCACCCTGTTTGCCGGCGCCGGTATCGTCGCGGGTTCCGAGCCTGCCGCCGAGTGGGCCGAACTCGACAACAAGATCGCCAACGTGCTCTCCCTGCTGGGATAGCGTTTTCTCACCGTTTCCTCACTGCGAGAGCCTCATGTCCGCGCGCCAAGAGTTTGCCAGCCACCATGCCACCTTCAACCACGTCTGGTCTTCCCTCTTGCTGGAGGAGCTCTTTCGCCTCGGCGTGCGCGACATCGCGCTGGCCTCCGGCTCCCGCTCGGCACCGCTCACCATGGCGGCCGCCGCCCACCCCGGCTTTCGCCGCCATCTGCACTTTGACGAGCGCGGCCTCGGCTTCATGGCGCTGGGGCTGGCCAAGGGCAGCGGTCGCCCGGTCGCGGTGATCATGACCTCGGGCACCGCGGTGGCCAACCTCTGGCCGGCGGTGGCCGAGGCGCAGCTCACCGGCGTGCCGCTCATCATTCTCTCTGCCGACCGGCCGCCCGAACTCATCGACAACGGCGCCAACCAGGCCATCGATCAGCAGGGGATCTTCGGCCGCTACCCCGTCTATCAGCAGAACCTGCCGAGCCCCACCGCCACCATTCCGGCCGCCTTCGTGCTGAGCTCGGTGGATCAGGCGCTGGCCCAGCAGGCGCGCACACCTGGGCCGGTGCACTTCAACTGCATGTACCCCGAGCCGCTCTATCCGGGCGACGCCTATCTGGACTGCTCCGCCTACCTGGCCCCCCTCGGCGACTGGCTCCGCTCGTCCAAGCCCTGGAGCCCCTGGCAACTGGCGCAGGCACCCTGCCCGCATCAGCCCGACTGGGACGAGCTGCAGGGCAAACGTGGCCTCATCGTCGCCGGCCGCATTCAGGATCCCGTCCAGGCCAAGGCGGTCGCCGCGCTGGCCGAGCGGCTTGGCTGGCCTCTGCTGGCTGACCTGCAGAGCCAGCTGCGCTTCGATGGCCGCAACCTGGTGCATGCCGATCTCGCCCTGCAACACAGCGGCTTCGTGGCCGAGCTGGCCCGGGCCGAGGTGCTGCTGCAATTCGGTGCCCGCCTCATTTCCAAGCGGCTTGGCCAGTTCATCAAGCAGCAGCCCTGGCAGGCATACTGGCTCATCGACCCGCAGCCAGCCCGGCTCGACCCGGACTACCGGCTGCGCCGCCGCCTGCTGTGCGAACCCGGCGTCTTTGCCGCCGCCAATCCGGTGGCGCACCCGCACCTGCCCTGGCACCGGCTGGCGGAGCGCCAGCAGTCCGTCAGCCAGCAGGTGCGCAGCGCCTGCGAGCGTTTCTCCGAACTCGGGGTGTGCCACCGCCTGAATCAGCTGATCAGGGGCCAGCTGTTTGTCGGCAACAGCATGCCGGCCCGGCTGATGGACATGCTCGGCGAAGTGGGCAAGGGCCCCAGCCGGGTGATGACCAACCGCGGCGCCTCCGGCATCGACGGCCTCATCGCCACCGCCTACGGCTTCGCGCAATCGGTCCAGCCGGGCAGCAATGAGCCCACCACCCTGCTGCTCGGCGATCTCAGCGCCCTGCACGACCTCAACAGCCTGGCGCTGCTTGGCAAATCGAGCCGGCCGCTGGTGGTGATCCTGCTTAACAACGACGGCGGCAGCATCTTTCGCATGCTGCCGGTGCCGACCCAGGACGCGCTGCTGGAGACCTACTACTGCCTGCCCCACGGACTGCACTTCGAACACGCCGCCGCCATGTTCGGCCTCCACTATCGGACGCCGGCCACCCTCGCCGACTTTGAACGGGATTACGCCGCCGCGCTGGAAAAGGGGGTAACGCTGATTGAAATCAAGGTCCCCAGCAGCGAAGTCGCCGAGGATCTGAAGGCACTGGGAAGCGCGATCCGTGGCAGCTAGTGCCGATCAACCTACGCTGGTGCTGCTGCACGGCCTGCTCGGCGATGCCAACGACTGGCAGCCCGTGCAGGCGGCCCTGACCGGCCTCCCCAGTCTGGCGCTGGATCTGCCGGGCCACGGCAGCAACCGGGCTGTGCGGGTTGCGGGGTTCGAGCAGGCCCATCGCTGGCTGTGCGACGAGCTGGCTGCGCGCGGCATCGGTCGCTACCTGTTGGCGGGCTATTCGCTGGGTGGGCGGCTCGCCCTCTATCACGCCAGCCAGGCGCCGCTTGGACTGCAGGCCCTGCTGCTGGAAAATTGCCACCCCGGTCTGCCACCGGCAGAGCGGCCTGCCCGCCTCGCCCACGATGAGGGCTGGGCCCGGCGCTTCGAGCAGGAGCCCCTGGCGGCCGTGCTGGCCGACTGGTATCGGCAGGGGGTGTTCGCCGATCTGGGCGAGGATGCCCGTGCCCGTCAGATAGCCCGCCGCCTCGGCAACGACGGCAAGGCCGTGGCCACCATGCTGCGCGCCACCTCTCTGGGGCAGCAGCCGGATCTCGACCCCTGGCTGGCGCAAGGTGCGCTGCCGGTCACCTACGTGAGCGGCAAACGGGATCACAAATTCCATCAGCTGGCTTGCCTCATGGCGAGTCAGCATCGCAAAATCAACCACTTGGAGCTGGATGGCGGCCACAATCTGCATGCCCACCAGCCTGAGACTTTTGCCCGGCTCCTCACGGAGTGGGTCAACCAACAACAAGAAGAGAAGCGTCATGATTGAAGCAATGACTGAAGCGGAACTCTATGCCCCCGTCGAATGGCGTGATTGCTCCGCCGGTTACGAGGATATCCTCTATCACAAGTCCGACGATGGCATTGCCAAGATCACCATCAACCGCCCCCAGGTACGCAACGCCTTCCGCCCCCGCACCGTCAAAGAGATGCTGCAGGCGCTGGCCGATGCCCGCTACGACGATCAGGTCGGCACCATCATCCTGACCGGCTTTGGCGAGAAGGCCTTCTGCGCCGGCGGTGACCAGAAGATCCGTGGCGACTACGGTGGCTATCGCGATGACGAGGGGACCCATCACCTCAACGTGCTCGACTTCCAGCGCGACATCCGCACCTGCCCGAAACCCGTGGTGGCCATGGTGGCCGGCTACGCGGTCGGTGGCGGCCACGTGCTGCACATGATGTGTGACCTGACCATCGCCGCCGACAACGCCCAGTTCGGCCAGACCGGCCCGAAAGTAGGCTCCTTCGACGGCGGCTGGGGTGCCTCCTACATGGCCCGCATCGTCGGCCAGAAGAAGGCCCGCGAGATCTGGTTCCTCTGCCGTATGTACGATGCCAAGCAAGCCCTCGACATGGGGCTGGTCAACACCGTCGTGCCGTTGGCGGAGCTGGAGCGTGAAACCGTGCGCTGGTGCCGCGAGATGCTGCAGAACAGCCCGATGGCGCTGCGCTGCCTGAAGGCCGCCCTCAACGCCGACTGCGACGGCCAGGCCGGCTTGCAGGAGCTGGCGGGGAATGCCACCATGCTGTTCTACATGACCGAAGAGGGTCAGGAAGGGCGCAACGCGTTCAACGAGAAACGCCGTCCCGACTTCTCCAAATACAAGCGGAATCCCTGATGACACTCGCTCTCTATCGCTACCAACTGCCTTTTACCCAGCCCCTGACCTTTCACGGCAAGGTGGAGGTGGCGCGAGAGGGCCTGTTGGTCCGCGTTGACGATGGCTGGGGGGAAATCGCCCCCCTGCCGGGCTTCTCCCGCGAGAGCCTGGCCGAGGCGCAAGCCGAAGCCATCGCCTGTCTGGAGCGGCTGGCTGCGGGGCAGGAGATCGCCCCGCAGCTCCCTTCGGTGCAATTCGGGCTGGACTGCGCCCGCCGCTGCTGGCCTGCCCAGACCACTGCGCTGCCGGAGCCTTATCCGCTTATTCAGGGCTCCCCCCAGGAGCTGCTCAAGCACTGGAAGAACTGGCTGCACAAGACCCCCAGCAAGGCCAAGCTGAAGGTCGCCCGTTACCCCATGCGCGACGAGCTGGCGCTGATCCGCCTGCTGTGCGACCGCATCCCTACCCTCAAGCTGGTGCTGGACGCCAACCAGGGCTGGACCCGCGAGGAGGCCTGGGCCTTCTGCGGCCATCTGGATCCAAACCGGATCGAGTACCTGGAAGACCCCTGCGCCGACTTTGCCGACATCGCCTTCGTGGCCAATCGTACCGGCATGCCGGTGGCCATCGACGAGCTGCTGGCCCAGGGCAAGCCGTGGGAGCCCATTCCCCAGCTGCGCGCCCTGGTGCTCAAGCCCACCCTGCTCGGCTCCCTGGTCCACTGCGAGGCACTGGTTGCCCGCGCTCGCGAGCTGCGCCTCAAGGTGATCGTCTCCTCCTGCTTCGAATCCGGCCTCGGCCTGAACCAGCTGTTCCATCTGGCGGGTGAATGGGCGCCGGATCAGGCCCCCGGCCTGGATACCCGGCGCTGGCTGGCAGCCGATCTGCTGGACGCGACCGGCAAACCCGACCTGAGCCTGCTGGAGCCCCTGTTTCACCGTGATTGAAGGGGCCTGCATGCCACCGCTATCTGACCATTACCACCCTCAACAACCCTGCCCGGTGCGCCACTGGGCGAAGTCCGCCCCGGACCGCATCGCCATTCACGCCGCCGACCCGCTCACCTACCAACAGCTGGATGCCAGACTCAACGGCTTGTGCCGGCAGCTGGGGCAGGCGGGCCTGCAGGCCGGTGATCGCCTCGCCGCCGTGGTGCGCGACGCCCTGCCCGACCTGTTGCTGGCCTGGGCCTGCGTGCGCAGCGGCATCGTCTTCTGCCCGCTCAACCCTGCCTTTCCATTGGCGCGGCAAGCGGAGCTGGCGGCTCTGCTCGCCGTCAAGGCCTGCTGGTCAGCAGGCGAGATCCCGACCGGAAACTGGCAGCCACTGCGGCTCGACTTCACCCATGAGCTGGTGGCGGACGAAGGCGACTGCATGCTGGATCCTGCCCAGCTCAACAACATGATCCTCACCTCGGGTTCCAGCGGCACGCCCAAGGCCGTGGTACACCGGCTGGCCAATCATCTGGCCTCGGCGCGGGGCTCGGCCGCCGTGATCCCGCTCTATGCCGAGTGCGGCTGGCTGCTCTCCCTGCCGCTGTTTCATGTCGGCGGTTACGCCATCCTGTTCCGGGTCTTTCTGGCGGGCGCCAGCCTGGTATTGGACGATCGCAGCCGCCCGCTCAGGGAGCGGCTCGAACAGCAACCCATCACCCATCTCTCCCTGGTGCCGACCCAGCTCTGGCGACTGCTGGCGGAGGGCTTTGATCCCGCCAGAACCCGGCTGCGCGAGCTGCTGCTCGGCGGCGCCGCCATTCCCCAGCCCCTGGTGAACCGGCTGAGCGCCATGGGGCTGGAGCCCAAGGTGAGTTACGGCCTCTCCGAGATGGCCAGCCAGGTCTGCACCGGTCGGCCATCCACCGCCGGTGTGGTGGGCAAGGCGCTGCCGGGACGGGAGGTCTGCATCCAGCAGGGAGAGATCTGCGTGCGCGGCGACACCCTGTTTGCCGGCTATTTCAAAGCTGGCGGGCTGGAGCGGCCGCTCGATGAGGCTGGCTGGTTCCACACCCGCGACAAGGGGCATTTCACTGCGGATGGTGAACTGGTGGTGGAGGGGCGGCTCGACAACCTCTTCATCTCCGGCGGTGAGAACATCCAGCCCGAGACCATAGAGCAGCGACTGGTGGATCACCCCGCCGTGGCACAGGCGCTGGTGGTGCCGGTGCCGAGCGATGAGTGGGGGCAGCGCCCGGCCGCCTTCATCGACTGGCATGGCGAACCTGTACCCCCTGCCGAGCTGGCGGCCTGGATCCGGCAGGTTCTGCCCGGTTTCATGGTGCCGGACCAGTGGCACCCCTGGCCCGATCTGGGCGGTCACCTCAAGCCACAGCGCAAGCAATATCAGAATATTCTTAAGGCGCAATAATCACTCCTGCGACAGGACTTGGCATGCAGGAGTCATCCAAATACGCACATTATTCGAAAGAAAATGCTGGCGGTGTCAAAATCTTCCTCACAGGCCCAGGTAAGTGAGAACGATTACATAAATGGCTATTTTTTTGCACGTTTTTTGAACTGAATTAATTACCTGTAGTACCATATCCGCCATCATGCATTTCAATGGAAAGGTAACCGTTTGATAGTTAAAGACATTGTCAATTTTGCATTATTTGAACAAAGACTGCATGGTGGTAAAATGCTCTCCTTGGCAGTAAGGCGAGTCACACATGAGTAACAAAAATTATAAAATTGCAGAGGAGATATTTTTCTCCGCGGCAATATTCCGGCTCTCTAAGGGAGAAAAGGACATCAAGCTCAGCAACAAAGAAGCCGAGCTGCTCGAAATGCTGTGTGATGAGGCAGGCAGTGTCATTCCAAGAAGCAAACTGCAAGATGCCTTGTGGCCAAACCAGGACAATACCGATACCAACCTGAACCGGCAGATCCTCTCATTGAGAAGAAAGCTGGAATCATTCGGTTTGATGGATGCGATCGATACTATTCCACGCGTGGGATATATCTTTTGTGCCCCTATTGAGGCCGCTGGAGAGACCGAAGAAGCTGTACCAAATGAAGAAACTCAAGCGGCGATCCCTGCTCATGCGCCTCAGGCCAGACGGCAATATACTCGCCGCAAATATGACCGCTATTTCAGCCCAAAGCGTATTCTGCTGTTTGCGCTACTGCTGGTCTCACTGACTTCGCTGGCCATCGTCATCTATAACTATGCGACGGCAAATACGCTGCGTACCATCAATCTCAGCCAGATTTCCCTCTATATGACCAGCGAGACGGAAAAAGCGCTGAATGTGAAAATCGATTCGCTAACCCCCTTGATACAGCGTATTTCGCGCAAGGCGGATGAACAGGTTTCCATTCTGGTCGGTAAAGAAGCTATCAGCTATTTTTCCATCGACAATAATAGCAGGAAATTATCCGAGAATGTCTTTCTGCTGCGCAGCGGTCATCCAGTGGCTGAAGAAGTGCAATGTGTGATCACCACCATGACCCAGCAGGGAGACAATGTTTCCCACAACTATTACAACAATGCGGACACCACAGTCCGTTATCACAGCAATTGCCAGGCGCCGGACAACTGGGTGGAGATGACCAGAAAGAGCAAATTCATTGTTACCATGAACAGGGAAATAGTGGTGGCAACCGTGATCGCCACCGACAATCAGGGCAAAACACTGTTCAATATGGATTCCGTCGGAGATCTGGAGCGGGATGATGGCGATATTTCGGTCGAGGTGAAAAATACCATCGTCAATTTCATTGATCAGCAGGCACTGACCAGCAATGGCATGGTAGCGACCCTGGTAGCGGCGTTGACGCCACCCAAACAAACGGCACAATTTGTTCAGTTGCCGGGCGGCATTTACCTCTCCAATTATCTGGGTGGTGTCATCACCTGGCCCAGCCTCGGCAATTCAAAGGTCATCCAGCGCAACGACCTCTGAGTTTATTCATAAGCAACGATGAAGTTGGCAACGGCAGAATAGTCACCGGGCTGGATGTTCTTGGCCGCCAGCGCATCCGGATGCCCTTCTACCCGGGCAAAGAATTGCAGCTCATTGTCTGCGCTGCCGCCCAGCAAATAACCGCGGGAGGGAGTGCCCAGATCCAGGGGTGTCTGGGTCACGTCATACAAGCGGATACCGGCGCCCTTGGCAATGCCCGCGGTAAAGGCCAGCCCGCCGCTGAGCTGGGCATCCTTCGAGCCGGTAAAGGTCACCTTGGCCATGCGGAAAATCCCCGGCTTGCAGTTGGTCAGGCGGATGGAGAAAGGTACCTGCTCCCCGGCCCCGTTGGCATAGAGCTGCTTGACATCGACCACCCCCATCTCGACCTCCTGCTCAAGGGATTCGGGGGCGACCACACAGGGCTGGTCAATGATCCGGCCATGGAGATGGACCGTATTGCCAAGCAACTCCAGGTCATTGCTGGCACGGGGAGCTGCCGTTACCGCCAACAACGGGCACAGCGCCAAGCCTATCCACAATGTCCGTAGCATAAAACAACTCCTCATTGGAACTCGGCAACGATAGTAGCAGTGGCATAAAAGTCACCGGCCGGGATATCCGCACCTACTGGTGTTACCGGTGCGGCGATAAAGCCCCAGTCACCAATATTTCCCTGCATGGAAACCGGATAAAACGTATTCAAATGTAACTGAGAACCATCCAGCTGCTTGAACTTGATCCCCAAATCGGAAATGACATTTCCACCTTGATAACCATCTCGGGTTGTCCGCAGATAGTCTTGACTGAAAGAGGTTGGCTTTCCAGAAATACCAAGATTGATCTTCAAGGCATCCCCTTCGAAGACACCACCACGACATTGAAATGTCAGAGGAACCGTCTTTTCAAAATTATTCCCATCCAATCCCGAGCCAGGCAAATCACCAAACTCTACTTCAATAGTCTGCCCACCATTAATCACGCACTCTTCTGGAACATATAAGATTGCAGATGTAATCGTAATTCGAGACATTGGCAAATTATTGAAATCTGTAGTGGTAGACCCTAAGCGGCCATACATTTCTACCACTTGACGATCTGATATTTGTACACCGTTAATTATTTGCTTTCTTACACGGAAGGTTACTCGCCCGCGGCTACCACTTTCGAAATTATTTATCCTTGTCTCTTTCCCCTTAGTACAAGAGTAATTTGGGTAATCGTTACTTTCATTCGGAAATGGTGCTGTAACAAATTTTTTCTTCCAACCGGCTATCCAAATTTCGACCTTCATATCCAGAAAGTCATTTAGCTTTACAAAACCATCACCAGCTTGAGGCAAGCCATCCGTCATGGTCGCCTTATAGTACACTGGAGATTGTGGAATGCTTCTATCCGGACAGGTAACGATACCTGAATATTGCCCACCTAAGTTCCACTCAAATGCCTTGGTAGTAAAACCAGGTTTGTTTTGAATATCAGCCTTGTCCAACGATATATAGTAATCATGAGTTGGGTTGGGCGTCACATAGCCATTTGCCGATGCCGTTCCTGCAAACAGCATAAGGCTTGAACAGAAGATGGAACGTAGCATAGGTCTTACTCGCTCTTCATGGCTTTACAGGCATTGCCTGTGCACTGGTATTTGATATCCATATATCCGCCATAGTCATTGACGTAGCTGATCACAAATTCATTGCCCAGTGCTTCCGGGATGGTGACCGTCTGCTCTGACTTGGGGGCAACCATAAAGGCCGAAAAGCCCTTCATCGCGGTTCTTCCTTTGCCCTGCGGATGGCCGAGGCCCACGTAGGTGATGTAGTAAGGTGTCGGGTTGTTGACCTTGAGGGCCTTGCCCTGCTTGGTGATCAGCACCTGATCCTGCCAGATGGCACCGCGCTCGGGCAGGATGGCCTCGGGGCGGTAGAACAGCTTTATCTTGGACTGCACGGCAATCTGCATCACGTTGCTCTTCTCGCTCTTGGGCGGGATCTCGCGCAGATTGAAGTAGTAGATCGACTCGCGATCCTTGGGCAGGCTGTCGATGGCCGGCACGCTGGCGATCCGCACGATGGACTTCTGGTTGGCGTCCACTCGCTGTACCGGTGGCAGCACCGCGAAGGGAGATGCGATCTTCTGGCCCTGGGCATCTTCAATCCAGGCCTGCGCCAGGTAGGGCAGCTTCTGGTTCTCGTTCTTGATGTTGAGGCTGATGGACTTGGCACCGCCCGGATAGACGACACGAGTACGGTCCAGCACGATGGCAGCGCTGACGTTGAGCGAGGTCATGCCCAGCACGGCCAGACAGGTATAAGAGAGCAGCTTTTTCATCGG
This sequence comes from Aeromonas sp. Y318-1, assembly GCF_027706125.1. Lineage (NCBI taxonomy): Bacteria > Pseudomonadati > Pseudomonadota > Gammaproteobacteria > Aeromonadales > Aeromonadaceae > Aeromonas > Aeromonas sp. Y318-1. Next base: position 254,493 of record NZ_JAPDCM010000003.1, read on the forward strand.
TATCCCATTACTTGCAAGTGAGAGTCTTCATCGACAGATCGGTTACTTGTTGCGGCGCCACTATCTTGCACTGGCGGGCGCCGCCCCAGGATAGTTCAAACGCTTCATTCGGTTTCACCCCGGTCAGATAGACCAGGCCATCTTCATCCACCACCGAGAGTACCCGGCCGGAATCCTTGACGACAGTGGCGCCAAACGGCGGCACTGAGCCATCAGGCAGTTTGACGTTGGCCAGCAGCTTGAACCCTTCGGCCATTTCGAAGGCATTATACCCAATTGCGCCCTCGGTCAGGGTTCCCTGCTTGATGGCATTCATCGCATCGATGTCATCGCTCAGCTGATCCACGTCCACCCGGGTGTCGCTCTTGCGATAGTCGGTCATGTCGCTGATCACCGCGACGCCAAAGCGGTTGGTTACGGCGCGGCCATTGTTGAAGGAGACGCCGGAGGTCTTGTCGGTATCCACCATCATGCGGGTACCGCCACGACGGGTCGCCTGGTGCAGGGCTGCACCGTGCTGGGTCGCCGTCAGACCGCCACGCAGGCTGGCGCCGACCGAGGTGTATTCTCTCTGCACGCTGTAGGCATTGAGGCTGACCGCCCCGATGTCGCTGTTGTGGTTGTAGTAACCCCGCGCCACGGCGTGGCCGTTGCTCTGCACGCCCGCCCCCAGCTGATAGGTATCGTCGGGCCGGCTGTAATCCTGATAGGTAGCCAGATGGGTGATCTTGCCATTGGAGGACTGCACGCTGTATCCCGCGCTCTTTCTGTCCCCGATCGGCATGCTCAGGGTCAGCATGACGCTCTTGTCATCCTCGTAGTTCTCGGTCTTGGTCTTGTAGGCCGACACATAGATGGAGACATCCTTGAAGCTGCCGATGTTCACGTTCTTGTTGATGGTGAGGCCGTAGCGATCCTCGGCATCGTGCTCCCAATAAGTTCTGTGGGTGTAGTCCAGATAGACTGTCAGCGCCTTGGCCGCATCCTCCGCCCAGAAGGTCTTGTTGGCGGTGATGGTGTAGAGCTCCTTGTCACCCCAGGTGTTGTAGTCATCGCTCGAGGTCGTTTCGTTCTTCTCCAGCCGCTCCTTGTTGCTCAGGAACTGCGACATGGTCATGAAGTTGTGCTGGGAGAAGCGATAACCGGCGAAGGTGATCGAGCTGTTGTATTCATCAAACTGCTTGGCGTAGTTCACCCGCACCGACTGGCCAATCTTGGTCGACAGGCCCGGCAGCTTGGCAATGGATTGGGTCAGGTCGGCCGAGATGGCGCCGAAGGCATAGAGATCGCGACCGATACCCAGCCCCATGGAGTTGTATTCACCCGCAACCAGGCTGCCACCGTACAGCGACCAGGAGTTGGCCACCCCCCAGGAGAAATCACCGGTCACGAAGGCCGGACCGTGCACATCGTGCACCGAATCCGTCTGTTCGGAAGGTGCACCGACCGCCAGGTTGTATCGGACGTAGCCGGGACGGGTCAGATAGGGGACGGTCGCGGTGTCTACCTGGAACGAGTTGACGCTGCCATCCTGCTCCTCTACCCGTACGTCGAGACGGCCGCGTACCGAGCTGTCCAGCCCCTGGATGCGAAACGGACCGGCCGGCACGTTGGTCTCATAGAGGATGCGGCCGGACTGGGAGATGGTGACCTTGGCGTTGGTCTTGGCGATGCCGCTCACTTCCGGCGCATAGCCCTGCAGGCTCGGCGGCAGCATGCGCTCGTCATTGGCCAGGTTGACGCCGGTATAGCGGAAGCCGTCGATCAGCTGGGAGTTGAGCTGCTGCTCACCCACCGTCAGCTTGGCGGCCATGTTTGGCAGCGGACGATAGGCATAGATGCGGTTCAGCTCGGAAGTGGTTCGCTCGTTGTCACCCCAGTAGGCGTTGGCCTGGTAGTCGCCCCGCAGGCGCCAGGCGCCATAGTTGAACCCCAGCGTACCGTAGCTGCTGATGTTGCGGTTGGAGTAACCATCCCCTTCGTTGACCTGGGCGTTGATGTTGTAATCCAGCATCATCCCCGGGATCCCTTCATCCCACTGTTCGGGCGGAATCCAGTTGGGATCGCTGTACTTCATCCACGCCTGGGGCACGGCGATGCGCAGCAAGCCGTTACCTATGTCGTTGGAGATCACCACGCCGTCCAGCGCCAGCAGGTTGGCACACTGGCCATCGTGCCAGGTATCGATCTTGGCGATGGCCTCGTCGGTCAGCGCCAGCTTGGGGATCACCTCTTGCGGCAGGCAGGCCACCCCACCCTTTCCCTTGCCGGTATCGGTCTCGTAGAAAGGGATCTTCTGCAGGGGCAGCTTGTTTTTGTTGACCTCGATCTCGAGGTAGTAGTCGCCGGGCAGGATGTAACCTTCGTCGGCAAACTGGGAGAGGTCGATCTTGGTCCGTTCGTCCAGATCGAGTGCATCAATATTAAACTCCGTTTCTGCCAATGCGTGATTTGCCACCGCCATCAGGCCGGGCACGCATAGCATGAAAACCATTTTTGAATAATGTTTTTTTCTCACAGAGTCTGATGTTGAAACGCTCATATTTTCACTCTAGGAATTGCATAACGGTCTCACGTAATGAGGTATCTACACTAAGCAATTGGCTTGCTTACATATAATTGAGTTCAAACAGCGTCGTACTGTCCGGAAAAAACAGCTGACTGCTGGTGAGCCCCAAATTGAATTCCAGATCACTGTTGACGATATCCGAAACAATAAAGCGTTCGCCGGATACCTTGTGATATTGGCCGTTGTTGAGAATGCCCAGCTCATCGCTCATGGCACCGCGCACAGACATGGAAATAAAAGGCAGTGATGCCTCCGTCGCCCCTTCAACCTGACAGCCGCTGATTTTCAGTGTGCCCGGTTGCTGAGCCTGCAGCGGAATGCTGCGCAGCACCTCCAACGTACAGCCCGATTCGGCCAGTCCATCCGTGAGTTCATTGGCGTGGACTGACCCCGCCATCATCACCAGCTGCAGCACCATGGCTGCCATCATTGAAGTTTTCATGATCAAGGTTCGATGTGAGGAGACAGAATGTGTGAGGTTGTGGTGGCTCGCACCACCACAACCCTGGTCACACGTTAAAGCACTCTATTACTCGTAGGAGAGAGTAAAGTTGGTCACTGCAGTGAAAGCGCCGGCTTTCAGCGGGTTGGCGGTCTGATCGGCATAACCTTTCAGCACGGCGCTGAAGGGCAGCTCGTTGTCACCGTTGACCAGGCCGAAGGCGGCAGTCGGAGTACCCAGTACGATCGGGGCACCACCCGGAGCGGTCATCTTGATACCGGCACCAGCGGCGTCACCACCACCGATAACCAGCAGGCTGGAATCTACCGGGTCTTTGGCACCGCTGAAGGTTACCTTGACGGCATCTTCCTTGTCGGAGATTTCACAGTTCAGCAGCTTGATGCTGAACGGCTTGGAGTTGGACTCGCCACCGCTGGCCAGCTCTTTGGTGCTGATCTGACCCATTTCAACTACCTGGTCAACAGACTCAGGAGCAACGGAGCAAGGAGCGTTGATGATTTCACCATTGAAGGTGACTTTGCCTGAACCAGCACCACCGGCAGCAACAGCGGAGCCGCACAGCAACATGGAACCAACACCCATAGCAACCAGAATCTTGTTAGCTTTCATTCGTTTATACCTACATTAACGTGTGTTGTACTGCATCACTCCAATCATGCTGGAGTCACGATTTTCAGTGATGCCGCGATATACTGCACAGCAACTGCTGGTGCCCAACCTCTCATTAAGCCGGTGAGGGGTCATGCCAATAATCAGCTGTGCCTTTTAAGGTTTATTTAAATAAGCAAAAGCAGCACACCGCATCAGGGGCAGTTCCCGCTACACCTCATCTGCACAACTACATACATCCTTGTCGTCTGCGCAGAAAGCCGTGCTCCGCTTTTGCTTGATGAACAAATTAACGACTCATATGATGCACATCAAATACATTTTGATTTTTATAAATTCTTTTATAAACACATAAAAAACAATTACTTAAAGACATGACGGCACATTTATGAATGCCGTAAAATAAATATCGCTCATATAGCAAACACGGATTGGATTATTTTAAATCAGACAACTTCAACCGCTTAACAGCAATTAACAAAAACACAACAACAAAACAATTCCAGATCACGTTTTTTGTTTCTTGAATACCCCTGACCTCATACATAAAACAGCTCAGGTAATCAGGTAATCAGGTAATCAGGTAATCAGGTAATCAGGTAATCAGGTAATCAGGTAATCAGGTAATCAGGTAATCAGGTAATCA
>NZ_JAPDCM010000003.1:258789-455488 GCF_027706125.1 Aeromonas sp. Y318-1
AATCAGGTAATCAGGTAATCAGGTAATCAGGTAATCAGGTAATCAGGTAATCAGGTAATCAGGTAATCAGGTAATCATTTTAACCCATTAGGCATGGAGGAAAGTTGATATCTCTGCTCTTGCCACCTTCCTGTGTGACCCTGGCTTTAATTCACCGGATGCCAGTCATGTATGTTCACCACAGAATAAGGCTTCGTCGAAAACCAGTAGCCAATAGTGATGGACAATATTGGACATACACCACCGAATATGACGCAGACCATATATCACCTGTTATAATCGTATATAAATTATTATTTGTGACTGATATCCCACACTTTTTTATGGCGATTGATTTCTCAAAGTGGGGTGTTATCATCTAAACATAGAGTAAAGGGCAAACCGGTCGAAAGGTCGGGACGCAAAGCCACCGGTCTAAGGGTTCATAACCTAAGACAGCGGAGCTGCCATCTGAGAAGAGCGATGTCATCAGTTGTATCTGTGTCATTCTCTTTGATTGCGTTGCCCTTTTCGTACAACGACATGTGACGAAAAGGACATAAAAATGAACACTTCCACCGCTTCCGTTCGCAACAGCGCCATCCGTTTCGCTTCTTCTGCCGCCGCAGCCATGCTGCTGGGTGCTGCCTTGCTGCCTGCTACTGCCTCCGCCGCCGACGGTTCCGTCACCTTCACCGGTACCATCTACGAAGCTCCCTGCGATTTTGCCGACAACAGCGTGACCTGCTATTCCGGCACTCAGCGCCAGACCATGGATCTGGCCAGCCTGCAGCAAGCCGGCAGCCTCAATACCATCAGCAGCACCATGCAGTACAAGCTCTCTGCCGGCAGCAGCAACATGGCCATCGTCACAGTCAGCTACCTCTGATCGGGTCGTTCCTGCCATCAGCCCGGGGTTGTTCATTACCTCGGGCGGATCTGTTCGTCTTTTGAAGAATGAGCCCCCACAGCCTCACTTAGGCTGCCATTGTTAACGCCCGCTCACCATCCGCCAATCCCTCTCCTGTTCTCTCGATTTCCATGTTGACTGCCGCCCGGCGGCTTTTCACTACGATACTCACTGCGACACTCGGCTTTCTACGCAGGCAGATCAGCACTTTCCCTGCTTGCTACCCAGCTTGCTACCCAGCTTGCTACTGTCGCATTCCCGCTTGGCGGGAGAATCTCAAACGAGACGTTGATCACAGTTGCCGGCCTCAGACTGAGATCCCCCCCAGATGGCAGATGAGTCCTTGCTATCAACCGGGTCCCTAATGGGGCTCACTTTGTTTTGATTTAATCTAAATAAATGATTTATATGGCCTGATTGGTGGGTTGATATCCCTTTGGGGCTGACTAGATTGCACGCGTCAATCACGCAGACAATCAAGCAAAGGGATAAAAATGAACAATCTGGGTACCAGGTTGCTGCTGCTGGCAGCACCGGGCCTGTTTGCCACTTCGGCGCTGGCCAATTACTCCCCCTCCGACTGGCAACAGTATCAACTCAAAGGTGAATCCAGACGTCAGCTGGGGGATCGTCTCACCGAAGTGACCTACGAGCTGAGCGCCCGCAGCGGCGACGCTCCCTATCAGCAGCTGAGGGTGTATCGCCGCTTCGACTGGAGCGATGCCAACCTGGCTGCGCTGGCAGAACAGCAGTGCGGCGAGCCGCAGCTCAAGATCGAGCAGGGCTGGCAGATCCGCTACCTCAGCTGTGAAGAGGTGGTGCCGGCCGGCAAGGCCGTCCCGGCCAGCAGCTATGACTATGGCTACGGCATGAAGCAGGGCCGCTGGGAGCCACTGGCAGGCACCCCGACCGCGCCGCGTCAGGATCGTCTGCCGTTGGCGGAGCGGGTCATCCTGGGTCACAGCGAGCAGGAGCTGGATCGCTGCGAGCTCAACACCGAAGGTCGCTGCGCCGAGCAGGCATGGCAGTACCAGCCGCAAAACTGGCAGCAGTTGAAGGTGCTGGAAGAGACCCCCAATGAACGGGATGGTCGCCTCGAGCAGATTTTCTTCCGCCTGCAGCCCATCGCGGGCAGCCAGGCCGCCAAGCAGGTGAGCGAGCTGCACGTCTGGCGCCAGTACACCTGGTTGCTGGAACAGGCCAAGACCCAGCAGGAGTGCGATGAACCCCAGACCCGCCAGGAAGGGGACAAGACCATCAGCTATCGGGTGTGCCGTCAGACCCTGCCCGCTGGCAGCGAAGTGCAGGTGGTCTTGAAGGACACCGGCTATCAATACCCGGTGGGGGGCAGCGAATGGCAGGCCCTGCCGGAAACAACCGAGTGGCAGGAGAGCCGGGTGCTCAACCGCCCCATCGTGCTGGCCAGCAAGGAAGAGCAACTCGACTGTCGCCGTGCCGACGGCCGCGCCTGTTCCGAGCCGGATCTGCCGGGCACCGAACTGCTGGACGCCGAAGCGGCCAAGATAGTGCAGGATGCCAGTGGCCAGCCCGCGCCGGTCTGGCAGGAGAACTATGGTCACGATGACACCAAGCTGCTGGCCGTGTCGCGCGGCATCCAGAGCCTGCTGGCGGCCAATCAGCCGGCCCATCCGGCCATGAAGCTGCTGCTGGAATACGTGCGCGCCCACAACTACCACAACTACGGCAAGCACAAGGAAGACGGCCCGGCCGCCGCCGAGGCGCTGGCCGAGGCATTGACGGCGCTGGGCGCCCATCCGCTGCTCTTCCCGGAGCAGGCCAGCGACGAGGTTGGTGCGGTCATGGGCGCCTGGAGCATCGCCCTGCACGGCCAGTTCAAGAGCCCGGCAGTGCAGAGCCGCTTTGGCACCCTGCTCGGCGAGTTCAACCAGATGCTGGCCTACAGCACCCGCCATGCCAGCGAGATCAACGGTCAGCACGCCTGGGCGACCGGCCTGTTCGATCTGCTCAACTTCCTCGACTTCGCCAGCGACTACAGCGACCCCTTCGCCAACGACTTCCGCCAGCAGGATGGCGAGCTGCGCAAGCAGCTGCACGCCCTCGGCATGAGCGAGCTCGCGTTGTGGAAGGGACGGGATGGTGCCGATCTGTTCCTGCTCAACAACGTGCTGGATGCCTACACCCGCCTCTACCGGGTCGCCCGCTATACCCGCCCGGACGAGCTCGACGGCTACCGCAAGCTGCTGGATGACTCCGTCATCGCACTGGTTCGCCACCACGACCTGATCCCCGGTGGTCAGCAGAGCCAGGATCTGCTGGAAGACATGTCGCTGACCCTCTCCACCTACTACCTGACCTACACGGACCGCACCAGCGAAGCCTGCATCAGCGGTGACTTCGCCGGGCTCTGCACCCCCGTCCGGGTGGAGGACGTGCTGCCGTTCGAGCACACCTGCTCGCCGACCCTGCGCCTGCGGGCCCAGGATCTGACCATGGCTCAGGCCGAGGGGATCTGCCGTGAACTGGGTGCCGAAGAGCAGCAGTTCCATCAACAGATGGAAACCGGCTGGCAGCCGGTAGCGGATGATCACAACGAGGCGCTGGAACTGGTGGTCTTCAACTCCTCCGCCGACTGGAAACGCTACGGCAGTGCCCTGTTCGGCGGCGTCTCCACCGACAACGGCGGCATCTACCTCGAAGGGGATCCGGCTCGCCCCGGCAACCAGGCCCGCTTCTTCGCCTACGAGGCGGAGTGGAAGCGCCCAGCGTTCCAGGTGTGGAACCTGCGCCACGAGTACGTGCACTATCTGGACGGCCGCTTCAACCAGTACGGCAGCTTCGGCCACTACCCGCTCAACCGCACCACCTGGTGGTCGGAGGGGCTGGCGGAGTTCGTCGCCCACGGCCAGTGCTTCGCCCGCGGTCTAGACAACGTCGCCGGCCGCCCGGCCAACGACCGTCCTGCCCTGGCCGACATCCTGCACCTGGATTACGACAAGGGCGGCGAGATGGTCTACTCCTGGTCCTACACGGTGCACCGCTTCTTGAACGAGACCGGTCGCGGCGCCAGCTGGCTGGCCATGGCCCAGGCCCTGCGCAACCCAGATCAGCAGCAAGCCATGAGCGCCTTCGAAGCCGAGCTGGACCAGCTGATTGCCAATGACAGCGAGGCCTACCAGCAGTGGCTCGGCCGCGAGCTGCTGCCCTGGTGGGAAGCCAACAAGGACTCCGACGAGTGCAAGGCCAACGACTCCTCCCACTGAGGACGAGAGGCTATGACAAGGGGCGGCCATGGCCGCCCCTGCTTATGAACGATTTTAATCGGCTCAGGATCAAGCAGTTAGCCGACCTCTCCCTGCGACAACCTCTGCCCGAGTGACGTCTTCGGCGGTCATCAAGCCTGACGTACGGCGGCAACTTGTAATAGAATGACCCTCTGTCACCTCTTACTTCAGACCCGAACCGCACCGCGCATGAAGAAGTTTGCCAAGATCCTGCTCGCCTGCCTCTGCCTGTTGCTGGCCTCCGTCGCCACACTGCTGGGCTACAGCGAGTGGACCGTCTCGGACGCCCGTCACTACACCTACGACGACGTCAATGCGGTGCCCTACAACCGGGTCGCCCTGGTGCTCGGCACCTCCAAGTACCTGATTGGCGGCAGCCCGAACCACTACTTCAAGTACCGGATCAAGGCCGCCGCCGAGCTCTACAACAACGGCAAGGTGGACTACATCCTGGTCTCCGGCGACAACGCCACCGTGCAGTACAACGAGCCGCGCCAGATGCGGCGGGCTCTGATCCAGGCCGGCATCCCGGCCAACGCCATCTACAGCGACTACGCCGGCTTTCGGACCCTGGACTCCATCGTGCGAGCCAAGGAGGTGTTCGGTCAGGCCCACTTCACCGTGGTCTCGCAGGCCTTTCACAACGAGCGCGCCATCTTCATAGCCCGCCATTTCGGCATCGAGGCGGTCGGCTTCAACGCCGTGGATCCCAGCGCCTATCAGGGCATCAAGACCCGGGTACGCGAGGTGTTCGCCCGCCTGATGGGGCTGCTCGACCTCTACGTGCTGGACAAGGGTCCCAAGTTCCTCGGCGAGCCCATCGTCATCGGCGGCCCGGTCCCCTGCCAGGCGTTGAGCACTATAGGGGCGAGCCAGCCCTGCCTGCCCATTGCACCGCCCCCTCATAAGCCGAAGGCCAAGCCGGCAGCGGCAGTGAGCGCTGCAACCGCCACCAGTGCGGCGGCCGCAACCAGCGGTGCCCCGGCCACCAGTGCAGTTGCACCGAGCGAGTCAACGCCCGTGGATAATCCGGCTGCCGCCAGTGCGGCAACACCAACCAGCGGTGCCTTGGCCACCAGCGCCGCCGTGCCGAGCGAGGCAACGCCCGTGGATAATCCGGCTGCCGCCAGTGCGGCGCCGCCAACCGGCAGCGCGCCGACCCCTCAATAGCAGAGACCCGCCAACAGGCGGGTCTCTTTCATTGCGCTCGGTATTTCCGGCGATCAGGCCAGCGCCGCCACGTAACGCCGCGCCACCTCGTTCCAGTCGATCACCTTGTAAAACGCGGCTATGTAGTCGGGACGCTTGTTCTGGTACTTGAGGTAGTAGGCGTGCTCCCACACATCCAGCCCCAGAATGGGCACCAGCCCATCCTGCAGGGGGCTGTCCTGGTTGGCGCTGCTCACTACCTGCAGCTTGCCGCTCTGGTCGACCACCAGCCAGGCCCAGCCGCTGCCAAAACGGCTCAGCGCCGCCTGGGTAAAGGCCTGTTTGAAGGCCTCCAGTCCGCCCAGGTCTCGTTCGATCGCCGCAGCCAGCTCGCCGCCCGGCTCGCCGCTACCCTGCGGACTCATCACCTGCCAGAACAGGCTGTGGTTGGCATGACCGCCGCCGTGATTGCGCACCGCCCCCTGCACCTTGCCAGGCAGGCTGTCGAAGCGGGCAAGCAGCTCCTCCACCGGCAACGCCGCCAGCTCGGGGAGATCGGCCAGGGCGGCATTGAGGTTGTTGATGTAGGTCTGATGGTGACGGCTGTGATGGATCTCCATGGTCAGCGCATCGATGTGGGGTTCCAGCGCGTCATAGGCATAGGCAAGGGCTGGCAGGGTATGGCTCATGGTCACCTCTGTTTATTGTGATTAATGCAGTTGGCGGGCGGACTCGGTCTGGCACAGGCACTGACCGAGGCAGCGGCGGATGCCGTCGTGGTTGCCGTGTTTGCGCAGGAAGGCGAGCAGCTCGGCATGGGTGCTGCGGGTGTGGCGCAGGGCCGCATCCCGCAGAGGATCGGGGCTGGCCGGCGACTGGCTGGTGGCGAGCAGGCAGTCGTGGATGTGGCACAGCAGGTCGGCAGCCCGCTCCGGCCGCGCCATGGCGACCAGCAGATCCGCCAGATTGTGGTGGGCCACCACCAGCGCGGCGACCGCCTCGTCCACGTCGGGCCAGCCGGCAAACTGCTGGCGGGCCAGCCACAGCGCCTGCTGATAGCAGGAGAGCGCCTTGCCGTGCTCACCGGCATCGAAGTGGCGATTGCCGCTCATGGTCTGCACCTTCCAGTGCACCATGCTGCTGTCGCTCTCCTCCGTCCCTACCCATCCTCTTACCCAGCTCGCCGCCATGATCCTCAACACCGCAAATGATAATAATTATTATTTAACTTATGTGGGCGGCGAACACAAGGGATAGTTGTGCCGACACCGCCAACAGCCCTGCCCATATGGGTAGGGCTTTTTTGAATCTGTCTGATTGGTGATCATTTGCACAGATGCAAACGTCCCGCTCCGTCATGCTGGTCGGTACTGGCATGAGGCCGGTGATTGCCGCTGCGGCAACCTTATTCACAAGGATGGACAAGATGAAAAAATGGCTATTGGTGCTGCTGTGCGCCCTGCCCATGCTGGGCCAGGCGGCAGGTTATACCCAGACCCGCTACCCCATAGTGCTGGTGCACGGTCTGTTCGGCTTCGACAAGCTGCTCGGGGTCGACTACTTCTACGGCATCCCCCAGGCACTGACCCGGGATGGTGCCAGAGTCTATGTGGCCCAGGTCTCCGCCACCCAGAGCTCGGAACTGCGCGGCGAGCAGTTGCTCAAACAGGTGCAGCAGGTGCTCGCCATCACGGGGGCGGAGAAGGTGAACCTCATCGGCCACTCCCACGGCGGCCCCACCATTCGCTACGTCGCCTCGGTCGCCCCCGAGCTGGTTGCCTCCGCCACCAGCGTGGGCGGGGTCAACTACGGCTCGGAGATCGCCGATCTGGTGCGCGCCAACGTGGCACCGGGCTCGGTGGCCGAGAAGCTGGCGGTGGCTGCCGCCTCCGCCCTGTCCGGGGTCATCTCGCTGCTCTCCGGGGGCAGCCAGCTGCCGCAGGATCCCCTCGCCGCCCTCGACGCCCTCACCAGCGCCGGCGCCCAGCGCTTCAACCAGCGCTACCCGGAGGGGCTGCCCAGCCAGTACTGCGGCGAAGGGCCCATGCAGGCCGCCAACGGGGTCTACTACTTCTCCTGGAGCGGGCGCGGCACCATGACCAACATCCTGGATCCGGTGGATCCGGCGCTGGCGCTGACCGGCAGCTTCTTCAAGGAGCCCAACGACGGCCTGGTCGGGGTGTGCAGCAGCCACCTCGGCAAGGTGATCGGCACCGACTACCGGATGAACCACCTGGACGAGGTGAACCAGTCGTTCGGCATTCGCCACCTGTTCGAGACCGACCCGGTCAGCCTCTATCGCCAGCACGCCAACCGCCTGCAGAGACTGGGACTATGAGCAAGGCATGGCTGATGGCCGCTCCGCTGGGCGCGGCCCTGCTGCTGGGGGGCTGGCAGCTGTGGCCCGCTCCGAACTCCACCTCGGCCGCTCCCCCGGTGCAAGAGGCCGGGTCGAGCTCCCCCCTGCCCAGGCAGGCTGCCCCCTCGCCCGATGAGAACTCGCTGCAGGCCCGCTATGAAGCCTTTCTCGCCGCCGAGGGCAGCCTGACGGTGCCGACCGATCCGGGCCTGGCCAGCCTGCAGGTGCTGTTCGACGAGCGCGAGCAGTTGCGCCAGCAGAGCTTCACCCCGGCCGAGCAGGAGCAGCTGTTTGCCGAAGATCGGCTGATGGAGCAGTGGACCCTGCGCCGCAAGGCGCTGGCGGAGGCTGGCGATGCCGACAAGCCGCTGCTGGCGAGCGAGCTCGAGCTCTGGCTGGCGGAGCAGCCCCAGTGGTTTCGGGAGGCGGAGGCCAACAGCCGCCTGCTCGGCGACCTGCAGAGTCTGGAGCGGCTGCCCGCGACCGAGCGTGACGCCGTGCTGCGCGAGCAGCTGGGGCCGGAGGCGGCGGACCGGCTGCATCAACTGACGCAAAACCAGCAGGGGTTCGAGCAGCAGCTGGCCGGCTATCTGGCCGAAATCAAGCCACTGCCCGCCGAGCGCCGGGCAGAACAGCAGCCGGAGATCCTGGCGCGCTGGTTCGAACCCGACCAGTGGCGACGGGTGGAGGCCCTCACCCGGCTCAGGCTGGGCGAGTAACCGCCACAATAACCAAAATAAAAAGGGGGCCCATATCTGGGCCCCTTGCTTTAATACTGCCGCGCTTACTGCGGCTTGTTGGCACCCGGCAGCGGCTGCCAGGTGAGGCGGGTCACCTGGGGTCCCTGCACCTCGCACTTGAGGCTCAGATCCTGCCACCCCTTCTCCTGGCGCAGGGAGACTTCCCCCTCTATGCCCTCGGCGCGGGTCTTGAGCTTGGCCTGCTCGAAGGTCACCTTGTCACCCCCGGCCAGCGCCATCAGCTTGCCGTTGCAGAGCCAGTGGGCCAGCTCCGCCCCCTTGAGCTTGACGCCCCCCTTGGCCGCCTTCTGTTCGGCGGCGCTCGGTGCAAACAGCTGACCCAGCTCGGCCGCCCGTTTGGTGAGCCAGACTTCCCGCTGCTGCATGCTCATCTTGCTGACGAACTCAGCGGGCTGCCCCTTCTCGTCCAGCCACTGGGTCAGCTTGCCGCCATCGTCAAAGGCGAACTGGGCGGCGGGCTCCTTCACCCCGAACAGCTTGCCGCCCTTGAAGTAGTAGCGGCTCTCCCCTTCCAGCTTGCCCTGCTCGTTCATGATGGGCACGGCGATGATGACGGGAGCGCCATCCACCCAGGCCTTGATGTCGACGCCATCGTGGCTGAACAGACGGGTATCGAGGGCGCTCTCGGCCCCCTTTTCCATCAGGGAGAACTGCTCGGCGAGGGAGGCCGCCACGGAAGGCAGGGAGCAGAGCCCCAGTCCCAAGCCGAGGCTCAGGGCGATCACGGTATTGCGCATAAGTGTCCTGTGATTGGCCGGTGGGCCAAGGTTAGCTTTCTATCAGCCAGGCCCGCAGCCCCTCCCGGTGGCGATCGCTCAGGGGGATGGACTGGCGGGACTGGTAGTCAAAATGGATCAGGGTGGTTTCGGCGGTCACCGCCAGCTCGTCCCCCTGCCAGGCTTCCTGCCAGAGCGTGAAGGAGCTGGAGCCGATGCGGCGGACCCCGGTTTTGATCAATACCTGCTGGCCGTAGAACAGCTCCCGTTTGAACTGCACCGTGTAGCCCGCGATGATCAGATGCCAGTTGTGCACATCCAGCTCGGGGGAGAAGATGCGAAACAGCGGGTCGCGGGCCGATTCAAACCAGACCGCCGGCACCGTGTTGTTGATGTGGCCGAGGGCATCGGTCTCTTGAAAACGGGGTTGGATCTGCATTTCCAGCATCGATATCGACTCCTTGTCGTTGGACCGCGCTCAGGCTAACGCGGCCCGCCTTTGGACTCAAGCTCCCCCGTCGTGTCGCCGGCGCCGACGGCCAGCTCCGGGCGCAGCCAGGCGCTGCGAAAATCGAACCAGCCGAGCGCCGTCATCCGCACCCCGTGCACGCCGACCCGGCTCTCCAGCTCCAGCCAGTGGTGAAACAGCGGCACGAACCAGCCCTGCTGCTGCACGCTTGCCAGCAGGGCGCGCGGCCCCGGCTCCTCGCCGCTGGCACGCCACTGCGTCAGCCCCTGCCACAGACGCTGCTGGCTGCCCCACACCTTGCGCAGCAGCGGAATGCCCTGCAACCAGGCGTAGGGGGCGAAGGCATGTTCGTGCTCCAGGTTGAGGGTGCCGAGCCAGAGATCCACATCCTCGTCCGCCCCGCTCACCCAGCGGCCGTAATCCAGGGTGCGCACCTCGAGCCGGATCCCCTGCTCTGCCAGCAGGCTGCTCATAGCGTTGGCACACTCGTTGAACTCCAGGTGCTGGTTGAAGCAGGCCAGCACCAGCTGGCGCGGCAGCTGTTTCGGCGTCGGCAGCGGGGCTGGCTGCGCCTCGCGCCAGTGGGGCAAAAGGCCAAGCGCGCTGGTCCAGCCTCGCTGCAGCTCGGGGGCGACCCGCGCCATCAGGGCGATGGGGTTGAGCAGGCCGGCCAGCCACTGGCGCAGGGCGGGATCCTGCAAGGATGCGGCTCTGTCGTCCTGCAGCAGGAAGTAGCAGCCGGATTCCAGCTCGGACTCGCCGCGCATGGTGCCGAGCTCGGGGCTGTCGCGCCCCAGCTGCAGGTGGCTCTCCAGCCGCTCCGCCAGCTCCGGCAGCATCCAGATGTCGATCTCGTCGAGCAGGGCGCGCAGGCCGAAGTAGTCGTCGAATGCCTCGAGGCACAGCTGCAACGGGTCGTTGGCGGTCACCCGGTAGGGGCCGGTGCCCACCGGTTGCAGGGCAAAGCCCGCCTCCCCCTTGAGCTCGCGCGGCAGGATGGCCGCCACCGGCTCGGCCAGCAGGTGCGGCAGCAGAGGATCAGGGCTGTCGAGATGAAGATCCAGGGTGCGCGGCCAGGGGCTCTCCAGCCGCGCCAGATGGGTGAACAGCGGGCGATCCCGCAAGGCCAGCAAGCTCTCCACCACGTCCTCCACCACCAGCTCGCGGCCGTGGTGAAAGCGCACCGCCGGCCTCAGATAGAAACGCCAGTGGCAGGGGCCCAGACACTCCCAGTGGTGGGCCAGATCCCCCTCGATTTCCCCATTTTCCTCATTTCTCCGGGTCAGGCCGTTGAAGATCTGGCGGCTCAGGTGGATTTCGGAGCGGCGCAGCGGGCCGGTGGGCAGCAGGCGCGGCAGCGGCCGGTAGTAGGGCACCCGCAGGATCTGGCGCCCTTCCCGAGTGGCCTGGCCGAGCTGCTCGATCAGCAGCGGGGTGAGCAGATCGAGGCGATCTTCGGCCAGCCGTACCGCCTGCGCCAGCTGGCCCTGGCTCAGCAGATCCCGCAGCCGGCGCCGGGTCAGGCTCTCCTGGTTGTCGAGCAGGGTGAGCCGGGAGCGCCGCCCCCGCCCGGCCTCCGCCGCCCAGCTGAGCCAGCCCTGATCCTGCATGCGGCGCAGCAGCAGGCGGGCATTGCGCGGGGTGCAGCAGAGCAGATCCGCCACCTCGGCGAGGCTGATCTCCCGCTCGTCACAGCCAAGCTGCTGGGCGAGCCGTTGGAATTGCTGGTAAAGGCGGCTGGTGGGCATAAAAGAGGAAATCCAGTTGCTTAAAGTCATCAGTTTTTACTTCCGCATTTTAGCTCAATACTGCTGGCGAACGTGAGAACCACAGCACAGGAGCACCATCATGAGCCACGCCAACCCCATCAAACCGAACCGGATCCAGCAGATCCTGCGCCGTTACTTCAAGCGGATCCTGCCCAGGCCGCTGACCCTGATCGAGGATCCCATGAGCCAGCTCAACCGCCTGATGCAGTGGGACATGCAGCAGATCGACGATCGGGAGTATCGCCGCCGCCTCTGAGCCCCGCTCGCCCGGGTCACGCAACGGAGGGCGCAGTTCGCCAGCGGGCGCAATTGCTTTGCCGGATTGGGTGGTTTACATCGGCGCTGAGCCTGATAGATTGGACGTCTATCCATCTATAACTGCTACCCAGCAACATCCAACAAGGAGTGTGTGATGAAAGATGCGACCCTGGCCCTGCACCACGGCTTTACCAGCGACCCCACCACCAAGGCCGTTGCCGTGCCCATCTACCAGACGGTGGCCTACGAGTTCGAGAGCGCCCAGCACGGGGCGGATCTGTTCAATCTGGCGGTGCCAGGCAACATCTACACCCGCATCATGAACCCCACCAACGATGTGCTGGAGCAGCGGATGGCCGCGCTGGAAGGGGGGATCGCCGGCCTGGTGGTCTCGGCGGGTTCCGCCGCCATCACCTACGCCATCCAGGCGCTGACCGCCGCCGGCGACAACATCGTCTCCACCCCCCAGCTCTATGGCGGCACCTACACCCTGTTCGCCCACATGCTGCCAAGCTTCGGGGTCGAGGTGCGCTTCGCCAAGGATGACAGCGCCGAGGCTATCGCTGCCCTCATCGACGACAACACCAAGGCGGTCTACTGCGAGAGCATCGGCAACCCGGCCGGCAACATCGTCGATCTGGCGGCCTTCGCCAAGGTGGCCCACGCCCGCGGCGTACCGCTCATCGTCGACAACACGGTCGCCACCCCGGTGCTGTGCAAACCCATCGAACACGGCGCCGATATCGTGGTGCACAGCCTGACCAAATACGTCGGCGGCCACGGCAACTCGCTGGGTGGCGTCATCGTCGACTCGGGCAAGTTCCCCTGGGCGGATCACGCCGAGCGCTTCCCCCAGCTGACCAAACCCGAACCTTCATATCACGGGGTGGTCTACACCGAGGCCTTTGGCCCGGCCGCCTTTATCGGGCGGGTGCGCACCGTGCCGCTGCGCAATACCGGCGCGGCGCTGGCGCCGATGAACGCCTTCCTGCTGCTGCAGGGGCTGGAGACCCTGAGCCTGCGCATGGAGCGCCACGTGGACAACGCCTTGCGGGTGGCCCACCACCTCAAGCACCATCCCAAGGTAGCCTGGGTCAGCTACGCCGGTCTGCCGGGTCACCCCCACTACCTGCTGGCGGAGAAATACATGGCCGGTCGCCCCTCGGCCATCCTCTCGTTCGGCCTGAAGGATGGCTATGAGGCGGGGGTGCGTTTCTACGATGCACTCAAGATCTTCAAGCGGCTGGTCAACATCGGCGATGCCAAGTCGCTGGCCTGCCACCCGGCCTCCACCACCCATCGCCAGTTGAGCGAGGAAGAGCAGGCCAAAGCCGGGGTGAAACCTGAGATGATCCGGCTGTCGGTGGGGATCGAGGCCATCGAGGACATACTGGCGGATCTGGATCAGGCGCTGGAGGCCTGAGTCAGTCAACGCAGGAGCGGGCATCCAGCCCGCTCTTTTTTGGCCAGCGGTGAACCTGCCACCGCGCAGCTGCGTATACCGCCTTCCGTCACTGCGTCGAGGTTTCCATGATAGTCCTGCACCACCTGAACAAATCCCGCTCCCAGCGCATCATCTGGCTGCTCGAAGAGCTGGGCCTGCCCTATGAGATCAAGGCGTATCAGCGCGATGCCACCACCTTTCTGGCGCCGCCCGAGCTCAAGGCCATCCACCCCCTCGGCAAGTCGCCGGTCATCGAGTTCGACGGCCGGGTGCTGGCCGAATCCGGTGCCATCACCGAGTACCTGATCGCCCGCCACGCCGCCGATCGGCTGGCTCCGGCCCCCGACAGCCCGGACTATGCCGAGTATCTGCAGTGGCTCCACTTCGCCGAGAGCTCGGGCATTCTGCCGCTGCTGCTCGACATGTTCGTGCGCAAGGACGGCAGCCCGATGCGCTTCCTGCCGGACTACGCCAAGGCCGAGTGTGCCAAGGTGCTGGGCTACCTCGATGAGGTGCTGGCAAGCCGCCGCTATCTGGTGGCCGATCGCCTCACCGGCGCCGACATCCTGAACTCCTTCCTGGTGGATCTGCTGGCGCAAAGCGGCCAGCTGGCCCAGTTCCCGCATCTGCAGGCCTACTGGCAGCGCCTCAACACCCATCCGGCCCGCCAGAAGGCGGCAGCCCTGGAGCGCGAACTGGACCGCAGCGCCGGATAAACGGCCGCGCCCGGCAACACCATGCAAAACGCCCCGATGATCGGGGCGTTCTCTTTTCCGGCCGTCAGCCAGATGATCAGAGTGCGTGAGAGAGGATCCTGGCCGCACTTGTTGTCCAGATCGCCCCTTGGCCAAGGGCCTCAGGCCTAGAGGGCGTGGGAAAGGATCCGCGCCACTCAGATTGCGAGGCGCGAGTCCCCTGACTTAAAGCGCGTGGGACAGGATCCTGGCTACCTTGTCCGGATCTATGTCCTGCTGCTCCCCGAGGGCGGTCAGGCCGAAGCGCTTTAGGTTGGAGCAGATGCCGGGGATGCAGCTCTCGCTCAGGCCGTAGTCGGCGAGGCGGGTGCCCACCCCCATCTGCTGGAAGAACTGCTCGGTGCGGATGATCGCCTCCTCGATTCGCAGCGCCTTGTCCTCGCGGCTGGAGTGCCATACCCGCTCGGCGAACTGGGCCAGCTTCTCCTGCTTCTGGGCAGATTGCTCGCGCAGCAGGGAGGGCAGCACCACCGCCAGACTCTGGGCATGATCCAGCCCGTGCAGGGCGGTGAGCTGGTGACCGATGGCGTGGGTGGACCAGTCCTGCGGCACACCGCGACCGATGAGGCCGTTGAGCGCCAGGCTGGCCGCCCACATCAGGTTGGCGCGCACCTGGTAGTTGGTGGGCTCCGTCAGCGCACGCGGGCCGTTGTCCACCAGCACCTGCAGCAGCCCTTCCGCCAGCCGGTCCTGCACCTCGCCCCCCACCGGGAAGGTGAGGTACTGCTCGATGATGTGGACGAAAGCATCCACCACCCCGTTGCCCACCTGGCGTGGCGGCAGGCTGTAGGTGGTCGTGGGATCCAGCACCGCAAACACCGGCTGCACCAGCGGGTTCATGAAGGAGAGCTTGGCCTCCCCGCGGCTCACCACGGCGGCCGGGTTGCTCTCCGAGCCGGTGGCCGGCAGGGTCAGCACGCAGCCCAGCGGCAACGCCCCCTTGATGGGGGCCTTGTGCAGCAGGATCTCCCAGGGATCCGCCCCTTCGAAGCAGGCCGCGGCGGCCACGAACTTGCTGCCATCCACCACGGAACCACCGCCGACCGCCAGCAGGAAATCGATGCGCTCGCGCTTGACCAGGGCCACCGCCTCCATCAGCTGATCGTACTGGGGGTTGGCGCCGATGCCGGGAAACTCCAGCCACTCCCGTCCCGCCAGCGCCTGGGTCAACTGCTCATAGACCCCGTTCTGTTTGATGCTGCCGCCGCCGTAGAGCACCAGCAGGCGGCTGCCGGCCGGGATCAGTTCGGGCAGCTTGGCGATCTGGCCGTCACCGAAACAGACGCGGGTAGGATTGGCATATTGGAAGTTGTACACGGCAGAGCCCTCGGTTGAATGCATGCAGGGGAATTGTGCGCCTGTGGCTCCGGCAGGTCAAAAAACGGGAGCCGGCTATCAAATTGCGCAGCGGGGGCCGGGCTAGCGGAAAGATGTGATGTGGCGCCACTCCTGTTTCCGTGCCGCTCTGCTATGGTCTCTCTGGGAACCGGGTGTTCCACTCTCATCGCCCCGCTCCCACCCTCCTCACTCTTTTGTTGATAAGGTCTGACACATGAAACTCAAGCATGCATGGATTGCCGGTTTGCTCTCCCTTTCAACCTGCCTGGCACAGGCCGCCGAGGTGGCGGCCGAAGTCACCACGGCCCCTGGCAAGGCCAATCTGGTGGAAGCCGTTTCGGCCCAGGCCACGGTCACCGCCATCGATATGGCCAGCCGCAAGGTCAGCCTGAAAAACGCCGCCGGCGAAGCGTTCGACATCGTCGCCGGTGAGCAGGTCACCAACCTGGCCAACCTCAAGGTGGGCGATACGGTAGCACTGAGATACATGCAGATGCTGGATCTGGAGCTGCTCAAGGGCACCGCCGGGGTGAGAAAACGTGTCGTGGAAGTGGCGGCCGACAAGGCCGAGGCAGGCGAGAAGCCGGGCGCCGGGATCGGCAAAAAGGTCACTCTCTATGGCGACGTCATCGCGGTCGACAAGGGGCAGCAGACCATCACGGTGAAGGGGGTGGATCACACCCTGGTGCTCAAGGTGCACAACCCGGCCCAGTTTGCGCTGATCGCCAAGGGCGACCAGATCAAGGCCGTGCAGACCCAGGCGGTGGGGATCGGCATTCTGCCCGAGAAGAAGTAACGACGGCCTGAGTCAATGCAGCGGCCGGACGCCGTCCGGTCACCAAGGGAGTGGCAGCCGCCCTCCCTTTTTTGCTGCCGTGGTGGCGGCGCAGAGCGGCCCGTGCTGCGCCGTATCGGCAAGCCGCTCATGGTGCCCGGACAGGGGCAAGTGATTGCCCCCACCGACCATGGATTGCCGTTCGAGTCATCCCGCCGCTCAGGCGCTCTTGGTCTCTTCCTTGGCGCTGCTCTTCTTGCCGGTAAGGCGGTCCATCGCATCCTGCAACATGGCGTCCCGCTGCTCGTTGAGCGGCTTGCTCTGCTCCGCCCGCTCCTCGGCAGTCAGCTGCTTGTTATCGGCAATCGTCTTGAGCTTCTCTTCTATCTCGTTGAACTTCTTGCGATCAAAGCCGAGCGCCTTGTCCACCAGCTGCTGCATCACGCCCCCCTTGTCGGAGCCGATGTCGAGCGCCGGCGGCAACTTGCTGTTCTTGGCCAGGTGTTCATAGGTCAGCGCCTGCTGGGCCTGGCCAGTGATCCGCTGGGAAGAGAGGTTGACCAGATCTTCCCAGCCGCCACCCTGACCGCTGTCGGCACTGCTGAGGGTAGCGAGGGCGCGGTTGTTGGAGGCACTCTGGGCAAGCTGCTGGCTGTAGGGTTTGATATCCATGGGGACTCCAGTCTGCATGCCGATCCGGCATGACGAGGTCGCTGATTCGATGGCATGAGGCGCCAGGCCCCATCATTGGCAATAAAACCAGCAAGTTGCAGGCCAACTTGCCAGATTGGCGCGGATCCCGGCTCGCACGGGCTTGCGAGCCTCCCGATGCTCATCTAGACGTCAGGATCATGACGCCGCGCTGCCCAATCGGCAGGTTCTGGTGCATATCGCTGCCTTTTTCACGCTTTACCAGACAAAGCAAAGGAACGACTCATAGATCACAAAACAAACAACCAGCGAGGCATACAATTTCGGCGCACAAAACGACCAGCAAGCAGTGTTATGGATGAAATGTTTGCGTCATCGACCATGAGCAGCACGATCCCCCGGCAGCGTATCGGCGGCCGATCGCTCTGCGGCAGACCTGCATCCCACCGCCTGGCTTTCACTCACAGTTACGCTTCGGGCAATCCCATGAAAAAACACACCTTGAGTCTTCTCTCCGCCACCCTACTCACCCTGCTTGGCACCAGTGCCGACGCCTGTACCGGCCTCATCGTCGGCAATGGCGCCAGTGCCGATGGCAGCGTGATGATCGCCAGAAACGAGGATTTTGGCGTCAACAACTGGAACAAGTACCTGGCCTTCCGGCCCGCGCAGCAGAACGAGGGCAAGGTCTGGAAACTGGGCAACGGGCTGGAAGTACCGATGCCCAAGGCCTTCTTCGCCTACTCAGCCATTCGTGACTGGGATGCCACAACCAGCGACCCGGCAGGCAAGTATTACGAGGAGCGCGGCATCAACGAGTTCAACGTCGCCATCTCGGCCACCACCAGCGCCGAGGTCAACGACAAGGCCCAGAAAGCCGATCCGCTGATCGAGAAGGGAGTAATTGAAGCCATCATCCCGACCCTGATCCTGCCGCAGGCCAGGACGGCCAAAGAGGGGGTCAAGCTGCTCGGCCGTTATGTGGAGCAATATGGCGCCGGTGAGGGTAACAGCCTCTATCTGGCGGATGTAAACGAGGCCTGGCTGATGGAGATCGGCTCCGGCCACCACTGGATAGCGGTGCGGGTGCCGGACGACAGCTACACCATGGTGGCCAACGGCCTGCGCATCCACGGCGTCAATCTCGACAGCGCCGATGTGCTGCACTCGCCCAGGCTGCTGGAGTTCGTACGCGAACACAAACTGCTGGATAACGCCGACCCGAAAGAGTTCAACTTCGCCAAGGCGTTCGGGGTCATCGCCGACCCCTACAACGTGGATCGGGAGTGGCTCGGCCAGAAGATGCTGACCGCCAGCCACCCGCAGCCGACCCGGCAGGCGCAATATCCACTCTTTATGAAGCCGGATGCCCCCATCGCCGTGCCGGACGTGGCCAGGCTGCTGAGTGCCACCTATGAGGGCACGCCGCTGGCCGGCAAGGCGGAGCGGCCGATCCGCATCGACAGGCAGCTCGAATCCCACGTCATCCAGTTGCGCAAGGAGATGCCCAAAGAGCTGCAGGGATTGATCTGGCAGAGCTACGGCGTGCTGGCCGAGTCGGTGATGGTGCCGCTCTACAACACCCTGGAATCCTACCCCCTGCCCTATCGCAGCGGCAGCGACAGCTACTCCGATGATTCCGCCTACTGGCAGTTCCGCAGCCTGACCGCGCTGGCCAGCGCCGATCCGGACAAGTACCTGCCGCTGCTGCGCGGTGTCTGGAGCAAGGAGAGCAGCAAGCTCTACCAGGAGGTGGCCCTGCTCGACAAGAGCCTGAAGCAGGCCTATGCCAACGACAAGGCTACCGCCATCGGGCTGGCCGCCGACTACTCCTATGGCCAGTTGGAGCAGACCTATCAGATGGCCAAAGAGCTGCGCTACAAGCTGATGACGGATCTCACCAAGCGCACCGAGCAGAAGTATTCGCCGGAGGAGTTCAAGAAGATCATGAGCCTGTAATCGGCTCACCAACGCAAAGAGGCTCCCAAGGGAGCCTCTTTCATTTCGTCAGCTGCAGCCATCAGCGGCGGCTGATATTGAGCGGACCGAAGGTCTGCGCCACCGGCATGATCTCGATGCTGTTGATATTGACGTGGGCGGGCTGCTGGCTCACCCAGAGCACGGTATTGGCGATGTCTTCCGGCTGGATCGCCTGCACCCCCTGATAGACGCTGGCCGCCTTGGCATCGTCACCGTGGAAGCGCACGTTGGAGAACTCGGTGCCGCCGCACAGGCCCGGCTCCACGTTGGTGACGCGGATGGCGGTACCCGCCAGATCGGCGCGCAGGTTGAGGCTGAACTGCTTCACGAACGCCTTGGTGGCGCCGTAGACGTTGCCGCCCGGATAGGGGTAGGTGCCGGCGATGGAGCCGATGTTGATGATGTGGCCGCGATTGCGCGCCACCATGCCCGGCAGCAGCAGGCGGGTGAGCAGGGTCAGACCGCTGATGTTGGTGGCGATCATCTGCTCCCAGTCTTCCAGATCCGCCTTGTGGGCCGGCTCCAGCCCCAGCGCCAGCCCGGCGTTGTTGACCAGCAGATCCACCTCGCTCCACTCGGCCGGCAGAGCGGCGATGGCAGCGCGGGTGGCCGCCTTGTCCTGCACGTCGAACACCAGCGGCAGGAACTGCGCGCCCAGCTCGTCGGCCAGCGCAGCCAGCCGTTCGGCACGACGGCCGGTACCGATCACCCGGTAGCCCGCCAGCACCAGCTGACGGCTGATGGACTCACCAAATCCGGACGAGGCGCCCGTTACCATTGCTATCATCTGAACCTCCATATCTACAGCGCTATTGTTATTTATCTGTTTGAAATCAATTTGATTCATTCATCGCTCAATTCACGCCCGGTCACCCTGCGCCAGACAAACACCAGCAGGTGAAGCAGCAACAGGCCCGATCCCCCCAGCGCGAACAGCAGACCGGTGAGGGCGTTGACCGAGGTGTCGGCGCCACACCACCACCAGACCAGCCAGCCGACCAGACCGATGACGAAGGTCTGGCCGGCGCAGACCGGGCAGCGCCCCAGCTTGGCCTTGATGGCGGTGGCGAGGCAGTTGTCGCAGCTCATCCCCTCTTCCTCTCTCAGGCCTGCTTCAGCGCCAGCACCAGCCGGTGGGCGTGCTGACCGTGGCCATAATAGTCCGGCAGCTTCTGTCTGGGCCGAAAACCCAGCTCGCGATAGAGGGCCTGCGCCTCTTCATTGGCATCGCCGACCTCCAGCCGGATCGCCCCCCAGCCGCCCTCTTTGCCCTCCTGGATCACCTGCTCCAGCAGGCGGCGGGCCCAGCCTTGCCGGCGGATGGTCCAGCGGATGGCGAGGGTCTGGATGATCAGCCGATCCCAGCCCCTGTGCTCCAGCAGGCAGAGGTAGCCCATCAGCTGCTCCTGCTGGTCCAGCACCAGCAGGGTACGCCCCTTGGCGTGGGTCAGCAGATAGTGCCAGCGGCTGCGGCCAAAGGCGACTTCAGGGGGAAAACAGTAGCGTTCCAGCTTAACGATGGCGCCCAGATCATCGGTCCGGGCCGCGCGCACGGTCAACACGGGGAGTCCTTGTTCGGTTATTTATCTTCATCACCAAAAATGCGACTTGTATCACAAGTTACCAAGGCGGCATATTAGGCACTGTAACCTCTTGTTTCCCCTCGCGCCATTGTCGTGCTTGTCGGTGCATCGAAGCCCACTGGGGATCCTGCCGCTTAAGGCAGTTTCATCTGTGGAGCCGAAAAAATGAGTACCTACGTCATCGTCGAAGAACCGGGCGACTGGCCTTGCCATGCCGATTATCTGCTGACTGCCCGCACCTACCTGCAACACGGGGTGCCCACCACCGGCGGCCGTCCGCGCATCATCAACCTCTGCCGCAATCTGGAGCACCTCAGCGCCGGCTACTACTGCTCGCTGCTGGCCCAGGCCCGCGGCCACCACTGCCTGCCGGGTTTGCAGGCCATCAGCCAGCTGCAACCCCAGCAGCCGCCGGCCAAGCTGTGGCGCAAGCTGCAGGGCTGGCTGGCCCAGCAGAGCGAGGACCGAATCCGGGTGCGCGCCATCTTCGGCCAGTGCGAACAGAGCGAGCTGGCGGGGCTGGCCCGCTACTACTACGGCCTGAGCCAGCTGCCGCTGCAGGAGCTGACCCTCAAGCGCGGCCGCCACGGCTGGTCGGTGCGCCAGCAGCAGAGCCTGTCGCCGCTGGAACTGAGCCCAAGCGAGAAGGCGCTGATGCTACACCACGCCCAGGCGCTGGTGGGCACCGGTGACGAGGAGCAGGCGGCGCCGCTCTATCAGCTCGCCATCCTGGTCGACCCCAACGACGGTCGCGCCAGCAGCGATGCCCTGGCGCTGGATCGCTTCATACAGGCGGCCGCGGCGCAGGGGATCCGGGCCGAGATCCTGGCGCCGTCCGCCATCGAGCGGCTGCCGGAGTTCGACACCCTCTGGCTGCGCTCCGAAACCGCGGTCGGCCACTACACCTTCGAATTTGCCCGCCGCGCCGAGCAGCTCAAGATGCCGGTGATCGACAGCTCCCGCGCCATTCTCGCCTGCAGCAACAAGCTCTACCTCTACGAGCTGATGGTGCGCAGCGGCGTGCCCATGCCACCCACCATGGTGGTGACCCGCCGCGGCCGCCACCACGTGGACGAGCTGGTGCAGCGGCTCGGCCTGCCGCTGATGGTGAAGGTGCCCGACGGGGCGCAGGGGCGCGATCTGGCCATGGCCAGCGACGAGCAGCAGCTGGCCCGCCTGCTGGATGAGGGGCTGGCCCGCTCCGCCCTGCTGCTGGTGCAGAGCCGGATCCCCGCCGAGTTCGACTGGCGCATCGGCTTTCTCGACGGCTCGCCGCTGTTTGCCTGCCGCCGTTTCCGCCCCGAGCCCGGCAACCGCATCCGCCGCCGCAAGCACCCCCTCGACATGAGCCGCATCGAGGCGCTGCCGCTCAACGAGGTGCCGGAGCGGGTGCTGCAAACCGCCCGCCGCGCCGTCCATCAGCTCGGCAACGGCCTGTTCGGGGTCGATCTGCGCCAGCAGGGGCGTGACTGCGTGCTGCTGGAAATCATCGACAATCCCTGGATACGTGGCGATATTGAGGACAGAGAGGCAAAGGACCTCTACGAGCGTCTCGCCCGGGCCTTCCGCCAGCGGCTGGAGAACCGGGGGCAGAGCGCGGCCGGATAACAAGCATCGATAGCAGAGGTGGATATGATGACGACTGATTGGTGGGACATAGCGCCCCTTGGCTGGGAGAACATCCTGGTCTGTCTGGTGTGCGGCACCCTGGTGGGGCTGGAGCGGCAGTTGCGCGGCAAGCCGGTCGGCATCCGCACCTCCTCGCTCATCATCCTCGGCACCTACTGCTTTCTCGCCATCGGTGCCGCCGTCAGTCCCCAGAGCGCCGATCAGGCGCGGGTGCTGGGCCAGCTCATCACCGGCATCGGCTTTCTCGGCGCCGGGGTGATGATGACCCGGGATGGTCAGGTACTGGGGGTCACCTCCGCCGCCACCGTCTGGATGCTGGCCGCCCTCGGCGCCCTCATCGGCATGCAGATGCTGCACCAGGCGCTGCTGCTCACCGGCGTCACCCTCTCCATCCTGGTGGGGGTGGACTACCTGGAGACCAGCTTCAAGAGCCTGCGCCGGGGGGTGCACAACCGGCTGGAGAGCTGGCGGCACGGTAATGGCCACGCACAGGCCGCCCCCCATCAGGACGAACTCGGCAGCGGCATCGAGAAGTAAGTTCCCCATGAAAAAAGGGCTCCATCACGGAGCCCTTTTTGTTGCCAGCCTTGCTTAGCGCACCAGCAGGAAGCGGCCGCTCAGCGGCGGCAAGTCCACCGTCACGCTGCTGCCACCGATGGCCAGGCTCTCGCCGCTTTGCAGATCCACCAAGGCGCTGGCACTGCGCAGCTTGCCGACCGGCACCGCGTAGCTCTGGGGCGTGCTTGAGACGTTGAGCAGGTAGACTACTTGCTCCGCCGCCGTCTGCTTGATGTCGCCATAGACGCTCCCCTCGGCCACCAGCTTGACCCGCTCCCCCTGATAGAGGGCGGGGTGGGCGGCACGCAGGGCCAGCAGCTGGCTGAGCCACTGTTTCAGCTCGCTCTGCTCGCTGCTCGGCACGAAGCCGGTGGCCCCCGGCACCTTGCCATCGCTGCGGGCCACGTGATCGTCACAGAGCCCCTGCGCGGCGCAGTCGCCCCCCACCTGCTTGGCAAAGCCCGGCACCTCGTCGCCAAACTCCTCGCCGTAGTAGAGGGTGATGGGGCCGGAGCGGGCCGCCAGGAAGCTGAAGGCCGCCTTGTGGCGCTGCCAGTAGTCCGCCGGATTGAAGTTGCCGCGCTCCAGCAGATCGCCGAAGCGCACCAGATCGTGGTTGCCCAGCATCAGGTTGGGCATGGCGTGGTTCGGGTAGTTCTCCACCTTGTTCCAGCTGGCGTCGAGCACGCTGGCCCCCTGCCCGCCCTTGCCGGACTCCTCCACCGCCAGCGCCTGCACCAGGCCGTAGCGCAGCGGGAAGTCGAACGCCGAGGAGAGCGCCGGATTGTCGCTCGGTCCATACGCCTGGGCGCGGATCTCGTCGGCGCCCTTCCACACTTCGCCCACCATGTAGCCGAGGGTGCCCCACTGCTGGCCGGCGGCCTTGCGCGCCGCGCTGGCCCGCTCCACCTCGCTGCGAATGGCGCGCCAGTCATCGAGGCCGAGCTGATAAGCCTGATCAAGGCGCCAGCCGTCGATGCCGTACTGCTCGACCCAGTAGCGGGCCACCTCCTTGAAGTAGGCGAGGCTCTGGGACTGGCTGTAATCCACCAGCTGGCCGGGATAACCGGCCCCGCCGCTCTTGAGGACGGGCAGCCGTCCCTCGGGCGAAGGCTTGCTCACCCCCACCTTGTTGACGTGGCCGAACACCCCGTCGAGGAAGACGTAGAGGCCGCGCTGATGCGCCCCGTCCACCAGCTTCTTGAGTTGGACGTTGCTGCCGAAGTTGGGGTCCACGTTGAAGAAGTCGCAGGCGAAGTAGCCGGTGGCATCCAGCTTGTCGTCACCGCCTTGCCCCGCGCAGGAGTCAAACACCGGGGTCAGCCAGATGGCGTTGACGTTGAGGCTCTTGATGTGGTCCAGGCTGTCGATGATCCCCTGCAGATCGCCGTTGTGCTGGGAGGGGCCGTAGCCGACGCCGTAGTTGGCGCTGCCGTCGCCGTCGACGAACGACTCCACCATCACCTGATAGGTGCGCAGGTTGCAGGCCGGCTGATCATTGCCGTAGCAGGCGCGGCTGGCGGTGGCCGGCGGCGGGTTGGTGACCGGGGGCTGCTGGGGCTCGCTGGAGCCGCTCCCGCCTCCGCTGCCGCAAGCCGTCAATAACAGGGCGGCCCCGATGAGGCCGCCATGGCGCAACGTTCCTTGTTTCATTGTTATGTTCCCGCTGTGGTGGTATCGGCGCCCAAAGCGCCACACTGGGGCCATGATAGCGGCCCCGCCCGCACGGGTCTGTGACTGAAAACGTTACCTGGCTCAGTCGGTTGGCGTACCGGCCTAGAGCACACCGGCCGAGGCGAAACGGTAACTGACCGAGAGCCAGTAGGCGCGGCCCGGCTCCGGAATCCGCCCCACCTGCTCGTAGCCCAGCCCGGCCTGACTGGCGTGTACCGACTTGGAGAGGTGCTCGTAGTAGAAGGTGTCGAACAGGTTGTCGACCCCGGCCGACAGCTGCCAGCCTGGGTGGAACTGCCAGGCGGCGCTCAGGTTCATGGTGAAGAAGCCCGGCGTCTCCCCCTGATCCTGGCCGGCTACGGTGCCGGAGCCCACATCGACCCGATCCTGCGCGGCCACGGCGCGGCCCAGCAGGGTCAGGTTCCACGCCTCGGCCGGCTGCCAGCCCAGCGCCAGCTTGCCATCGAGCGGCGGCATCTGGGCCAGCGGCTGGTGGTCGCTCTGGTTTTCGCCGTAGACCACCGCCAGACCGCCATCAAGGCGCCACTGCTCGGCAAACTGCCAGCGCCCTTCCAGCTCGCCGCCGCGGGTCTGGGCGTCGATGTTGCGTACCTTGTTCGACTTGTTGTTATAGAGCAGGTAGTCCTGAATGTCGGCGCTAAAAAGGGAGAGGGTCAGATCCAGTTCGCGGCTGCGCAGGGCCAGCCCCGCATCCCACTGACGGCTGCGCTCCGGGTTGAGGGTGAAGGGCACGCTGTCCTTGCTGCGCTCCCAGTAGTCCGGCGCCCGTTTCGCCTGGCCCCAGGCCAAGTAACTCGACCAGGCCGGCGACCACTGGTATTCGTAGCGGCCAAAGCCGCTGTCCAGGGTCAAGGTATCGCTGTAGAGGGTCTGATCCCCCGCGCCATAACGGGTGGTCTCGACCCTGTCCTGTCGGTAACCCCCCTTGTAACTGTGAGCGCCCTGCTGACGGCCCAGCTCGGCGAAGCCGCCCTGCTGCTCGAAGCGCAGGGTGCGCTGGCGCGGCTGGCTGGCGTAATCCACCCCGCTGCGGGCCCTGTGCTGATCCCGGTTGGCATCGAGCCCGGCGGTCAGCAGCCAGTCGGCCGGCAGGGCGATGTCGTTGGCCCAGCGCCCGCCGGTGTTGCGCCGGTCCGGGTTGGAGAGCATCTTCATGCCGCTGTTCGGACGCAGGCTGAAGTTGTCCATGATGTGGTCGATGTCGTTGTCCCACAGGGTCAGCTCGCTGCGCTGCCAGTAGCGGCTGATCTGCTCCTGCCTGAGCTTGAGGCCGAAGGATTCCCGATCGAACATGGGGCCGTCCATGGTGCGATCCGCATAGGCGGCGCGGGCGTTGCTGCGCTCGGCGGTGAGTTCCAGCCAGGTGTGCTCACTGGGCGTCCAGCCAAGCTGGGCGGTGCCGTTCTCGCGCCGGTAGAAGGAGCGCACCTTGTCGCCATGGCCGTCCTGATAATCATCGCTGTCGGAGTGGGTGAACTGGCCGCGCAGATAGCCCTGCGGCGCCCCTACTGTGGCATCCAGCATCTGGTCGTCGCGCCCGAAACTGCCATAGAGCGCCGATGCCTCGGCCTTGACGCCGGGGGCGGTGAACTCGGGCCTGTCCCGCTCGAACAGCACGGTACCCGCCAGGGTCGCCCCCTGTTCGAGGGATTGCGGCCCCTTCAGCACCCGGATCCGGTCGAAAGATTGAGGAAAGACGTAGGCGGTGGGCGGATCCATCCGGCCGCCGCAGCCACCGGCCAGCATGCCGCCATCCATCTGCACGTTGAGGCGGGACATGCCCATCCCCCGCAGCACGGGATCGCCCCCCAGCCCCCCCTTGCGCACCATGCTCATGCCGGTGACGTTCTTGAGGTAACCGGCGCCGTCGGCCGCCGGCATGGGGGAGCCTGGCTTCTTGGGATCCAGGGTCACCTCCAGGGTGCTGGCGGGGCGACTGGCGACCACCACCATGGGCTCCAGTTGCTGGACCGGCTCTTGGCCGGCGGCACCGTGACAGGCAAAACCGCCCACCAGCAGGGCCAGCGGGGTGCGCATATGACAAGCCATACTCTTTCCTTATCTCTTTGTTTATTTTGTTTTTTTAATTTCAACCAACAAACCATTCAGCTGCTGGAAGGTTTGCCGTCAGGCTGCAAAAAAGGCCTGCGGCGCAGTGGCGGCAAGCCCTCAGAGGCGAAACCAAGCTAGGGTTGGCAAAATGTTGCGCAGGTTTTACCCAAATTGGGTGAGGAAGGCAAACGCTCAAACATTCCCGTTACAGGAATCTTGGGGTGGTTCACAAAAACAGGGGGTTAGCTGAACGCTTCCCGCTCGTCGATGGGCTTGATCAGGTGATAGACCTCGTGGGCCGACAGGATGCAGCCGGCGGGCCACTCCAGCTGGTGATGGCGATTGATGAAGACCCGGGCGCAGCGCCGCTCCGAATCCAGCGCCGCGAACAGCGGCTGGGTGCGCCAGGGGGTCAGGTCCAGCGCCCCCGTGGTACCGTCCGAGAGCACCACGAACAGGCCCCACCCCTGCAAATATTCCACATCGATAAAGACCGGCATCCCTTCGGCTCCGATTGAGAGAATTCGGCGCCATTATAGATAAGCCCCCCGCACCGCTTTGCCGGCAGGATCACAGTTTTTCCAGCCGTTTATGCTGTCTTCGATCCCTGCGCGCCCTCACATAAAAATCATAAATCGTGCCAAAACATCCTTTTAAACAGCATCTACACGCAACCTTTCCCCGGGCCCGCTGTCATAACCCTGCAATATAAAAACAATGCGCCCGTGGACGGGTGCAAACAGGCTTGTAGGAACAACAATGACCACTATCAGACGATGGCTGGGACCGTTTTGGCCCATCGCCGTTTTTTCATTGATCGCGCTCGTCTCTCTCTCCATCAGCCGGCTCGCGCTCGGCCTCTGGCAGCTGGAACGGGTCGACGCCGTCGCCGGCTGGCAGGAGATGCTGCTGCAGGGGCTGCGGGTCGACTTCGCCACCCTCTGCTGGCTGTGGGGCGTGCCCGCCGTGTTCACCCTGCTGCTGGCCGGCCCCCATGCCGTGGGCCGTGCCTGGCTGCAGTTCATCCGGGTCTGGCTGACCCTGGGACTCTGGCTGCTGCTCTTCCTGGAGATCTCCACCCCCTCCTTCGTGACCGAGTACGGAGTACGGCCCAACCGCCTCTACATCGAATACCTCATCTATCCCAAAGAGGTGTTCGCCATGCTGTGGGCCGGCCGCAAGGGCGAGCTGCTGCTGGCACTGCTGTTCAGCGGCGCCGTGCTGGCTGGCGGCTGGTGGCTGAGTGGCCGCTTGCTGCGCGGCATCAGCTTCCCGCGCTGGTACTGGCGGCCCGCCTTCGCCCTGCTGATCCTGGCCATCGGTTTTCTCGGTGCCCGCTCCAGCCTGGGTCACCGCGCCCTCAACCCGGCCATGGTGGCGTTTGCCAGCGATCCGCTGGTCAATGCGCTCACCGTCAACTCCTCCTACTCCCTGTTCTTCGCCATCAAGCAGATGCGGGCCGAGGAGGATGCCAGCCAGTTCTACGGCGAGCTGCCCCGTCAGCGCATTCTGGATCTGGTTCGCCAGGAGAGCGGGCGTGAATCCCACGAATTCAGCTCCGACACCCTGCCCAGCCAGACCTTCAACGAGGCCAGCTACGGCGGCAAGCCGAAGAACCTGGTGATCCTGTTGCAGGAGAGCCTGGGCGCCCAGTTCGTCGGCTCCCTCGGCGGCCTGCCGCTCACCCCCAACATCGATGCCTTGTCGAAAGAGGGTTGGGCGTTCGAGCAGCTCTACGCCACCGGCACCCGCTCGGTGCGCGGCATCGAGGCGGTGCTGACCGGCTTCACGCCGACCCCGGCCCAGGCCGTGGTCAAGCTCGGCCGCAGCCAGACCAACTTCTTCACCATCGCCGATCTGCTCAAGCAGCGGGGCTACGACACCAGCTTCATCTACGGCGGCGAGAGCCACTTCGACAACATGCGCAGCTTCTTCCTCGGCAACGGCTTCACCACCATCGTCGAACAGAAGGACTTCAAGAACCCGGTGTTCGAGGGCTCCTGGGGCGCCTCTGACGAAGATCTGATGGCCAAGGCCGACGAGACCTTCCGGGCGCTCAGCAAGCAGGGCAAGCCCTTCTTCAGCCTGGTGTTCAGCTCGAGCAACCACGATCCGTTCGAGTTTCCCGACGATCGCATCGCCCTCTATGAGCAGCCCAAGCAGACTCGCAACAACGCCGCCAAGTACGCGGACTACGCCATCGGCGAGTTTTTCAAGAAGGCGAAACAGTCCGAATACTGGAAGGACACCCTGTTCCTGGTCATCGCCGATCACGACAGCCGGGTCAGCGGCGCCAGCCTGGTGCCCATCCCCCGCTTCCACATTCCGGGCGTCATCGTGGGTGACGGCATAGCGCCGAGACAGGATCCGCGCATCGTCAGCCAGATCGACATGGCGCCGACCCTGCTCTCCCTGATGGGGATCAGCGCCGACTACCCCATGCTCGGCAAGGATCTGACCCGCATGCCCGCCGACTGGCCGGGCCGCGCCATCATGCAGTACGACAAGAACTTCGCCCTGATGCGTGGCAAGGACGTGGTGATCCTGCAGCCGGAGCGAGCGCCGGAAGGCTTCATTTATGAGGATGCGACAGAGACGCTCACCCCGGCGCCGCAGCCGGCCACCATGAAGGATGCGGCCCTCGGCCTGGCGCTGTGGGGCAGCCTCGCCTACCAGCAGGGGCTCTACCGGACGGCGCCGGATACCCGCACCGTGCTGAACTGAGCGCCATAAAACAAAACCCGCCGATTGGCGGGTTTTTTGTAGGAGGCAGACGGGGCGTCAGGTGTTGAGGAAGCAGGGCAGCGAGCGGCTGAACTTGTGCTCGAACACCAGCGAGGTCTCCAGGTGCACCACCTCTTCGCGGGAGGTGAAGTGATCGAACACGAAGTTGCGCAGGTGCTCGGTGTCGGCGACGCACAGATGCACCAGGAAGTCATCCTTGCCGCCCATGTGGAACAGGCTGATCACCTCGGGCAGGGCCAGGATGGCGTCGCGAAACGCATCGATGATCTGGCGGCTGTGGCGGGCCAACTGCAGCGACACCATGGCCTGGATGTGACCGCCGAGGGCCTGGTAATCCACCTCGCAGTGGGCGCCCTTGAGCACCCCGTCCTGCTGCAGCTTGCGTACCCGTTCCAGACAGGTGGACGGTGCCACCCCGACCAGCGCGGCCAGATCCTTGTTGGTCATACCCGCATCGCGAAACAGATGGGCCAGGATATCCAAATCCAGTTGATCCAGGTTTCTCATCTTTACTCCTTGAACCGCTCAATTTTTTAGACTCTGCCCGTAAACCGGGCCGAACACAACGCAGATTGACATCGGGGCCGCGCCCCCTATGCTTTGGCGCACTCAAAAACCGGGTCAGGCCCGGCTTGCCTCGCCGTTGCTGGCGTCATAAGGATCTTTATGCACCCGTCTCACCCCTTCTGGAGCCAGGAAGTCCCCCGCGTCGACGGTCAGCTGCTGCTGACCCCCTGCCCCGGCACCCAGCAGGTGACGCTGCCGCTGGCGCTGGGCCAGCTCAAGCTGGCCGGGGCGCACGGCGTGCTGACCCTGATGACCGACGCCGAACTGGCCCGGCTTGAACTGGGCACGCTTGGCCAGCAGATCGAGGCCGCCGGCATGCGCTGGTTCCAGCTGCCCATCGAGGACGATCAGGCTCCCGATGCCGCCTTCGAGGCCGCCTGGCAGCAAGCACTGCCGGACCTTATCGGACTGCTGCGGGACGGCAAGCACCTGGTCATCCACTGCAAGGGCGGCAGCGGCCGCACCGGGCTGGTGGCGGCAGCCCTGCTGATGAGTCTGGGCCAGCCCCAGCAGGAGGTGATGGCCGCCATCCGGGCCCACCGGCCCAAGGCCTTCACCCTGGCCTGCCACCGCCAGTGGCTCGACGGGCTGGCGGCGCGGCTGGCCGAGGGCGACTGAGCCACTCCCTACCTCGACGGCGAGTTCTGCTGATAGGTAAACACCTTGCCGATATCCTCGACGCGATAGCTGGTGAGCTGATAGACGTAGTAGTTGAGCCAGTTTGAAAACAGCAGGTGACCGTGGCTGCGCCAACTGGCGCGCGGGGTCCGGGTCGGGTCGTTGTCCGGGTAGTAGTTGACCGGAATGACGGGCGCAAGCCCGGCCGCCAGATCCCGCTGGTATTCGCCATCCAGGGTCAGCGCATCGTATTCCGGGTGACCGGTGACGAACACCTGACGACAATCCTTGGTGGCCGCCAGATAGACGCCGGCCTCTGCCGATTCGGCAAAGATCTGCAGATCGGTGTGGGCGCGGATGAGATCCCCGTCGAACGCCGCATAGCGGGAGTGAGGTGCCACGAACTCGTCGTCGAAGCCGCGCAGCAGCGGTTCGTGCTCGTCGAGCCGGTGGTGGCGATAGACCCCGGACAGCTTCTCGCCGTGGGTCTGCTTCTCCATGCCGTACAGGGCTTTCAGCGCCGCCTGCACTGCCCAGCAGAGGAACAGGGTGGAGGTCACGTGCTGATGGGACCACTCGATGATCTCGACGATGCGCGGCCAGTAGACCACCTCCTCGAACTCCACCAGCCCGAGCGGCGCCCCCGTGATGATCATGCCGTCGTAGTTGTTGCCGCGCACCTGTTCGAAGTCGTGATAGAAGTTCTCCAGGTGCGCCTGGGGCGTGTTCTTCGACTCCCGATCGTCGATGCGCAGCAGATCCACGTCCACCTGCAACGGCGAGTTGGAGAGCATCCGCATCAACTGGATCTCGGTTTCAATCTTCTTGGGCATCAGGTTGAGGATCAACACCCGCAGCGGGCGGATGTTCTGGGTGACGGCCCTGGATTCCGTCATCACGAAGATGTTCTCCTGCCCCAGCACTTCGGCGGCGGGTAACTGATCCGGGATCTTGATCGGCATGCTTACTCCCTGTACTGCATCGGTAAATATGTCTGGACATCCAGAAGCCTATAATAAAGCACCCACCCTGTCATCAGATACCTTTTGTATTCACCCCCACCTTTGACTAGCATACGGCTCAGTGTGTCTCTCGCATCCAAGACAATGACAGGTATCAAGATTTCAGTAGACCGGCTGCAAGTCGGCAATTACGTTTCTCTGCCACTTGGCTGGCGCGAACACCCCTTCCTGTTTTCCAGCTTCAAACTCAAGAATGAAGAGGAGATCGAGCTCATTCGCCGGCTCGGTCTCAAGCTCGTGACCATCATCCCCGACAAGAGCGATGCGCCGCCCAAACCGCTGAACCAGATCCAGGCCCAACCGGTGGAGGCGCCGGATACCTCCCAGCGTCAGGCCGAAATGCAGTTGGAGAAGGAGCGCCGCATCGAGCAGCTGCAGCAGTATCGCCGCGATCTGCAGCAGTGCGAGAAGCAGTTCCAGCAGTCGCTGGCCCAGGTGCGCAACGTGATGAGCAAGATCCAGTCCCGCCCCCTCAACGCCATCGGCGAGGCGCAGGAGCTGATCAACGCCATGACCGAGCAGCTGCTGTCGGTGGACGAGATGGTGCTGCACCTGGTCTCCGACAGCGAGGACGGCAACAACCTCTACTTCCACTCCCTCAACGTCAGCGTGCTCAGCATGCTGCTGGCCAAGGAGTGCAACATGTCGGCCGACGAGATCCGCCAGGTCGGCATGGGGGCCCTGTTCCACGACATCGGCAAACTGAAGATCCCGAGCCAGATCCTGCGCAAGACCGAGCCGCTCACCAAGCCGGAGCAGAACCTGATGGCCCAGCACCCGCGCTACGGGCTGGATCTGCTCAATCTGGCCAAGGACTTCCCGGCCGAGGCGAAGGGCATAGTGCTGCACCACCACGAATACCTGGACGGCAGCGGGCCGGAGGGGCTCAAGAAGGGGCAGCTCGACCCGCTCACCCAGATAGTGTCGCTGATCAACGAGTACGATAACCTCTGCCACATGCAGGCCAAGGTGCCCTACTCGGCCCTGAGCGGCCTCTACAAGCAGCGCAAGGCCCAGTTCAATCCGGAGTACCTCAGCATGCTGATCCGGCTGATGGGGATCTACCCGCCCGGCAGCGTGGTACAGCTCTCCAACGGTCAGGTGGGGCTGGTGATGTCGGTCAACGCCTCTCGCCTGCTCTACCCTTCGGTGCTAGTGTACGATCCGCGCATCCCGCGCCAGGAGGCGGCCATCATCGACCTGCAGCAGGCCGAGCTCTCCATCGCCAAGGTGATCCATCCCAAGCGGCTGCCGCCGGCGGTGTTTGAGTACCTCAACCCGCGCACCCGCATCAGCTACTACTTCGAACACACCAAGCCCTGATCGACCCGGCCACCCAGGTGGCCACCCCCAAGTCCAGCCGTCAGCCCCGAGGAGCCCGCCATGCGCATCGAAATCATCAGCACCGGAGACGAGATAGTGACGGGTCTGGTGGTGGACACCAACGCCGCCTGGCTCAGCGCCCTGCTGCTGGAGCAGGGCTGGCAGGTGCGCCGCCGCGTCACCGTGGGGGACAACCTCAAGGACTTGAAAACCGTGCTGGCAGAGAGCGCCAGCCGCGCCGAGGTGGTGCTGGTGTGCGGCGGGCTCGGCCCCACCGCCGACGATCTCACCGCCCAGGCAGCGGCCGAGACCTTCGCTCAGCCACTTACCCTGTTTCCCAACTGGCTCGCCACCATCGAAGCGCGCTATGCCAGCCGTGGCAGGCCCATGCCCGCCAGCAACGCCAAGCAGGCCTGGCTGCCGCAGGGGTGCGAGATCCTCGACAACCCGGTCGGTACCGCCTGCGGCTTTGTGGTCACCCACGCAGGCCATCAGGGCCCAAGCCGGCTCTTCTTCACCCCGGGCGTGCCATTCGAATTCAAGCAGATGGTGCGCGAGCAGATCATGCCGCGCCTCAAGGCGCTGGCCGGCGAGCAGACCGACACCGAACTGCGCCGCTTTTATACCTTCGGCGTCTCGGAGTCGGCCCTCAGCGACATGCTGGATGCGGCTCCCTGGCCCACCGGCATCGAGCTCGGCTACCGCTCCTCCATGCCGCTCATCGAGCTGAAGCTGATCGGCCACGGCGCCAGCACGGCGGACATGGACACCGCCGAGGCGCGGCTGCTTGCGGCCATCGAGCCTTGGCTGGTAGGACGGGGCGATGAGGAGCCGGCGCAGCAGATCCTGGATCTGCTGGGGGATAGGCCGCTGACGCTGCAGGAAGGGGAGAGCCGGGGCGCCCTGCTGGCCATGTGCCACCCGCATCCGGCCCTGATGGCCAGCTTCAGCCACACCTTGGCCAGCGAGCTGGCGCAACTGGCGGCGCCCGCGGCCCCCCTCAGCCTGACCATAGGCAGCTCTGGTCCGGACGGCGTGCCGCTGCTGCTCTGTGTCGACGGGCAACAGCACGGCCAGACCCTCAAGGTCAGCCACCCGGATCCTGACAGCGGCCGCCGGATCCTCGCCTTCGCCGCCCTCGACATGCTGCGCCGCCAGTTGCAGGGGCTGGCGGTACTCGGCGACTACCGCACCCTGGCCCGCACCGCCAGCCGCTGACAACCAGCAGCAAGCAGCCAGGTTCTCACCCCTCGCGGGGCATCAATCCAGACTCTTCTTGAAGCGATGGGCGGCCAGGGTCAGCACCAGCAGGGTGAACCCCGCCAGCCAGAGCACGTCGGGCAGCAGCTCGGCGAGCTCGCCACCGCGCAGCACTATGCCCCGGATCAGCCGCATGAAGTGGGTAGCCGGCAGCACCTCGGCAATCCACTGGGCCGGCAGCGGCATCCCCTCGTAGGGGAACATGAAGCCCGACAGCAGGATGGAGGGCAGCAGGATGAACACCGTCATCTGCATCGCCTGCAGCTGGGTCTGCGCCAGGGTGGAGATGAGCAGCCCCAGGGTCAGGCTGGCGGCGATAAACAACAGGGTCGCCAGCAGCACCTGGCTCAGGGCGCCGTTGATGGGCACGTCGAAGATGAAGTGGCCGAGCCCGAGGATGATGGCCACCTGGATCAGCCCCACCCCGATATAGGGCAGGATCTTGCCCAGCATCAGCTCCATCGAGCCGACCGGGGTGGTGATGAGCAGCTCCAGATTGCCGCGCTCCCGTTCACGTACGATGGCCGCCGAGGTGAACATGATCATGGTCATGGTGAGGATCACCCCGAGCAGGCCGGGCACTATGTTGACCGCCGAACGGCGCGCCGGGTTGAAGTAGAGCACGGTCTCGAAGGTGGGGGGGGCCGTCTTGAGGTCGGGTTTCAGATCGGAGAGCGGCATGTTGCGAAGGCCGAGCAGGGCCCCGGCGATCATGGTGTCCGAGCCATCCACCAGCCACTGCCCCGCCGTCTCGCCGGCGCTGAGCCGGCGGCTCAGATCGGCGGGCAGCACCAGCACGGCGCGCACCTCGCCCCGGGTCAGCGCCGCCTCGGCCTGCTGCACTCCGACGTATTGCTGCTTGATGTGCACCACCTGGCTCGCCTTCACCGCTTCCACCAGCAGCCGGCCCGGCACGCTCTGGCTCATCTCCACCAACCCCACTGGGATCTGGCGCACGTCGGTGTTGATGGCGTAGCCAAACAGCAGCAGCTGGATCAGCGGGATCATCACCACCATCCCGAACGTCAGCCGGTCCCGTGCCAGTTGCCTGAGTTCTTTCTGGGTAATAGCCCAGAGCCGCCGCAGACTATTCATCGACTCACTCCCGTCGGGATCATCACCACCATGCCGAACGCCAGTTGCCTGAGCTCTTTCTGGGGGATGGCCCAGAGCCATCGTAGACTGTTCATCGATTCCCCCACGCCGGGATCATCACCGCCACCGCACCGAAGGTCAGCCTGTCTCTGGCCAGCTGCCTGAGTGCTTTCTGGGTAATGGCCCAGAGCCGTCGCAGACTGTTCATGCCCTCGGCTCCTGACCGGTGCAGCTGACGAACACATCCTCCAGACTGGGTCTGACCAGCGCCAGGCTGGCACCTGCCAGCGCCGGGCAGGCCTGCTGCAGCCAGGCCACCGGCTCCGCCAGCTCCTTGTCCACCAGCACCCGCAAGCGCTGGCCGAGCTGGGCGGCGGAGCGCACCGGCGCCAGCTGCACCAGCTGCTGTTTGAGCAGCCGCAGATCGGCGGCCAGCACCTCCACCACCCGGGTGCTCATGGCATCCATCAGCGCCTGCGGCGCCCCCTGAGCGCGCACCCGGCCCGCCTCCATGATGGCAAGCTGATGGCAGCGCTCCGCCTCGTCCATGTAGTGGGTGGTCACCAGTATGGTGGTGCCCCCTTCGCTCAGATCGAACAGCTTCTCCCAGAAATCGCGCCGGTTCTGCGGATCCACCGCCGAGGTGGGTTCATCCAGCAGCAGCAGCGCCGGCCGGTGGATCACCGCCGCCGCCAGCGCCAGCCGCTGCTTCTGGCCGCCGCTCATGGCGCCGGCCCGCTGCCGGGCCAGCGGCGCCAGCTCATAGGTGGCCAGCAGCTCGTGCAGGCGGGCAGCCAGCGTAGCGCCCCCCATGCCGTGGATCCGGCCCATGAACTCCAGGTTCTCCCAGGCCGTCAGCTCGTCATAGAGGGAGAATTTCTGGGTCATGTAACCGATCCGCCGGCGCAGGGTCTCGGCCTCGCGAGGGATATGCAGACCAAGCACCTCCACCTCCCCCGCCGAGGGGGTGAGCAGGCCGGTCAGCATGCGCAGGGTGGTGGATTTGCCGCAGCCGTTGGGGCCGAGGAAACCGTGGATCTGCCCCTTGGGCACGCAGAGATCCAGTCCGTCCACCGCCAGGAAATCGCCGAAACGGCGGCTCACCCCCAGCGCCCGGATCGCCAGCTCACTCATGGCCCTCTCCCTGCGCGGCGGGTTCGGCCTGCAGCGGCAGGCCGCTCGGCAGCTCCTGCGCCCCTGCCGGCAGATCGATCTCGGCCAGATAGACCAGCCGGGCCCTGTCCTGCTCGTTGAGGGCGTAGTAGGGGGTAAAGGCGGGCTCTTTCGAGATCCAGCGCAGCCGGCCGGTGAAGGGCTCCGCCACCCCGTCCACCTGCACCCGCACCGGCTGGCCGACCCGGTAACCGGCGAGGGAGGGCTCGGGCACATAGACCCGGGCGTAAGGCGCCTCGTCCGCCTGGATGGCAGCCAGCACGGCACCCACCGCGACCCGCTCGCCGAGGTGATAAGGCAGGCTGTCGAGCCGGCCGCTGCGGGTGGCGACGATGGAGAGATCCGCCAGCTCCCGCTCGGCCAGCGCCACCTCGGCGGTGGCGGCCAGCAAGGCGGCCTGCGCTTCGTCGATATCTTCGCGCCGCACCCCGCGCGCCAGCTTGTCGAGCTGCTGGCGGGCGCCGTCCTGCTCGGCCAGGGCGCTGTCGCGCTGGGCGCGGGCCTTGTCGAGATCCGCCGGGCTCACCAGCTTGCGGCGTACCAGCCGGTCGATCCGCTCAAAGTTGCGCTCGCTCTCCCTGACGTTGGCCTGCGCCTTGTCGAGGCTGGCGCGGGCGGCGGCGATGTCTTCCGGCCGCTCGCCATTGGTCAGTCGGGCCAGGGCTGCGCGCGCCTGTGCCTGTTGGGCCCTGGCACGGGCCAGCACCGCCTGCTGACGCCGGTCATCGAGCCGGGCCAGCAGGGTGCCCTCTTCCACCCGGCTGCCCTCCGCCACCGGCAGGGCGCGGATGATCTCGCCGGCGGTGGCGGTCAGCAGTACCCGGTCTCGTTCCAGGGTACCGAGGGCCGTGGTGGATGCCTGTGGCTGGCAGGCGCTAAGCAGGCCCGTCAGGGCCAGGGGCAGCAGACAATGACGCAAGGTCGACACTCCTCTCACGGTGGCGGATCCGCCCGGGGGCACTCCCTTCACCCGCCGGACGACAGCCGCTAGCGGCTGGCAGACGGGCTCATGGTGCCGTCAGCATACTCCCTGTTACTTTTCATTTCCTCGTCCCAGTTCACCCATTTGTGCTTAGCTCATTGACCAAAAAGGAGAAATGTCTGGATACTGCAGACCAGCACCATGTTGATGACTCGCATTTTTAACAAAATGCCGATTAACTGAAAACAAGCAGCCGTTCCAATTGGGATGCGGACGAAGGAAGGGATCCGGGTGTTAAGCAAAGAGTGGTTACTGTTGTCAGCCGATATGGAATACGCCTGCCTGCGCATCGTGCCCGGGCTGACCAACCCCATCTCGGAGAGCGATATCCAGACGCTGCTGCTGGCCTCCAACTGCCGCCGCTATCAACCGTTGACGGAGGGGATCAAGCAGGCCATCAGCCTGCTCAACACCCTGCTCAGCAACCCGACCGCCCCCCTGCCTGGCAACCCGGTACCCATCGCCCAGCGCCACGATGCCAGCGTCCTGCTGGTGGTGGAGAAGGACCGGATGAGCGCCACCGCCCAGATCACCGCCGACTGGGGTGGCAAATATCTCACCAGTGAACAGCTGGAGCAGGCAATCCAGAGCAGCGAGATCAGCCAGGGGGTGCAGGCACCGCTCATCGCCGCCGCCGTGCTGGCCGCCAAGGAGGCGACGCCGGGCACCCTGCTCAGGCTGCCGGTGGCGCAGGGCAAGGCCGCCGTCAACGGCCAGGACACCCGTTTCGAGCGGCTGGTGGAGACCCCGGCCGAACGGATCCTCAAGCCTCAGGAGCTGGACCACGGCCGGGTCGACATGCGCGACCTCGGCACCATCCTCACCGTCAAGGCCGGCGCCCAGCTGATGCGCCGCCACCCCGCCACCCAGGGGGTGCCCGGTTTCACCGTCACCGGCCAGGAGCTGCCCGCCAAGCATGGCAAGGACAGTCCCATGGTGGCCGGCGAGGGCACCTTCCTCTCGCCGGATGACCCCGATCTGCTGCTGGCCAGCCGCCCCGGCCTGCCGCGTCAGGAGAAAAACGGCATGAAGGTGGACGACGTGCTGAGCGTCAAGCAGGTGGATATCCGCCACGGCCACGTCATCTTCGAAGGGGCACTGATCGTGGCGGGCGACGTCACCCCGGGCATGAAGATAAAGACCAGCGGCGACGTGGTGATCGGCGGCTTCGTCGAGGGGGGCTACATCGAATCGAGCGGCACCATCACGGTGCGCAACGGCATCATAGGGCGCAAGAGCGAACAGAGTGACGAGTTTCTCTGCCACCTCAACGCCCAGGGCGAGATCCACGCCAGCTACGCCCAGTACGCCAAGCTGGAGGCTGGCGGCGACATCCACATCCTGACCCAGCTCAGCCACTGCTACAGCCGCAGCGGCCAGGATCTCAAGGTGGGTGACAGCGGCATGCGCAAGGGCCACCTGCTGGGGGGCATCAGCATCGCCAACCGCCTCATCATGGCGCCGATCCTGGGGGCCTCGGCCCACAACCAGACCCGGCTGCAGATCCTCGGCGGCTACTTCACCCACAAGGAGCAGGAGCAGGCGCTGCGCCAGCGCAAGCAGGAGTGCCGGGAGCAGCTGGACAAGCTGCAGGACCTGCTGCTCAAGTTGCTGCAACTGCCGAGCGACAAGCGCAATCCCCAGACCCTGCAGAAGATCAAGCTGATCCGGACCCAGCGCCTCGAGGAGAGCAAGCTGCTGGACGAACAGCTGGAAGCGGCCCAGGAGGAGCTGCAAAAGCTGATGGCGGAGATGGACATCATCGCCACCCAGCACGCCTTCCCCGGGGTCGAGGTGGAGATGGCCCACCACCACTACCGGGT
Organism: Aeromonas sp. Y318-1; assembly: GCF_027706125.1. Taxonomy (NCBI): domain Bacteria; kingdom Pseudomonadati; phylum Pseudomonadota; class Gammaproteobacteria; order Aeromonadales; family Aeromonadaceae; genus Aeromonas; species Aeromonas sp. Y318-1. The sequence goes on from NZ_JAPDCM010000003.1 coordinate 297,491, forward strand.
CGACATCGAGCACGGCCCCATCCACTTCGCCATCCGTGAAGATCAGCTGCAGCTGACCCCCTACGAACCCCACAAGTAACGCAAGAGTGACCCGTCAGTCGTGATCCGGGCGGCGAATTTCGCTACACTCGGCCTCCCATTGGCCCCATAGTGCGGGCCAGCCAGACCGCAGGATAGTGAGAGATGTACAAGCTGATCGCATTGGATATGGATGGCACCCTGTTGAACTCCCAGGGCCAGATTTCCCCCCGCACCCACGCGGCCATTGCCGCCGCCCGCGCCAAGGGCGTCACCGTCGTGCTGGCCTCGGGCCGGCCGCTGGAGGGGATGAGCCGCTATCTGGTGGAACTCGGCCTCACCGGTCAGGATGACTACGTCATCTGCTACAACGGTGCCCTGGTGCAGCAGGTGGCCGATCAGCGCATCATCCGCAGCCAGCTGCTCACCGGCAGCGATGCCAGCGCCATCGCCGCCCTGGCCGACGAGCTGGGCGTCAACGTGCACGGCTTCTCGGTGAGCCGGGGGCTCATCAGCCCCAGGGTCAGCCCCTACACCGAGCACGAATCCCGCCTCATCGACATGCCCATCAAGCTGCTGGACTTCGCCACCCTGCCCGCCGACGAGCAGATCCTCAAGGTGATGATGATCGATCCCGAGCCGCTGCTCTCCCCCGCCATCGCCAAGCTGCCGGCCGAGCTCTATCAGCGCTATACCGTGGTGCGTAGCGCCCCCTACTTCCTCGAGTTCATGAACAAGCAGAGCAACAAGGGGACCGGCGTCGCCGCCCTGGCCGAGCACCTGGGGCTGGATGCCTCCCAGGTCATCGCGGTGGGGGATGCGGGCAACGATCACCACATGATCGAGTACGCCGGGCTGGGGGTGGCCATGGGCAACGCCACCGACGACATCAAGGCGCTGGCCCAGCACACCACGGGGCGCAACGATGAAGACGGGGTCGCCCAAGTGATCGAGCGTTTCATCCTGAACGCCTGACGCGACCAGGGGCCTGCGGGCCCCTTTTGCTATCCGGCCGCCAGCGCCGCATGTTTAATATATCCACCACGATAATGTCCTTCCCTCTCCCCTTCCTCGCTACAGGCCCCTTTAAATGGGACTCAAGCCAGTCGAGCGCAGAATATATTTAACATGTTGGCATCATTTCGTTTGACATATTGAACGGCCTTGGCAGACTGGGATCAGGATCCAGGCTGTCGTTGCCCAGGCTGACCGACGATTCTGGCTGTGCAACGCACCTCCGATCCCACGACCATGCCTTGAGGCATGCCCTTGCCCCGCTGACGACGGCAAGGGCCTGCCCAAGGCGCAGGACCGCTAAGGACAGCCAAGGTGAATCATGACTCGCAGCCCCCACACCCCGCGTAAACCCGTCGTACTGATGACCACGGGCGCCCAGCCCCGCAATGGCCACGCCTATCAGGTGATGACCCACAAATACATCAAGCCGCTGGTGGAGATCAGCGGTTGCGTACCGCTGCTGGTGCCCACCTGCTGCGGCACCGAGGATCTGGCGCAGTATCTGGATCTGGCGGATGGCGTCTATCTGAGCGGCGCCGGCTCCAACATAGATCCCGCCCTCTACGGCCAGGAGAACCTCACCCCGGAGAAGCAGCAAGACAGAGACCGGGATCTGTTCGACATCCCGCTGGTGCGCGCCGCCCTCGACCGTGGCCTGCCGATCCTCGGGATCTGCCGCGGCATGCAGGAGATCAACGTGGCGCTGGGGGGAGACATCCACCAGAAGGTCTACAGCGAGCCGGGTTATGACGATCATCGGGAGGATGCTGATGATCCGGTGGACGATCAGTATGGCGAGAGCCATCAGGTCGAGCTGGTGCCGGGCAGTTGGCTGGCGGAGCTGATGGGACAGTCGTCGATCCCGGTCAACTCGCTGCACGGCCAGGGGATCAAGACGCTGGCCAAGGGGCTGGAGCCGCTGGCCCATGCCGAAGACGGGCTGATCGAGGCGATCCACGCCCCCGCGCTCTCCCCCTTCCTGCTGGCGGTGCAGTGGCACCCGGAGTGGAAGGCGAGCGAGAATCCTCACTCCATCAAGATTTTCGAGGCCTTTGGCGACGCCTGCCGGGCCCGTCTGAGCGGCCTCTGACGCCGCCGGCTAGTCGCCGAACCCGCGCGCCTTGAGCTTGGGCAGCGCACCGCGATCCGGGCGCAGGGTTCGGCACACCTCCAGCCCCTTCAGCCCGCGCTGGATGTGATCCGGCGTGTGACCAAACACCATGCCGTTGCTGCGATAGAGGGCGCTGTCGTCCAGCTCGAACAGCTCGCCGCCAATCAGCAGCTGCTCGCGGCCGTTGACCGTCTTGCCACGCTTGAGCGGCAACATCATGTCGCTCAGCACCTCGCCGGTGGCACAGCCCTCGCGCCAGCGCGCCTCGTCGGCTAAGGGGGTGATGGCGATCTCGCGCCAGGAGCCATCGCGAAACTCGACCCGATACTTGTCGGCCAGCTGATCACAGCCCGTCAGCAACCAGGCCCCGGCAATCCAGACCATCTTGTTCAGCGTGCGCACTCGTACCACTCCCTCGTCAGACCGGCGCCCAGCATAAATAAATTGCCTCCGCCCCGCACCCATTTAACGGGTTGAAACCAACTATGCTGGAAATAACCAATGATAAGGGGCTGCTATGTTTAGCGATAACCTCGTTGCGCTACCTACCCTGCTGTGGATTGGCGAACACCCGTTCTGGACCCTGTTGACCCTGTTCTTGCTCTTCACCCATTTCCTGCGCAGCCCCGGCCGTCGGCGGGAGCTGGTGAGCGAGCTCGGCTTCGTGATGATAAGCCTGGTGGTGATCCTGCTGATCCAGTTCGAAGGGGGCTGGTTTCGTCTGCCGCTGCCCCACCGCTGGCTGGTGGAGATCTCCAGCCTGCTGGCCGGGCTGGTGCTGGTGAAGATCTGGGGGATCCTGCTGTTCCAGTTTCTGCTGCCCCTGTGCCAAATCCGCATCCCGCGCATCATCGCCGACATCGTCATCACGGTCGGCTACATCGGCTGGTGTCTGTTCCGCCTCTACGCCTCCGGCATGGCCCTCGGCGAGATCGTCACCACCTCCGCCGTCATCACCGCCGTCATCGCCTTCTCCATGCAGGATACCCTGGGCAACCTGCTGGCCGGCGTCTCGATCCAGCTCGACAACTCCATCGCCATCGGCGACTGGCTGCAGGTGGAGACCACCCAGGGCCGGGTGGTGGAGATCAACTGGCGTGCCACCACCATCGAGACCCGCAACTGGGAGACGGTAGTAATCCCCAACAGCCACCTGCTCAAGCAGCGCTTCACCGTGCTCGGACGGCGGCAGAATGCCCCCCTGCAGTGGCGCCGCTGGGTCTGGTTCGACATCACCCTGGATACCCTGCCGACCCAGATCATCGCCCTGGTGGAACAATCCCTGAGGGAGACCCGCATCCGCCACGTCTCCGCCAGCCCGCAGCCGGACTGCCTGCTGATGAACGTGGAAAACGGCATTGCCCGCTACGCGGTGCGCTACTGGCTCACCGATCTGGCGGTGGACGATCCCACCGATTCGGCGGTGCGCACCCTGATCGATGCCGCCCTGCGCCGCAACGATAGGCGCCTCACCCCCCCCATCTTCAACGTCTTCATGACCACGGATCAGGATCACAAGGATCAGCGCCACAAGCGGCATACCGCCGAGCGCACCGATACCCTGCGCCGCCTGCCGCTGTTCGCCATGCTGCAGGAGGAGGAGCTGCTGCGACTGGCGGATCAGGTCAAGTTCGCCCCCTTCGTCAACGGCGATCGGATGCTGAGCCAGGGGGAAGTCTCCGGCTGGCTGTTCGTGCTGGTGAAGGGGGATGCCCAGATGCTGGTGGAGGTGGAAGGGCGCGAGCTGCCGCTCGGCACCCTCAATGCCGGTGACTTCTTCGGCGAGCTGAGCCTGCTCACCGGCGAGCCCAGCCCGTTCACGGTGCGAGCCCTGGGGACCGTCGAAACCTATCGCATCAATCAGGCCATGTTCCAGGAGCTGGTGGCCCAGCGCGGCTCCCTGCTCGAGCCGCTCTACAAGGTGCTGAGCGCCCGTCAGCAGGAGCAGCAGGAGCTGCTGGCGCGGGAGGCGGAAGCCATGAAGCAGATCACCCCGCCACGGGATCTGCTGGACAAACTGATGGCGCTGTTTGGCGGTCGATGACGTAGCATGGCGGCTCAGGCTTTCTACCAGAGATGCATTTCATGCTGTTGACCGCACTGGCCCTGAGCGCCACCCTGCAATTTGACTGCCCCGCGACCATTGAAACCCGCCAGCAGCAGCTGGGGGCCAGCCCAGGGTGGCAGGCCGTCACCCGCAACGATCTGGGGGAACAACACCAGCCCCTCAGCCACCGGCTGGACAACCTGGCCCTGTTCGACGGCGACCCCGATGAGCGAGCCCAGCTCAAGCCGGACAACGGCGACAGCGACGCGCTGCACTACTGGAGTCTGGATCGCCGCAACCCCCGCCCCTTCTATCTGGTCTGCCACTATCGGGAGACCGCCATCACCCTGCAGCGGGCGCTGCCCGCCGGCATCAGCTACTGCCGGGTCAACCAGCCCGAGCCTTACGATCTACGCGGATTGATCTGCCGCAACGAGTGACAACTCCGGCACGACCCAACGATGGCTGCTGCCTACGGTGCATGATCGGCCGACAGGGGATGCATGCCGGCTGCGAACCGGCGGGTGTTGGAGTCTGACTAGAGCAACAGTTCGGCCAGCTCGCCCAGCGCCGTCAGCTCCACGTCCGGCAGCAGTTGCAGCTGTCGCCAGGGCTGGCCGCGCTCGTTGAGCCAGGCGGCCTTGAAGCCGTGCAGCCGGGCCCCCAGCACGTCGGTCTGTGGATGATCCCCCACGTGCAGGATCTGGCCGGGCGCCAGCTTGAGGGCCCTCTGCGCCTCTACGAACATATCCGGCGCCGGCTTCATCCTGCTGCCGAGGCCAGCCTTGCAGACCAGCGTGAAGTAATCCGCGAGACCTGCCCGGGTCAGGTCCAGATTGCCGTTGGTGATGACCACCAGCGGGTAGCGCTCGGCCAGCCGGGCCAGCAGGGCGTGGGTCTGGTCGCTCACCTCGATCTTCGAGCGCTCGGCCAGAAAACCGGCGAACACCGACGCCGCCTCACGTTCTGCCAACCCTTGCGCCATGCCCCCCGCCATCAGCGCGGCCTGAATGCCGTGCCGGCGCGCCAGACTGACGTCGTGGCGCAGTGCCGGCTGCTCCAGCAGCAGGTTGTGCTTGAGCGCCTGCCAGCGCGGCTTGTCCAGCATGGCGGTGGCCAGGTATTCGCTGCGCAGGTGGCTCAGCATCCACTGCTCGGCCCGCTCGATGGCCGGGCCGTTGTCATAGAGGGTGTCGTCGAGGTCAAACGAGATGGCGGCCACCGGCTGCCAGCGGCGATAGAACTGCATGGTATCTCCTCTTGTCGGGACCGGGCATGCCCGGCCCTCTTCATTCGTCGTCCGGAGTGGCGGGATCCCGCTTCGCCCTTGGATGGGCGCTGTCATACACCTTGGCCAGATGCTGGAAGTCGAGGTGGGTGTAGATCTGGGTGGTGGAGAGATCGGCGTGACCCAGCAGCTCCTGCACCGCCCGCAGATCGCCGGAAGACTCCAGCATGTGGGTGGCGAAGCTGTGGCGCAGCTTGTGGGGATGGACGTGGGCGTTGAGCGCCTGCTTGTTGCCCCAGCCGTCGAGCCGCTCCTGCACCGAGCGGGCCGACAGCCGCTGCTTGCGCTTGGAGACGAACAGCGCCTCCAGCTCGTCGCCGGCCAGCAGGGGGCGCAGCTTGAGCCATTTGTGCAGCCACTCCACCGCCATCCGCCCCACCGGCAGCACCCGCTCTCGCGAGCCCTTGCCGGTCACCCTGAGCTGGCGCTCGTCGAGCTTCACGTCCGCCAGATTGAGCCCCACCAGCTCGGCGAGGCGCAGGCCGGAGGAGTACATCAGCTCCATGATGGCGCGATCCCGCACCGCCAGCGGATCCTGCTCGTCAGTGATGTTGAGCAGCTGGTACATCTCGTCCACATCCAGGTTCTTGGGCAGCGGCCGCCCCTGCTTGGGGGTGACGATGCCGCGCGCCGGATTGGCCACCAGTCGCCCCTGGCGCACCTGCCAGTCGCAGAAACTGCGCAGGGCAGAGACCTTGGTGGCCAGCGAACGGGGCGCCAGCCCCGCCTTGTGCATCCGGGTCACTAGACTGCGCACCTGACTCGCCTCGAGCCGGGCCCAGTCATCGACCCCGAGCTTCACCAGCTCGGCGGTCATGGATTCCAGATGGGCCTGGTAGTTGCTGCGGGTGTGCGGGCTGAGCTGGCGCTCGACCCGCAGGTATTCGATGAAGGCCGCCAGCTCGTCGGCCAGCGCAGCCGGCAGGGGCTCGGCGGCTGGCGGCGCCTTGGCGGGAGATCTGGCCGGCGTCTTAGCCACGCGCCAGCTCGGGCAGACGCAGCTGCAGCAGGCGGCCGAGCTGGCCCAGCAGCAGGGTGTCGTTGTGGGGGGTAAAGTGGCTCGGATCCGAGCTGGCGAAAGCCAGCACGCCGAGATCGCCGAGCCGCATCAGGGCCACCGAGTTGACCAGCACGTCGTGGCCGAACAGCGCCTGCTTCTCGCTCTGATTGAGCCGGCCGAAGTAGTAATCCTGACCCGGCAGGCGCTGACCCAGCAGCTGCTCGAGCTGTCGCCCCTCCGCCATGAACTTCTGCTCGGGGCCGCTCAACTGGAATTTTTTCGGGCTGAGCCAGAGCCGCAGGCCGGTCAGCCGCAGCCGCTGCACGAACGCCTTGCCCATCACCGCGCTCACCTCGAACAGGCTCTGACAGCCGTACAGCTCGCCGTAGAGATCGGCATAGACCCGGAAGATCCGCTCGTTCTCGCTGGCGATCCCCATCAGCTCGGTGATCTCCTGCTCCAGCTGTTCGATGCGCTCGCGCTGTCTGTCCAGCTGGCGCTCCACCAGGGAGACGGTGCCCTTGCGTTCGTGAGGAATGCGGATCCGGTCCAGCATGGCCGCGTGGCGCTGGAAAAACTCGGGATAACGGGCCAGGTACTCCAGCACTGTGGCTTCATCCACCAGTGGTTCCTGCCGTTTGAGTTCGCTCATAACTTGGTTGGTCCATCCGAAAAAGGGGCACAAGGCCCCGACATTAGTGCTTGGCTGAGCGGGGGCCTCCCCGCCCGTGCCTATAACTCTATCTGACCGTCAAATACGTGCTCGGCCGGCCCGGTCATGTAGACCGGCTGACCCGGCCCCTTCCAGGCGATGGTCAGCTTGCCTCCTGGCAGGGTGACGGTGACCCGCTCCTTGAGCTTGCCCTGGCTGATGCCCACCACCACAGCGGCACAGGCGCCGGTGCCGCAGGCCAGGGTCTCGCCCACCCCGCGTTCGAACACCCGCAGCTTGATCTCGCTGGCGTTCACCATCTCCATGAAGCCGACGTTGACCCGCTCGGGAAAGCGCTCGTGTCGCTCCATGATGGGACCCAGGGTCGCCACCGGCGCATCGGCCACCGAGGGCACCTCGATGACGCAGTGAGGATTGCCCATGGAGACGGCCCCGCACATCACAGTATGCTCCTGGGCCCGCAGCAGGTAGGTTTTTTCCGCCTTCTGGGCCCGGAACGGGATCTTGCCCGGCTCGAACTGGGGCACCCCCATGTTGACCGTGACCTGGTTCTCCCCTTCCAGCTGCAGCACGATGCGGCCGCGCGCCGTGCTCACCGCGATGCGATCCCGGTTGATCAGCCCCTTGAGGCGCACGAAGCGGGCGAAACAGCGGGCACCGTTGCCGCACTGCTCCACCTCGCTGCCATCGGCGTTGAAGATGCGGTAGTGAAAGTCGAGCTCGGGATCATAGGGCGGCTCCACCAGCAACAGCTGGTCGAAGCCGATACCGAAGTGGCGATCCGCCAGCTTCTTGATGACCTCATTGCTGAAAAACACCTTCTGGGTGACGCCATCCACCACCATGAAGTCGTTCCCCAGCCCGTGCATCTTGGAAAAATCTATCAACATCGTGCGTTCCTGTACCCTTGTTCACGCTCTCACCTGGAGGAACGCTTAGAGAAATCCATTAACAATCAGGGCAGTAAATGCTCACCGCGCCAGAGATCGGCCAACTGCTCGCGCTCTCTGATGAGGAACGACTGCGCTCCGTCCACCAGCACTTCGGCGGCGCGGGGACGGGTGTTGTAGTTGGAGGACATGGTAAAGCCGTAGGCACCGGCGGAACGCACCGCCAGCAGGGAGCCTTCGGCGATCGCCAGGGTGCGCTCCTTGCCGAGGAAGTCACCTGTCTCGCAGACCGGGCCGACCACGTCGTACAGCGCCAGCTCGTGGGCGGTGCGGCTGTCCACTTCGATGATGTTCATCCAGGCGCCGTAGAGCGAAGGACGCAGCAGATCGTTCATGCCGGCGTCGATCAGCGCGAAGTTGCGGGTCTCGCCCGGCTTGAGGTACTCCACCCGGGTCAGCAGCACGCCGGCGTTGGCGACGATGGCGCGACCCGGTTCGAACAACAGGGTCAGATCCCGGCCCGCCAGCTTCTGCTTGAGCGCCTCGGCATACTCGCTGGGATGGGGCGGCTGCTCGGCGCCGTAGTTGACCCCCAGACCCCCGCCCACGTCCAGGTGGTGAATGTGGATGCCTTCCGCCGCCAGGCCGTCGATCAGCCGCAGCAGCTTGTCGGCCGCCTCCATGAACGGATTCAATTCAGTCAGTTGCGAGCCGATATGGCAATCCACCCCGACGATCTCGATGTTGGCCATGGCCGCCGCCTTGCGGTAGATGGCGGGCGCCTGCTCGATGGGAATGCCGAACTTGTTCTGCTTGAGGCCGGTGGAGATATAGGGGTGGGTACCGGCGTCGATGTCCGGGTTGACCCGCACCGACACCCGGGCCTTCTTGCCCATGCCGCCCGCCACCCGGTTCAGACGCTCCAGCTCGGCTTCCGACTCCAGGTTGAAACAGAGGATCTCTTTATCCAGCGCAAGGCGCATCTCGGCTTCGCTCTTGGCCACCCCGGAGAAGACCACCTTGGCCGGATCGCCGCCCGCCGCCAGCACCCGCGACAGCTCGCCGCCGGAGACGATGTCAAAGCCTGAGCCAAGGCGCGCCAGCAGGTTGAGCAGCGCCAGGTTGGAGTTGGCCTTGACCGCATAACAGATGAGATGGGGGATGTCGCCCGCCGCCTTGTCGAAGGCGTGCCAGTGGCGTTCAAGGGTGGCGCGGGAGTAGACGTACAGCGGGGTGCCGTACTGCTCGGCAAGTTGTTGCAGCGAGGTGTGTTCGGCCTGAAGCTGGCCGTCGGCGTCGTAGTTAAAGTGATCCAAGGGGGCGGTTCCTTCCTAAATTATTGCGGCGCGGCCTCTGGGGCAGCCTCGGCGGTCGCAGGCGTCTGTGCTTGCGGTGTACTCTGGGTCTGGGGCTGCTCGGGGGGCGGCATGTAGAGCGGTCCCGTCAGGCCACACGCGGCCAAACCAAGAGACAGAAGAGTGGCAAGCAGACACTTGGTAAGCTGGGTAATCATAATGGTTCGCTGCGAAAAAATTTTTGGCCCTCTATAATCGCACTCACATTGTTAAAAGCAACAGGATAAACCGATGAAGGATCACGAGTATCACGCCCTGACCGACGCCTTTTTCCAATATGTGGAGGACACCGTCGACGCAGGATATCCGGATATTGACTGTGAACGTGCCGGCGGGGTCTTGACCCTGTCGTTCGAGAACAAGACCAAGGTCATCATCAACAAGCAGGAGCCCCTGCACCAGATCTGGGTCGCCACCCGCGAGAACGGCTTCCACTTCGAGCTGCAAGGGGAAAGCTGGATCGACAACCGCTTCGGTCACGAGCTCAAGACGCTGCTGAGCAAGGCCTGCACCACCCAGGCGGGCGAACCCGTCCAGTTCCCATGATGGTGCAGCCTGCCATGATTGATCTGCATCCTGAAGGCGCCCGTCACGCGATGATCTGGCTGCACGGGCTGGGGGATTCCGGCGCCGGCCTCGCCCCGCTGGTGGATGCGCTGGCGCTGCCCGCCGACCTGCCGGTGCGTCATCTGCTGCCCGATGCGCCGGAGCGCGCCATCACCATCAACATGGGCTACAAGATGCGCGGCTGGTACGACATCAAGAGCTTCGACAACCCGGCGGACCGCGCCGTGGAGTCCCACGTCAGGGAGTCCGCGGCCCGCATCGCCGCGCTGATCGAACAACTGGTGGCGGAGGGCTTCGCCCCCGAGCGCATCGTGCTGGCCGGCTTCTCCCAGGGGGGCGTGATTGCCTCCTTCACCGCCCTGCGCCTGCCGCAGCAACTGGCGGGCCTGCTCTGCATGTCCACCTACCTGGCGGCCCCCGATACCCTGCTCGGCGAGATGAGCGAGGCTGCCCGCAGCCTGCCCATCTGCTACATGCACGGCATCTATGACGACGTGGTGAGCCTCTCCATGGGCTGGGACGCCAAGAACCGGCTGGAGGCGGCCGGGCTCTCCCTCGAGTGGCACGAGTACCCCATGCGCCACGAGATCTGCCGCCCGCAACTCGACGACATCCGTCAGTGGCTGCTGGCCCGCCTCGCGGGCTGAGCCAACCGCGGATAGCCAAACGGCCTGCAGATGCAGGCCGTTTTCATTCGATATGAGCGATGATCCTGTGCAGCAGGGGGCCGAGACCAGGGCGCTTGCGCGCACGCCGGACCGGCCCCTGCCCTACCCCGCGCCTGCGGCGGAGCCGAGCTCGCGCCCCTGACCAGCGTCGCGCAGCTGACCTTGGCTGCGGTAGGGGATCACTTCCAGCTCGCCGTTGATCTGCACTATCTCGTAGTACTGGGGCAGGTTGAAGTTGCTGAACTGGCCCGCGTCGCTGAAGCGCTCGTGGCTGGAGGTATAGAAGCGGTTCACCCCCTGCACCAGCTCATCCTTGTTGCCGGCGAAGTGCTGGTAGATCTCCACCCGGTTCGCCTCGTCCAGGATATAGATGTTGGTGCCCGCATCCCGGGTATCGAAGAAGAACTGCACCAGCCCCTCGCTGGCATAGGCGTCGACAATGCCGGGCAGATGCTGGCTGTGGGTCTTGTCGAGCCGCAGCGGCAGGTGATCCAGCTTGTTGTGGGAGATGTGGCGATAGAAGTCGACCGCGTTCTCCAGCTTCTTGACCGACACCCCGCGCCGCTCGAAGAAGATGCCGTACTTCTCCTTGCCGAGCGCCAGCGTCTTGACCAGCTGCTGCTTGTCGCGGGCCAGACGCAGCTCGATACACTCGGCCACCAGCTGCTGGAAGCGGGTACGCACCAGAGAGCGGAAGTGCTGGCTGTAACAGAACACTTCGATCATCTCGGGGGCAGCAGCATCCTGGTGCATCTTGCCGAGGATGGTGGTGAGAGCGTCCACCACCGCCTCGTCCCCCTGGAAGTGCAGGGTACGGATCTCGCTCCAGGAGTTGCGATAGACCAGGTCCACCGAGCCCACCAGACACTCCTGGTTGCGGCCGAACGAGAAGACGTCGGCGGCGTTGGCGTCGAACTCGATCACCTGGCCCACCCAGTGACTGGTCGGGTCCGTCTCCAGGTTGAGGAAGATGGAGAGCTGGCGGATCTCGCACGGCCGGCTGAGGGCCAGGTTGGTGGCGCGGGGATACTTGACCGGGAAGGTGCCGGACAGATCGCGACAGAACTGGTGCAGGTTGTCGATGTGCAGATCCGAGCCCTGGTTGAACAGGTGCACCCGGGACTGCGGCGTCAGCAGGCCGTTGAAGTAGGCCCACGACACCAGCTTGCTGATGTAGCCGTTATATTCGAGCGGCGCCCGACCGATGATATCTGCCGGCTCCAGCGAATGTTTGTAGAGATACCAGCCGGCGCGGTTCAAGCGGCCGTGCGGCACCTGCACGAAGCTGAGATCCGGCTCGCTCAAGTCCGGCGCAATCTTGAGGTTGATGCGCTGCACCTTGCCCGGCAGGCTCTCGAACGCGGCATAGAGCTTGCGCGACAGGATGCCGATGTCTTCCGGGTTGATGGACTCGCTGATGTTGTTGCGCCGGGCGAACTGGATCAGGTTGCGGTAGCTCTGCATCAGGGCTTCCAGCAGCTCGGCGTGAGCCACCTTGACGTCCTCGACCTTCCACTCCTGGCGGTGATCCAGATGGTGCAACCGCTCCTGACTCCAGCCCCAGTAGGCCACCAGCTGGGTCATCTGCTCGCGGCGCCAGGCCGGGGAGTGCTCCTCTTTCGGGTGGCTGAGACCGTCACACACCTTCAGATAGAAGCAGCGGCGCACCAGATCGAGCCGCTGCATGTCGCCGATGGACTTGAGGTAGTTGGTCACCTTGTCCAGCATCAGGCAGTAGTTGTCGAGCCGGTAGTGCATCCCCTCGTTGTGCTGGAACCAGTCGCGGCTGGTCACCGACAGCAGACGGGTGTTGGGATACTCGTGGGAGTAGGCCTCCATCAACACCGACTTGAGCACCGCCTTGTAGGGGGAGTCGATGCCCTTGTAGAGCTGCCAGAGGGCGGAGCCGAAGTACTCCTCGGCCGGAATGCGGTTGAAGCCACCGAGATCGAGCCAGTCATCCTGGCTCAGCTTGCCGTGGGCGAACAGGCCGTTGACGTAGTCGTCGTAGTGGTCGTCATACTCGCTGGGCACCAGATACCAGAGCAGCCGCTTGCCGGCGATCAGCATGGCGCTGCGGTAGAACTCGTCGAGCAGCAGCAGGTGCTGGGCGCTGCCGCAGCTCTCACCCTGCATCTGGGCATCGTTGCGCTGGCGGAACTTGTCCTCGGGGATCAGGAAGAAGTTGAGATCGACCCCGCGCTGCTCGGCCCACTTGGAGAGTTGCTGGCATTTGAGATCCAGCAGCTCGAGCCGCTCCTGCGACAAACCGGCCACGTGGCAGACCCAGATATCGAGATCCGAGTGGCAACACTGGCCGATGGACGAGGTGCTGCCCATGGAGTAGAGCCCCTGGATCGACTTGTCATGGGTGGTGAGGCCGTTCAGGCAGTTGGCGTTCTGGCACAGGTCCTCGATGAAGGCCTGCTGGGCGTCATTGGCCGTAAAACTCCAGATGCCGTGCGGCACATCCCCAGCCACGTAACCAGGCAGCAGAGGGTGATTGAAGTGCAGCATGACGGGTAGCAGCTGAAAAACCTGCTGCCCGTAGCGACTCATGAGACCTAGCGCCCGTTGCGTCTTGAGACGATTGAGTTCGTCGTAGCGCGCCACCAGCGTGTCGAGTTTTACCAGCAATGCCCTGCCTATACCGAGGTAAGAAATGACGCACCAAAACGGGGAGACGTCAAAAAAGTGTGATCATGTTAACAATGCAAACAGCGGTGGTAAACAAGCCCGCACACAATCGCCGGATTATTTATGACAAGTCACTAAACAGTATCATTGGAAAGCAATAAAAATCTGTAATTTCAACAAATTAACCGGCAAGCCAGACTTAATAAAAATCATTTTCAGCGGCCGTTTTTGAGCTTGAGCCCGCTTTTGCGGGCTGCGCCATGAAAGCCCCTGCAAAGGGTGGTAAGATCGTTTTCCTTCTAAAGATGAAACAACTGATTGATATGGCAGCCCGAACCCTGAAAATTGCCACTCGCAAGAGCCCCTTGGCCCTGTGGCAGGCCAACTTCGTCAAAGACCGGCTGGAAGCCCTGTACCCCGAGTTGCAGGTCGAGCTGGTGCCCATGAGCACTCAGGGTGACAAGATCCTGGATACCCCTCTCGCCAAGGTGGGCGGCAAGGGGTTGTTCGTCAAGGAGCTGGAAACCGCCATGCTGGAAGGACGGGCCGACATCGCCGTGCACTCCATGAAAGACGTACCGGTGGAGTTCCCCGAGGGGCTCGGCCTGCACACCATCTGCGAGCGCGAAGATCCGCGCGATGCCTTTGTTTCCAACCGCTTCGGCCAGATTGATGAGCTGCCGCAGGGAGCCGTGGTCGGCACCTCCAGCCTGCGCCGCCAGTGCCAGCTGCGCGCGGCACGCCCGGATCTGGTGATCCGCGACCTGCGCGGCAACGTCAACACCCGTCTCGCCAAGCTGGACGCCGGTGAATACGACGCCATCATCCTCGCCGCCGCCGGCCTGAAACGGCTGGAGATGGCGCACCGCATCACCGCCTTCATCGAGCCGGAACAGAGCCTGCCCGCCAACGGTCAGGGCGCGGTCGGCATCGAATGCCGCCTCGACGATCATGAGCTGCACGCCCTGCTGGCACCGCTCGAACACCCCGAGACCCGGATCCGGGTGCTGACCGAGCGCGCCATGAACCGTGCCCTGCAGGGGGGTTGCCAGGTTCCCATCGGGGCCTACGCCCTGGTGCAGGGGGAAGAAGTGTGGCTGCGTGGCCTGGTGGGCAGCCCGGATGGCAGCCGCGTCATCCGCGACGAGATCCGCGGCCCGCTGGCCGACGGCGAGGCCCTCGGTCACACCCTGGCCCAGCGTCTGCTGGCCGATGGCGCCGATGTCATCCTGGCCGAGGTCTACCGGGCATGATCCCGCTGGTGGTGCGCCCGGCCGCCCAGGCCGCCGAGCTGGCGGCGCTGCTGCGCCAGCACGGCCACGCACCGCTCTGCTGCCCGCTGCTGGAAACCGTGGCGGGCAGCGAACTGCACCGCCTGCCCGAACTGCTGCCCCAGGCCGACATCGTCATCGCCGTCAGCATGCATGCGGTTCATTTCACTCATCATTTTCTGTTGCAAACTGGTCAGACCTGGCCAAATATTGACTACTTTGCGGTCGGTCAGGCCAGCGCGGATGCCTTCGCCGAGGTGGGCATCCAGGCCTTGAGCCCGGACGATCCGCGCAGCGAAGGGCTGCTGGCCCTGCCCGGCCTGCAACAGGTGAACGGCAAGCAGGTGCTGATCCTGCGCGGCAATGGCGGCCGGGATCTCATCGCCCGGACGCTGGCCTCACGCGGCGCACTGGTGCACTATTGTGCGGCCTATGAGCGCCACTACCCCGCACTGGACGGGGACGCATTGACTCGCCACTGGCAGGCGGCCGGGCTCGACAGCCTGCTCGTCACCAGCGGTGAACTGCTGCAACGGCTGCTGGAACTGGTCCCGGACCAACAGCTGCCCTGGCTGCACGACCGCCTGCTGGTGGTGCCCAGCCCGCGGGTGGCCGAGATGGCCGCAGCGGCGGGCTTTACCCATATCACGATTGCCCAGGGTGCATCCAACCAGGCCCTGACGGCCGCTCTGGAACTGAGGAAGATGGAATGACTGAACAGCAAGAAGTCCAGCCGAGTGCCGCGGCCTCCGTGGCCGACAACAAGCAACCCGGCCAGAAGGTCAACAACAAGAAGGGCAGCTCGGGTGCTGTGGTCGGCGGCATCGCCATCCTGCTGGCCCTCGGCCTGACCGGTGGCCTCTATCTGCACGGCCACAAGAGTGCCGTCGCCCAGCAGGGCGAGCTGAACCAGCTCAAGCTGCAACTGGCCGAGGCCATGAACAAGCTTGACCAGAGCAACAGCAAGGATGGCGAGCAGCTGGCCGCCCTCGGCAAGCAGCAGCAACTGCTGCAGGACGAGCTCAAGGGGTTGCAGACCCGAGTGCTGGATCTCAACGACAAGCGCCCCAACGACTGGATGCTGGCCGAATCCGAATACCTGGTGCGGATGGCCGGTCGCAAGCTGTGGCTGGAACATGACCTCGTCTCCGCCATCACACTGCTCGGCAATGCCGACGAGCGCATCAAGGCGCTCAACGATCCCAGCCTGATGCCCATCCGCAAGGCGCTGGCCGAAGACATCGCCCAGCTCAAGGGGATGCCGCGCATCGACCGCGAAGGGCTGACCCTGAAGCTGGCCGCCCTCTCCGATCAGATCGAGCTGCTGCCGCTCTCCACCGTCAGCATGCCGGAAGCCAAGAGCGAGCCTGATCAGGCCGTCAGCACCAACCCGGACGAGTGGGAAAGCAACCTGAAGAAGAACTGGGTCAAGTTCACCGAGAACTTCATCACCATCCGCCGTCGCGACGGCGCGGTGGAGGCCCTGCTCTCCCCGCAGCAGGAGATCTTCCTGCGCGAGAACCTCAAGACCAAGCTGCTGCAGGCCCAGCTCGCCGTCTACCGCGAACAGCAGGCCCTCTATGACGACAGCCTGGACAAGGCCCAGCGCTGGCTGACCCAGTATTTCGACACCGACAACAGCGCCACCCACTACATGCAGTCCGAGCTGGACAAGCTCAAGGGAGAGCAGATCCAATTCAACTATCCGGATCGCTTCAAAACCCAGGCCATGCTGGAAGAGGTGCTGACCGAGCGCCTGCAGCGCATTCTGGCCAGCAACTGAGGAGGGCACCATGATTCGTCTGATTGTACTGGTGGCCGCCATGGTGGCCGGCCTCATCTTCGGCCCGCAGGCCTCCGGCAACAAGGGCTATGTACTGATCTCGCTGGGCAACTACACGGTTGAATCTTCGGTCACCAGCGCGGTGATCCTGGCGGTGCTGTTCTACGGTGCCCTGCTCATTGTCGAGTGGCTGCTGGGCCGGGTATTCGGCCTGCGCCGCAAGACGCTGGGCTGGTACGGCTCGCGCCGGCGCCGCAAGGCCAACCAGCAGACCGTGGCCGCCACCCTGGCCATGGCCGAGGGGCACTACAGCCAGGCCGAGAAGCTGATGCTCAAGGGCGCCAGCAACAGCGACACCCCGCTGCTCAACTACCTGAGCGCCGCCAAGGCGGCCCAGGCCCGTGGCGATGACGTGCGCCGGGACCAATACCTGCAAAAGGCGCAGGAGGAGAACCCCAAGGCCGAGCTGGCGCTGACCCTGACCCAGACCCAGTTGCAGATCGAGCAGGGCCAGTACGACACCGCGCTGGCCATGCTGGAATCCGTCTATGCCCTCAACCCGCGCCACCCCATGGTGCTGGACCAGCTGCGTCAGGTGCACCTGGCCCGTGAGGACTGGGCTGCCCTCATCGACCTCATTCCGGTGCTGCACAAGGTGGGCAAGCTGACCCCCAAACAGGAAGAGGATCTGCTGCAGCAGGCCTGGCGTGGTCGCCTCGACGCCGCCAGCGGCGCCCTCGAGACCCTGCGCCCGCTCTGGCAGGAGCTGCCGCGCAAGCTGCGCCAGGATCCGGATCTGCTGGCCGTCTATGGCGATCGCCTGCGCCAGCTGGGGGCCGACAATGAAGCCGCCGAGCTGTGGCTGGATGCGCTGCGCAAGCAGGTCTCGCCCCAGTTGCTGGCCCGTCTGCCCAAACTCAAGCTCGACAGCTACCAGCCGATGCTGGCCCTGTTGCAGAAGATCCAGGATCAGCCGGGCGTCGACGCGGCGCTGGCCCAGGTCTACCTGCTGGCCGGTCAGCTGGACGACGCCCAGCGCCTGCTGGAGCAGGAGGTCGCGAAGGCGCCCAATGCAGCCGTCTACCACGCCCTCGGTCAGGTGATGGACAAGCGCCGCCTCACCAACAAGGCCAACGAGTACTACCGCCAGGCATTGCAGCTGGCCGACGTCTAACGCCCGTTCGTCGCGAAATAAAAAGAGGCCGCAGTTGCGGCCTCTTTTTATTGGGATTGTTCCGAATGGCTGCTCTCCCTGCTCCCCTCGTGGGAGAAGGGTCGGGGATGAGGGGGAACCAGCAACCCCCCTCACCCCGAGGGAGAGGGTCAGTCTCAGGACGTCAGCCGCTCCAGTTCACCGATGAGCCAGATAGCCTCCTCCCGGTGATAGCCGCACACGTCCTGCATGGGACGAAAGCCGCCGCACACCGCCGGACGCTCGGGCTGGCCGAAGATCTTGCAGCCCAGCCGCGCATCGAGCTGCACGCAGGGCACGCCGGCCGGTTTGCCGTCGGGCATGCCGGGAATGGCACTGCTGATACTGGGGGCGATGCAGCAGGCACCGCAACCTTGACGACATTCCATGTAATGCTTTCCTTGGCAGGGCGAACCAGTGTAGCAAAGGGCGGGGATTTTCCTCACTCTTATACCGGCCCTGCCATGAAATAGTGTCCTTGCCAACAGACAACAAAAAGCCCGACAGTGTCGGGCTTTTCAGGCGGTACCATGGGGGTTGCCCCGCACGCATCCTGATTAGAGGATGATGTCGCGCACCACGCTGTCTTTGCGATCCAGGAAGTGGATCGACTTGATGCGGCGGATGGTCCGCGATTTGCCACGGATCAGCAGGGTCTCGGTGGTCGCCATGACGCCGTCGCTGGTGATGCCGTCCAGCAGATCACCCTTGGTGATGCCGGTGGCCGAGAAGATGACGTTGTCATTCTTGGCCAGGTCTTCCAGCTTGAGCACCTTGCTCACGTCGATGCCGAGCGCCTCGCAACGGGCAATTTCCTGCTCGCCCAGCGCACGCACTTCCGGGCTGTCGCCCTTGACCTGATGACGGGGCACCAGGCGGGCCTGCATGTCACCGTCCAGGGCGCGGATCACCGCCGCCGAGATCACCCCTTCCGGCGCGCCACCGATGCCATACAGCATGTCCACTTCGCTGTCCGGCAGACAGGTGAGGATGGAGGCAGCCACGTCGCCGTCGGGAATGGCGAACACCCGCACCCCCAGCCCCTGCATCTCCTTGATCGCCTTGTCGTGACGCGGCTTGGCCAGGGTGATCACGGTCAGGCGGGAGAGCGGCTTGCCGAGCGCCTTGGCCACGGCCTTGAGGTTCAGCTCGAGGGCCTGATCGAGGTCGATGGCACCCTTGGCCTTGGGACCCACGATCAGCTTCTCCATGTACATGTCGGGGGCCTTGAGGAAGGAACCCTTGTCGCCGACGGCCAGCACGGCCAGGGCATTGGCCTGACCCATGGCGGTCATGCGGGTACCCTCGATGGGATCGACCGCGATGTCCACCGC
Organism: Aeromonas sp. Y318-1; assembly: GCF_027706125.1. Classification (NCBI taxonomy): domain Bacteria; kingdom Pseudomonadati; phylum Pseudomonadota; class Gammaproteobacteria; order Aeromonadales; family Aeromonadaceae; genus Aeromonas; species Aeromonas sp. Y318-1. Next base: position 316,342 of record NZ_JAPDCM010000003.1, read on the forward strand.
GTCGCCCAGACCCGTGCCCACCTTCTCGCCGATGTAGAGCATGGGGGCTTCGTCAATTTCACCCTCGCCGATCACAATCTCACCATCGATCTGGATCTGATTGAGGATATGGCGCATGGCCGCAACGGCCGCCCCATCGGCGATATTCTTGTCACCACGTCCGAGCCACTTGTAGCCAGCCAGTGCAGCCGCTTCCGTCACTCGGGAAAACTCGATTGCCAGTTCACGTCTCATCGCATATCCAACCTTTGGAGCTCGAAAACGGGCGGCATTCTACCACAAGGGCAAACCTTTGCGCGCAAAAGTGGCGGTTCGTCACACAAAACACGGCCCTTTCACCAATTTGACATCAAACCGCCACCGACACTTCACGAGAGTGTCACCCCGCTGTCATCCCCCCTGCCTAGCATGGCCCCGTCTTTTACAACAAAGCTTGCAACACAAGGGATTAAGATGAAAAAGCTGACTGTAGTGGCACTGGCTCTCACCGCGGCCTTCCAGGCTCACGCCGTTGAAGTTTACAAGAATGACACCACCACCCTGGATCTGTACGGCCGCATCTATGCCGGCCAGTTCTTCGGTGACAAGAAGGAAGGGGTCGACAGCACCCATCCGAACGGCACTCAGGAGTACAGCGACAAGCAGGGCGCCAACCAGTTCGTCCGCTTCGGCGCCAAGGTCGACAGCCAGATCAACAGCCAACTGAAAGCGCTGGCCCAGTACGAAGTGCAGATGTACATCAACGACAGCGAGAAGACCATCAGCGAGAACTCAGACAACCTGCGTACCCGTCTGGCGTTCGCCGGTGTTGGCGCCGACTGGGGCAACATCACCTTCGGTCGCCAGAAAGGGGCCCCGGGCTTCCTGGCTGACTGGACCGACGTTTCTCTCTCCGACGGTTACGGCAACGACGCGCTGGGCGCCAAGACCGACACCTTCGCCACCAACCGTGCCGGTTCCGTGCTGAAGTACTCCGGTCTGTTCAACGGCTTCCAGGTAGACACCAGCTACAAGTTCGACGGCGGTGACACCGAAGAGACCACCAGCAAGGACAGCGATGCCGCCTACGGCGCCGCCGTGGCCTACACCTTCCCGTTCAACCTGGCGCTGGGCACCGCCTACAACGTGGGGATCCGCGACAAGAACGGGGAAGAGGATGCCAAGCTGTGGCTGCTTTCCGCCAAGTACGACAACAAGGCCGTCTACGCCGCCCTGAGCTATGCGGACGGCACCGACTTCCTGGCCACCGGCAAGGATCACACCGGCTGGGAAGGGGCGCTGGGCTACAACTTCGAGAACGGCTTCGGCCTGATGGCGCTGTGGAACAAGCAGAAGGTAGAGCAGGACGGCAAGGCCGACTATGACTCCATCGACTACTACACCCTGGGCGCCCAGTACAAGTTCAACAAGAACCTGCGCGTCATCGGCGAGTACCGCATCAACAACCTCGACAGCAAAGAGAGCGGCAAGCTCAACGTCAAGGATGACTTCCAGCTGGCGGCCCGCTACGACTTCTAAGTCGGGCCCCTCTGCACTGCGCGCGCCGGCTGATGCCGGCGCGCTCTTTTGCATCCGCACCGGCGTGCCCTGCTCCCCATGATCTAGGCTCAACAGAACCACGACGAGGAGATCATCATGCCGCTACGTCTGCTCATCTGCTGCTGTCTGCTCTGCGCCCTGCCCGTCCAGGCGCTGACCATCGCCATGGTGCTGTGGCGCGGCGAGACCGATGCCGAGCGCGGCTTTCGCGACGAGCTGAACCGGCTCGGTCATCACCCCACCTTCGTCACCTTCAACGCCAATCAGGACAGAACCGTGCTGGCTACCCTGCTGCGCCAGCAACTGCTGCCCTCCCTCGCCGACTACGACTACATCTACTGCTTCGGCACCACCGCCACGGCCATGGTCAAGAGCTTGGTGGGCAACCGCAAACCATTGATTTTCAGCATAGTGTCCGACCCCGTCGGGGCCGGATTCCTGTCCGACGACAAGACGGAAAACCAGATGGTGGCTGGCACCAGCAACATGGTGCCGATGGCGCTGCAGCTCGCCAACGCCCGCCGCTATCTGCCCGCCGGCAAGGGGTTGCTGCTGCCATTCAACCCGCGCGAGCAGAACACCCTGTTGACCGGCGAGCTGCTGCTGCGCGAAGCCCGTCGCTACCAGTGGGAGCTCACCACCTGGCGCATCGCGCCGGACAAGCGGCGATTGGCCAGCGAACTCAAGCGGCTGCAGCACGACGCCAAAGAGAGCATCGTGTTTCTCGCCGCCGACAGCTACCTGCTCTCCATCGCCCCCGAACTGCTGGCCGCCCTCAACGAGGCGGGCATTCCCACCATCTGCAGCGCCGAGCTCTATGTCGAACACGGCTGCACCGTCGGCACCATCAGCAGCTATCGGGCCCTCGGCCAGATGGCGGCCAACATCATCCATCGCAACCTGCAGGGCACCCCGCTGCAGGATATCCCGCTGCAGACCGACCCGGCGCCGCGGCTGGTCCTGGGCAAGCAGCTGGCCGAGATCGCCCCCTCCGCCGCCGATCACTGAGCCCCTCATCCCCCTTCTTCCCTCCTCCCGTCACCTTGCCGGCAGGGCGCCCTGTCGGCGCTGGCGAGCCATCCGATACCCAGTCCCATCGCCAAAACATGTTTCTATTGCACAGCTAATGAAAATCAATATCATTAGCATCCTCCCGAATGGGAGAAAACAAAATAATTACAAATAAATCAATAAGTTCAGACCATCAGGTCGCTTCTTCAAGAGTCAACACGCAACATGCACACACCTCACCATCCGCGCACTCTGCTGAGTGTCGCCCTGCTGGCCCTGAGCGCCGGCGCACACGCCGAAGACGAGACCATGACAGTGGTCGGCAAACGCAGCCAACATGAAGAGGTCGCCACCGCGACCCGTACCAACACCCCGGCCAAGCTGGTGCCGCAGGCCATCGACAGCGTCAAGGCCAGCGAGCTGACCGCCTTCGGCCAGCCCACCCTGAGCGAGGCCCTGACCGGCATCCCCGGCGTCAACGCCAGCGGTGATACCCGCTTCGACGGGGTCAACATCCGCGGCTTCAGCGCCAGCAACGACTTCTATCTGGACGGTTTTCGCGACGACATGCAGTACACCCGCGACCTTGGCAACACCGAGCGGGTCGAAGTGCTCAAGGGACCGGCGGCGGTGCTCTACGGCCGCGGCAGCACCGGCGGCATCGTCAACCGGGTCAGCAAGAAGCCGCAGAAGGGGCTGGAGTCCAGCGTCAGCGCCCAGCTCGGCAGCTTCGACAGCCGCCGGCTGGCCGCCGACCTCAACGGTGAAGCGGGTGAACAGGTGCAGGTGCGCCTCAACCTGGCCCAGGAAGACAAGGACAGCTTTCGCAACGGCGTGACCAGCAAACGCACCCTGCTGGCCCCCTCCGTCAACTGGGAGATCAGCGACAAGCTGAACTGGCTGGTGCAGTACGAGCGCAACGAGCACGACCGCACCCCGGATCGCGGCATCCCCGGCGTCAACGGCCGGCCCGCCGACGTGCCGAAGGAGTATGTCTACAGCGATACCCGCCGCGACTTCATCGACGATGTGGCCCAGTCCACCCGCTCGCGCCTTACCTGGGACATCAACGATCAGTGGCAACTGCGCCAGCAGCTGGGCTACACCAGCCTCGACAGCCAGTTCGACAACACCTATGTCACCAGCGTGAAGGGGGATCAGGTGACCCGCGCCCGCTGGCAGCAGGATCTCAAAGCCAACAGCCTGATCAGCAACACCGAGGCCGAAGGCCAGCTGCAGACCGGCCCCGTCGAGCACCGTCTGCTGGTGGGCTTCGAGCAGAACTGGCAGGAGCGCACCCCCAAGCTCTACCAGAACGCCACCGCGATCCCGGCCGGCAACCTCTATGATCCGGGCTCCCTGCCCACCTACGACGGCGCCATGAAGCTCTCCAGCGACGCCAACCACAAGGTGCGTGGCTACGGCCTCTATGTGCAGGATCAGCTCAGCCTGGGTGACTGGCACCTGCTGGCGGGTCTGCGCCGCGACGACTTCACCGTCACCAGCCGCCGCAACGACCTCAACAAGGAGGAGACCGTCTCGGTTGCCAGCCTGAGCCCGCGCCTGGGCCTGGTGTGGAACCCGATCGAGGAGCATGCCTTCTACGCCTCCTACAGCAAGACCTTCACCCCGGTGGGCGGCGAGCTGATCGGCATCACCCCGGGCGACAAGAACAACAACCTGGATCCCCAGCACACCCGGCTGTACGAGGGCGGCGTCAAGAGCGACTGGCTGGATGGCCGCCTGGCGACCACCCTCTCCCTCTACCGGCTGGAGATGTACAACAAGCGCAGCAAGGATCCGCTGGATCCCACCAAGGTGATCCTCACCGGTCTGCAGCGCACCGAGGGGATCGAGCTGAGCGCCCGCGCCCAGCTGACCGACGAGCTCTACCTGCGCGGCGGCATCGCCATCCAGGATGCCGAGCAGGTCAAGGCGGACGCCGATCTGCAAGGCAAGCGGCCGATGAACGTCTCCCGCCAGAACGGCGAGCTGTTCGCCGGCTATCAGAGCGGCAAGCAGGGCTGGTTCGGCGAGACCGGGGTGACCGCGGTGGGCGATCGCTTCGCCGACAACGCCAACACCACCCCCCTGCCCGGTTACGCCCGCTTCGACGCCCGTGCCGGCTACCGCTGGCAGCAGTGGGAAACCCAGCTGAGCGTGGAGAACCTGACCGATCACGACTACTTCGTCAGCGCCACCAGCGCCTCCCAGATCATGCCGGGCACACCCCGTCAGCTGCATCTGAGCGCCGCCTACCGCTTCTGATCCCCGCTTTTTCCCGATCCCTCTGGCCAGCGTTCGCTGGCCAGATTTTTATGAAGCACCGAGCGATGAAACGCAGAAAACTCCCCCTGCACAACAACAAGTGGGTGCGCCGCATCCACGCCTGGGCCGGCTTTGCCACCCTCACCCTGATGCTGCTCTACGGCCTCACCGGCCTCTGGCTGCAACACAGGGCCGTGCTGCCGCTGCCCGGCCCCCATACCGATAAATCCAGCGAAGAGATAGTGCTGAGCGCGCCGCTGAGCAGCCCGGATGAACTGAAAAGCCTGCTGCAGCAACGCTATGCAGCAGGGTTCGAGGAGGGGCGCGTCCAGCTCACCCCGCCCCAGACCCTGCCCACCCCCGACGGCCCGCTCACCCTGCCGGCCCGCTGGGAGATGCGCGGCGTCACCCTCAGCCAGAGTGTGGCCGCCAGCTATGTGGCGGGCACATTGCTGGTGCGCACCGAACTGCAACAGGCCAACTTCGCCGCCAGCCTCAACCGGCTGCACCGTGGCATGGGCACCGGCCTGCCGTGGCAGCTGGTGGGGGATCTGGCGGCGCTGGCCATGCTGCTGCTGGCCCTCACCAGCCTGCTGATGTGGAACAAGCTGCACGGCCCGGCCGCGCGCGGCATCGCCCTGCTGCTGCTGGGCGCCCTGGTCACCGTGCTGGTGGCCCTGCTCTAGCGCATTTACCGACGGCAAAACGGGATCTGTCTCTCGGCGGCGGTAACCTTGCCCGCACCTCGGGTAACAAAGGGTAACCGGCCGCCGATGGGGGTCACAGTTGCCGGCCTGGCGGCTGGATGAGGATCGCCTGCGGCTGCTAGGGTGCGCCCTCAACCCAAGCGGCAAGAGGCAGCATGCGCATCTCCAGCATCGAATGCGGACGGGTAGTGGCCATCATGGCGGTGATGGCCATTCACCTCTCCCCCTTCAGCAACCCCTTCGACCCCACCCTGTGGGACGGCACTCTCTACTTCTGGCTCGGCGGCGTCATCAACCAGCTCTGCCGCTTCGCGGTGCCGCTGTTCTTCCTCTGCGCCGGCTACTTTCTGCAACCCGCTCTCGCCGCAGGCCACCCCCTGACGGTAGCGCTGCGCTACTGCCGCCCGCTGCTAGGGCTCTGGCTGGCGTGGAGCCTGCTCTACGTGCTGATACCCTTCAACCCGCTCGCGGCGGTGAGCGAGGGCTATCTGCCGGCCATGGCAAGCCAGTGGCAGATGCAGCTGGGGGATCCGCTCAACGTCTGGTGGGTGGGCGGCATGATCCACCTCTGGTTCCTGCCCGCCCTGATGCTGGCGGTACTGATCCTGGCGCTCTGCCAGCAGGCCCGCCTGCCCCGGCTGGCCCTGCTGCTGGGCGTCCTGCTCTACGGGCTGGCCCTGCTCGGCGGCTCCTATGGCCCGCCGCTGCTGGGGGGTGAGTGGGCCCTGCTGACCCGCAACGGCCCCTTCTTCTCGCTGCTGTTCGTGGCCCTCGGCGCCGAGCTGCGCCTGCGCGCCTGGCAGCCGGATGCCAGGCGCTGCGCCCTGCTGATGATGGCGGGGATGGGGCTCTACGCCCTCGAGGCCGCAGGGCTGCTGCGCGTTGCCGCCGTCCCCCTCGCTCGTCACGATTTCCTGCTGGGTTCGATCCCCTGGGCGCTGGGGCTGTTCGGCCTGCTGCTGGCCAACCCAGGCTGGGGCAAGGGCAGCTGGCTCGAGCGCCAGGCCCCCAAGGTGCTGGGCCTCTACTGTCTGCACATGATGCTGGTGGTGTGGCTGATGATCTTCGGCCCGCAGGGCAAACAGGTGTGGTGGGAGCTGCTGAAGGTGCCGGCGCTGCTGGCGCTCTCCCTGCTCGGCTACCGGCTGCTGACGCTGGGTGCAGCCAGTCGCTGGCTGCTGCGGGCCCGCTGAGGGGCACAGAGGATGGGAGGGAGGCCGATCCCTCCCCACTCAAGGCTGAATGGGGGGTTCAATTTTTATTCATCGCGGATAGATAAACTCCGGGACTCCTTAAACGCGACACCCAGGAGTCACGACCGTATGAAGTTGCTCACCAAGATGCTGTTCACCAAGCAATCCGGCCTTGTCCTCGTTCTGCTCGCCGCCAGCGGCTCCCTCAGCGCCGCCCAGATCGCCAACAACAACATCACCGAAGCCGAGATCAAGGCCGCGCAGGATGCCTGGGGCAAGGCCCTGATCCAGATCAGCGATGACTACCGCAGCGGCGGCATCGACAAGGCCAGAGCCACCGCCACCGCCGTGCTCGACGGCGCCTACGGCTACCACCATGGCCCCGTGCTGTTCAAGCCGACCCTGGCCGGCGGCGAACAGACCTTCCGCATCAATCAGGAAGGGGCGCTGGCCTACTTCGTCGGCAACAATCAGGCCTATCCCGCCGACACCGGCTTCGCCCTCAAGAACTGGCAGAGTTACAACTACGACAACGCCGCCGTCTACATCAACGGCGACATGGCCCTCACCATGGGCAAGGTGCACCTGACCGACCGGGACAACAAGCAGACCACGGTCGACAAGACCTGGGGCTTCAAGAAGGGGGACGATGGCAAGGTGCGCATCGTGCTGCACCACTCCTCCCTCCCCTACGCCGGCTAACGGCAACAGGCGACCTGCGGGTCGCCTGTTTTGTTATGGAGGTACAACTTTGGCCACTCGCCGGGTGACGACGGAGCCTGTGCTGTTACCATGCCTCCCTTGTGATGATTCCAGACGAGACACCCATGCAGATCCGCCCCTTCACCCCGGCCGACACCGAGGCCGTCCTCGCCATCTGGCTGGAGGCCTCCCTGCTGGCCCACCACTTCATCGAGCCCGCCTACTGGCACGCCAACCTGGCGCCGATGCGGGAGATCTATCTGCCCGCCGCCGACAGCCAGGTGCTTTGCCTGGGTGAGCAGGTGCTGGGTTTCTACTCCCTGCATGAGGGCTCCCTGGCCGCCCTCTTCGTGGCCCCCGCGCGGCAGGGGCAAGGGCTGGGCAAGGCCCTGCTCGAGCACGCCAAACAGCAGTTGCCGACCCTGCGGCTGCAGGTCTATCAGCAGAACCGGACCGCGTGCGACTTCTATCGCGCACAAGGGTTTCAGGTGGCGGCAGAGGGCGTGGATCCCCACACCGGCTGCGCCGAGTGGCTGATGGTCTGGCCGGCGCGGGATTAACCGGGCTCGCCGAGATGGGGCTCGTCGCGGGCTGCCCCCGCTTCACTCTGCGCCAGCAGGTCGCCGTGGCTCAGCGCGAAGTCGTGCATCTGCTGAAGCAAGGGGAGCAGGGCGACACCGAGCGGGCTCAGGCTGTACTCCACCCGGGGCGGCACGTCCGGGTAGAGGGTGCGGATGACGACGCCGTCGCTCTCCAGCTCCTTGAGCTGGGCGGTGAGCACCTTCTGGCTCACCTCGGGCAGGCTGCGGCGCAGGTCGCCAAAGCGCAGGGTCTGCGCGCGCAGATGAAACAGGATGGCCGGTTTCCATTTGCCGGCCAGCAGGCGCAGCACCCGATAGGCGGGACAGGGCAGTGAGGACAAGGGATGGCTCGCAAGTGGTTACTTTGCGGTAACTATGCCACGAAAATGTGCCTTCTTGCAGCCAAGATGCCGGCTTCCTATGATGCGGGCTTAGTCATTCAACGCCCACGAGAGGTTCACCATGCCCAGCCTGCTGCAGATCCATTTCAACTTCCCCGCCGAGATGATGGGGCCGGCCCTCACCGCCGCGGCCATGCCGCTGGCCGAGTCCATCACCAAGGAGCCGGGCTTCATCTCCAAGATCTGGACCGAGAACCCGCGCACCGGCGAGGCAGGCGGCATCTATCTGTTCGAGGATGAGGCGAGCGCCCTCGCCTACGCCACCATGCACGAGCAGCGGGTGCTCGCCATGGGCGCCAGCGCGGTGCAGTTCAAGCTGTTCGACGTCAACGAGCCGCTCAGCCGCCTCACTCGCGGTCTGGTGTGATCCTCTCAAGCGACAAGCGGTAGCAGCTATCCTGCTGCCAGACAAAGCCCAGCCGCCGAAACAGCCGCTGGCTGGGCAGATTGTCCGGCTCGATATCCGCCACTAGCGTGGCAAGGCCGAGCTGGCGGGCATAGGCGATCAGGGCCGTCAGCGCCTCTGCCATCCATCCCTCTCCCCAGTGGCTGCGAGCCAGCATGCAGCCCACCTCTGCCTGGCGCAGACCGACCTCCTCCACAAAGCTGTGCAGGCCGCAGGTGCCGATCAGGCGCTCGCTGTCGCGCGCCACCAGCCCCCACTCCAGCGACTCGCCGGCAGCCAGCAACCGCGCGACGCTCACCAGCATCTGCGCCACGGTGGCGAGGGAGGGAAACGGCGGCTCGCCGACGAAACGCATGACCTCGGAGTCCCCGTAGATGGCGAACAGCTCGGCACTGTCCCCGGCATCCAATGCCCGCAGCAACAGCCGCGGGGTCGACAGCGAGGGCAGTGTACGAGGCAGGGGGATCACGGCGCCGCAGTGCAAGTGGCTCAAAACCGCAGGGTCAGGCCGATATTGGCCTGCCACTGGGTCACCAGCTCGCCGCGCACCTTGAACACGCACTGGTCCGGGTTGCAGAGAAACTGGCTGTTGTCGTTGACCAGCGAGCCATAACCGCGCACCTCGGCCCGCAGCGCCAGATGCTCGGTCAGGCGCGGCTGCACCCCGAACGCCAGCGACATGGAGGGGGCCACCTCGCTGTCGTAGGCGGCAAAGCGGGTCGCGCCGATACCGGCGCCGATGTAGGGGGCCATCAAGTTGTCCGACAGGGTGAGCGCCCCGGCAAAGTGGAGGGTATCCACCGTCAAGCGATCCGGCTGATCGGGGGAGAGGCGGGTGGACTGGTGGCTGTAGAGCAGCTCTATCATGCCGGGGTCATCCACCTCCTTGCTGATGAACAGGCCCCAGCTGCCAGAGCGCTCCCCCTGCAAGGACTCCAGCCGGGTGGATACGGGCGTCGGTTTGGGCTCGTCATTGGCCTCGAAGTCGATGGCCGAGCTGTAGCCGAAGAACGGCGTCACCTGCCAGCCGAGGGCGGCCTGCTCCTCGGCGCTCCAAGCCTGCCCCAGCGGCAACAACAGCCCCATCATCATGATCCCTGCTCGTTTCATCACGGCTCCTCCGTGCTCTGCATCAGTGCCCGTCAAGCATATCAGAGCCCACTGGCCCCCATCCTAAACCCGGCCTGTATCAAGCGGTTTTCATCGGGGAGATCACATTTCGCCGTCCCTGCCGTTATTCATCCCCGATTAACCTGTGCCACGTATGCTGGCGCGCAATCGGCTCATGGTGAGCCGGTTCCACTCACCAGAAGGACATCAGGTAATGGTTGCCGCGCAACTCAACGACCCCCAGAACAAGCTCTCCGATACCCTGCGGGCCACCGCCCACGCCATCGAGGACAGCCATATCAGCCTGCGCCAGATGCTGGCCCTGGTCGGCGAACAGGGCATGCTGCTGTTTTGCGTGCTGCTCACCGTGCCCTTCCTGCTGCCGGTCTCCATCCCCGGCGTCAGCACCCCGTTTGGCCTGTTGATCCTGTTCATCGGCATCGGCATCACCCTCAACCGGGTACCCTGGCTGCCCGCCATCCTGATGGAGCGCCGCTTTGCCGCCGAGCAGCTCAAACCGACCCTGCACAAGGGGGCGGATCTGCTGGCCCGCATCGATCGCTTCATCCGCCCGCGCCTGCTGCTGTTGACCGGCAGCAGTACCATCAACCGCTGCAACGGCCTGCTGATCATGCTGGCGGCCCTGCTACTGATGCTGCCGCTCGGGGCCATCCCCTTCACCAACGCCATGCCGGCCTGGGCCATCCTGCTGCTGGCCATCGGCATGCTGCAGCGCGACGGCCTGTTCGTCGCCAGCGGCTACCTGCTGGTGAGCGCCACCCTGGTCTGGTTCAGCGCCCTGGCCATCGGCCTGCTGATGGCCGGCCAGAGCGTCTCCACCTTGCTCGGCTAACCGCAACACCAAGAAAAAGGGCGCCCCATGGGTCGCCCTTTTTGACTTGTGCGGGATCCGCCGTCACAGCAGATCGTAGATAAGGGCCGAGATGGCCAGCAGCCCGATCACCAGCACGAAGAGGGTACTCGCCCCGCGATAACGCTTGAGGGCGGGCAGACGATAGATGGAGCAGGCCGGCAGCAGAAACAGGATCACCGCGATGAGCGGCCCGCTCACCTTCTCGATGATCTCCAGCACGTTCGGGTTCAAGTAGGTGATGACCCCGGTCACCACGAACAGGATGACCGACGAGACCCGCGCTATGGTCGCTTCACGCAGCGACAGCCCCAGCCCCTGACAGGCACCGTTCACCATGCTCACCGTCCCCTCGCTCACCCCCATGGAGGTGCCGAGGAAGGATTTGGACATGGCCAGAATGGCGATGAGCGGCCCCACATAGGCGATCAGCGGATTGGAGAACTTGTTCGCCAGCGCCGACAGCACCGAAATATTGTCGATGCGGGCCTGCGCCATCTCGGCCTGACTCAGGCTCATCACGCAGCTCACCACGAAGAACAGCACGCTGCCGCAAATCAGCAGGCTGCTGCACTTGATGATCCGCTTGGCGCGCTGGTCGGCGCTCGCCTGACAGCGCTTCTTCTGCGCCGCACTGAAGGAGGAGATGATGGGCGCGTGGCTGAACGAGAACACCATCACCGGCACGATCAGCCAGAGGGATTTCCAGAATGCCGGGTCACGCCAGTCCACCCCCTGACTCTCGCTGAAGTAGGAGAGGCTCCACTGGGGCAGCAGATAGATGGAGAGGCCGATGAGGAAGGCAACCATGGGCAGGGCCAGCACGCTGATGGCCGACACCACCATCTGCTTGCCCGCCAGCAGCACCAGATGCAGCCCCAGCATCACCCCCAGCACCAGCAGGCCGCGCGGGATCTCGGCATTGCCCAACTGGTGCACCACAAAGCTCTGGATCGCGTTGGTGATGGAGATGCTGTAGACCAGAATGATGGGGTAGAAGGCCATCAGGTAGACCAGCATCAGCAGCTTGCCCGCCCGCGCACCGAAGTGCTCTTCCACCACGTGGGTAATATCCCCTTCCCGGTGGGAGCTGGATAATACAAAACGACTCAATGCCCGATGGGAATAATAAGAAAGCGGAAATGCCATCAATAATATAAATAGCAAAATAACCGGCGAATTACTGCCAACGGTAATTGGGAGAAACAGTGTCCCGGCACCGACCGCAGTGGCATATAAGCCCATGGTCCATACCGAATCACTTTTCTCCCATTTCAACTTTGATGCGGGATTACTCTTTTCAGCAATAGCAACACTCATTGCGATATACACCTTATTAATCTGTCATCTTTTATTTTATTGGCCCGTGTAATTAGGCTGGTGATATGCAGCGGCATATCGACCGGATCGTAGAAAAAACAAGCCCGCCTGCGATCAACATGATCACCAAGAGGAAACGGGGATGCCACGCTACCATCGTTGAAATCGCCATAAAGGTCAAGGTTAATAATTCATGACTGTTTGAATCGGATTGTTTCAAAAGGAAATAAGATGTGTCATTTCGGCCTCAAGATAATCAATTCAGCTCCGTCTGATAACATAACGACAAAACCTCGGTGAGTTGTTCAACAACTTGAATAAGGCCAGAGAGTGGCCCGTTAATATTAACAGCATCAGTCTATAAATATCAGTTAATTATGCAGCGAACAGTGCCCGCAGCGCCTGATATATCGGTGCCGGGCTGGCCGCCATATATAAGAGGGTCGCCTACCCGGTTTCACTCCTGATCGCCGGTTGCCACCGGGCAGTGGGCGACACGGTTGCGCCCCGCCCGCTTGGCCCGATAGAGCCACTCGTCGGCGCGGGCCAGCGCCTGATTGATCTCCTCCCCCGGCCGCACCAGGGTGGTGCCCAGGCTGACGGTAAAGGCCGCCGGATCTGCCGGCAGCGCCGCCACGGCCGCCCGGATCCGCTCCGCCAGCGCCAGCAGATCCGGCTCGCTCATCCCGGGCAGCAGGATCAGGAACTCCTCGCCGCCGCTGCGCACGAACAGATCGTCCGCCCGCAGCTGGGCGGCCACGCAAGCGCAGAAGCGCTGCAGCGCCCGGTCACCCTGCTGATGGCCGAAGCGATCGTTGATCTGCTTAAAGTGGTCGATGTCCAGCATCACCAGCGCGCAGGGTGCCTCCCCTGCCCGCCGCTGCCGGCAGTGCTCGAAGAAATAGCGGCGGTTGTAGAGGCCGGTCAGCTGGTCGGTTTCGCTCTGCAGCTTGAGCCGCTGCTGCAGCTCGTACTGGCGGGTGATGTTGCGGGTCACCCAGGCCACCGCCCGCTTGCCATCGTAGCGGGAGGGCAGCGGCGCAATCTTGCCTTCGAAGCGCTGCGAGCCCTGCGGTCCAACCCCGGCATTGATGCCATCGACTTCAACCGCCGCCAGTTCGTACTCCACCACCTGCACCTGGCCCGAATCCAGCGCCAGGGTCACCTGCTCCATCACCCAGCGGGTCATGGCAGCGGGCAGCACATCGACCAGCCGCTTGCCCGCCAGTGGGTTGCCATCCTGGTAGGATTGCTGCTCCATCCCGCCGATGTATTCGATGTAGTAGCCATCCTCGCTCAGGATGAAGACGGGGTCGGGCAGCTGGGCCATCACTTCATATAGTTGCTTGACCGAAAGAGCCATGCGGTTTCCTTGGATCCGGGGGACGAGAGGCGCACACCGGGCTGGCGCCTGCCCCAATTATCGTGCCGGGAATGGCGACGAGCCAGCGAGGGATCCCGCCATTCATGGATGCGCATCAAGCAATGCGGGAAAATAGCGCTTGCCCCGCCTCTCTTCGCTCAAAAGAGCAGCGGCGCTCGGATATTCACCCTACCTCACAGACCGCCGCTGCGCCCGTTGTCTGCGACGCTCGCATCCATTAGGCTGACCTTCCTGAGTCTGCCACTGACGGCCGACTCACCGACCATCAGCCACCGGCCAGACAGGCGCCGGCCCCCGGAAAAGGATCGTCCAGATGAAGAGAGCCATAGTGAAAGCCCGCTTCGATGCCATCAGCATCGAGGGAGAACAGCTGACCGTGAAGATTGCCATCCGCGCCCCCGAGCCGGACCCCAAATCCGCCGGCGGTGACTGGCGCTGCAAGGTGAAGCTGGACGGCCTTGGCAACAAGACCTTCATCTATGGCGTCGATGCCCTGCAGGCCCTCAGCCTCGCCCTCAAGTTCGTGGAGAGCGAGCTGCGCGCCTTCACCGATGCGGGCTGGCACTTCTACCTGCCCGGCTGCCCCGATCACCCGGTCGACATGGCCGCCTGCTACTTCCCGCAACTGTGACGCCGGGTTGCCCGTTCGTCAGGCCAGCATGCGCCTGGGTCGGGCAACCACTTGACCACATTGAGTCTGAACGGTTATGGATAGAGGCCCTTTACCCGGCTCTGGAGAGACCATGTACCTGACCCAACCCCAACCCCCTGCCGAGCAGGATGTCGACGCGCTGCGCATCGGCCTGTCTGGCTACAACATCAGCCAGGCCGGCGCCCACCTGCGCGAGCACATCGCCAGTTTTATCAAGGATGACGCGGGCAAGGTGCACGGCGGCATCACCGCCGACCTCAAGTGGGGTTGGCTGCACGTGGACTGGCTCTGGATTGACGAGCGCATCCGCCAGGATGGCTGGGGCGGCCGCCTGCTCGCCACCATGGAGCAGTACGCCCGCAGCAAGGGCATCAGCAACTTTCATCTGGAAACCACCAGCTTCCAGGCTCTGCCCTTCTACCAGAAACAGGGTTATCAGGTCTTTGGCGAGCTACCGGACATGCCGCCCGGGCATACCACCTATTTTCTGAGGAAGATGGAGTCCTGATCCCTGCCAGCGGGCTGGAATGAGAAGAGGGTTGAGTGCACAAGCACTCAACCCTCTTTTTGATCAGTCGCTGGACGCTCAGTGGCTGGCGGAGCGACTGCCGCTCCAGAGCAGCTCGCCGCTGCGCAGCTCCATCAGGGTCATCGACAGCCGATAGCGGCTCCCCTCGGCCACCAGATCCCCGTACAGCATGTAACCGGCGCCGGTCTGACGACCGAGCCGCACCAGGGAGGCCGGATTCATCCTGCCCTGCTGATACTCCAGCTGACCGGTGATGGCCGCCACCTGACCCGGGTCGACAAAGCGAAAACCGCTCTTGCTCTGGATGCGCTTGCTCATGGCCGCCGCCATGGCGCGGGTGTCCACCGGCTCGCCGGTGCCGTTCTGGGGCGGAGTAAGCAGCAGCACCGGCTGGCCGGTTTGCGCCAGCTTCCGCACCTCGGGTGCCTGCACAAAGGCATCGGCCATGGCCAGCGCCAGCCCGGTCGGCGCCACCGGCTTGGGCAGCGGCGCCCCGGCATCCGGCTTGGTCACCGGCTTGTCCGGCTGGCTCACTGGCTGATCCGGTTCACTGACAGGAGCCTGAGTGCCACCGTAGGGATTGACCGCACAACCGCCCAGCAGCAGGGCACCCACCATCAACAAGGAACGCAGCTTCATCTTTTCTCTCCGCCAAAAGTCCGTAAACGGGCATCAACCCATGCCCGCATGGCGGAGCCCCTGCCCCGCATCCTCCTTATGCTAGAGACAAACCCCGACGGGGTCGATGCGCCCACCACCACCGGGCGACAGAGACTGGCGAAGCGGAGGGCACAAAAGGGTGGCAAGGCTCCACCCGATCCCGTTAGGGTAGGTTTGCTCAAGGTTCAACAGGATCGTGTTGCCCCCCAGCTCCCAAGGTGGCCGGCTGCTTTGCTCAGGACGACACCCGGTTTGGCCAGGGACCAAATCGCCCCTCGGGAGGGCGCCGTTACTCTCTACGCAGGACAGCCAATGACATTCCAGCCCCTTGCCAACGACATACTCGTTATTCGCCCCTTCGAAGCGGGCGACGCCGACGAGTTTGTCCGCGCAGCCCACGAATCCATCGAAACGGTCGGCTGCTGGATGAGCTGGTGCACTCCCTCGTTCAACCGGGAGCAGGCGCTGGCCTGGTTTGCTGCCTGCGATCAGGATCGCGCGGCGGGGCGCGCCTACGACATGGGCATCTTCTGCGCTGCCACCGGCCAGCTCTTGGGTGGCGCCGGTATCAACCAGCTGTCGCCCCATCATCGCTACGGCAATATCGGCTATTGGGTGCGGCAATCCCGCCAAGGACAAGGCATCGCTCGACAGGCTGTCGCCCTGCTCCGTGATTTTGGTTTTCAGCAGTTGGGTCTATTCCGGCTGGAGATCGTGATGGGGGTAGGCAACACCGCCAGCGAAGCCGTCGCCATCGCTGCCGGGGCTACCTTTGAATGCCTAGCAAGAAACCGCATTTTTCTTCATGGCCAACCTCTTGATGCACATATCTATTCAATTATTAGCGTAAAGTAACTTCTGGAGGAGATCTTATCCTGCTTGCTAATTTGAGGTGACTAGGCTGCCGTCATGGCAACTACACTCTTTACGCTCTCCGATCCAATCAGCCAGAACATGGAGGAATTAACAGTATTAATACATAAAAAAACCAATGACTTTCATAAGTTGTAAGCAATATCGAATATTTGGTCAATTAAAAGCCTATAAAAATAGCTGAATGTAACTTTAGAGAACACATGGAAATTGAAAATTATTCCACTGCACTGTAGGATACAATAGAACCCCCAATCAAAAACATATGCGCATGATTTAACATCAACAAAAAAGAAACGAAACAATCTTTTAAATCTAAACACCACCATTCCAAGGACTATTATGGATGAGCGAAAAGAGTCAATTATATTTATTGATGCCCTTTCTCGATGGAAAGAGAGCTGTGTCTTTTATTTCAAATTGGATTTAGCTTTAATTACTGCGATTGCGGCCATTCTTTCTTATTTCAAAATCGAAGGAGACAAAATTTTCCAAGTCGCTTCGGAATATAAACTACAGCTTTATGTTCTAATAGTGCTACTCATCTACACACTATTTTATGAAATGATTATAACTAATACTTCTAATCGCAAAGACTTGGCTCTACTCCTCAGTGATGAGAAAAAGCGAAAGTGGATTTACCATGGGTTTACTTGGGCATATGCTTTTCTAGCCTTTAGTCACATCTTCCTAATTACATATTCTTTTGCATATGCGAGCGGTTACGTAGACGCTTTTATGGAGTACCGTAGGGTGCAATGAGCGAAGTGAATTTCGCCTCTATCTTCACAACAGCGGTGCAATACGGCACCCTACGTTAACGTCACCTATTTATTATCAGGTGACATTTTATACACTGGCATGGAGGTGTTGCCCCATGTTAATGGATACCTGCCCTGTTGAACCCAACGAAGGAAGGTGGAATATGGCCAATCTTTCGGGGCTGTTACCAATCCATGTTTGACGGGGTTAATATGGATGTAATCGAGATGATGATTGAAATCGTCCTGATCGCGGATCAGGTGCTCCCAATAACGTCTCTGCCAAATACCCCGTTCACCGCGACGCCAGCGAGATTCTGAACGAGCCTCTGAATTGGGGAGCCCTCGTGAAAACTTGCTTTTTATTTGGCGCCAGCGCAACGGAAAATTGGTATCCCCTTCCGGCAACTCCAACAGTGCATGTAGATGCTCGGGCAAGACAACCCATCCGTGGATCCGGAATGGGTGACGCTCTTGCACCTCCCTGACAGCTGACCTCAGCAGATCAATCTGCTCGACCAGTAAATGGTTGTTCTGACGTTCAGCCAGCACGACCGTAAAAAACCAGGTTCCCCCCGGTTGCCATGCCCGTTTGTAATTCGCCATATATTGCCCAACCCACAATCAACCATGTTGTTAAATGTGGTTCAAACGAAGCAAAACGTAGGGTGCAATGAACGAAGTGAATTGCACCTCTCATCACAATCGCGGTGCAATGCGCTCCGCTTATTGCACCCTACGACTACTCCCTTAGGTTATGGCGGGCACGGTTTTGGTTCCTCCTCCAATCCGCCGAGGGGCAGGGGCAAGGTCAGGAGCGCCATCAGGGATGATGGCGCAGACGCAGCCGGCACAGGGATGTGCCGTCTGCGGCGGTCCGTCCGACCTTGCACCTTATCCGAGGGAAACCGCGTAGCGGTCGGATTGGCGGAGGTGGCCTTTCTTTTGGTGACTTTTCTTTGGCCACGCAAAGAAAAGTTACTCGCCCCAGCCCGAAGGGCGGGCGAAACCCCGTCGAGGCCAACAGCCTCGCGTCCTGCTCGGCGCAGCCTAGCCATCCATCAGACACACCACAAAGCGGACGATTACACCTACCGGCTAATCGACCCTACGATTGCACGGCGCAGCCGTGCCTGCTTGCCACAGGCACGGAAGTTTGGCCGAACTCCGCCCCTATCGGCCCAGGAAGGGTTCCCAATCCTTGAACACCGGCTGCAACCCCGCCTGCCGCACGGCGGCGGCCACTTCCCCCACCGGACGGTCGTCGTGGATGGCGAACTGCTCCAGCTCCTCTGCATCCCCCTCAGCATAGCCACCCGGCTGGGTGCGCGACTCGGCCGACATCTGGGTGATGCCAAGGCGCACCGCGCCGTTGCGAAAGGTGGCCGACTCGCGGGTGGAGAGGGACAAGTCCAGGGTGGGCGAGAAGAGGCGCCAGGCGCAGATAAGCTGGGCCAGCTGGCGATCCGACATGACCACGGCAGGCTCCAGCCCGCCGGTGCAGGGGCGCAGACGCGGGAAGGAGAGGGAGTAGCGGCTCTGCCAGTGGTGGCGCTCAAGCCAGGCGAGGTGCTCGGCGACAAAGTAGCTGTCGGCACGCCAGTCCGAGGAGAGACCGATCAGTGCCCCCAAGCCGATTTTGTCGATCCCGGCGCTACCGAGCCGATCCGGCGTGGCGAGGCGCCATGCGATGTCCCGCTTGTTGCCGCGCAGGTGGTGGCGGGCGTAGGTGGGGGCGTGGTAGGTCTCCTGATAGACCATGACGGCGTCGAGGCCGAGGCTTTTCAGCTCGGCATAGTCGGCCTGCGAGAGGGGCTGCACCTCCATCCCCACCGTGCTGAAGTGGCGGCGGATGATGGGCATCACCTCACGAAAATAGGCGAGCCCCACCTTGTGCTCGTGCTCGCCGGTCACCAGCAGCACGCTGTCGAAACCGCGCGCCTTGATGGCCAGACACTCGCGTTCTATTTCCTCTGCATTCAAGGTCTTGCGCTTGAGGCGGTTGCTCATGGAGAAGCCGCAGTAGGTGCAGTCGTTGGCGCACAGGTTCGACAGATAGAGCGGCACATAGAAGCCGATGGTGTTGCCAAAGCGCTGGCGGGTGAGCCGCTCGGCCTCGGCCGCCATCTGCGGCAAATAGGCCTCGGCGGCAGGCGAGATCAATGCCATAAAATCGGCCAGGGTGCGACGGGGTGAACCCAGCGCCCGCGCCACATCGGCGGCCGTCTTGGCGCGGATCTGCATGCCGATATCGTCCCACTCCAGCTCCAGCCAACAGTCGAGAAAGGAGGGGGCTGTCTCTGACTCCATTTCCCCCGGAGCCCTCACCCCCAGCCCCTCTCCCAGAGGGAGAGGGGAGCAAACCTCTGGCTGCGCTTGGGGCAAGGAGGAGATGTTCATGGTCGCCCCTATTTCATGACTCATAACGCCCCCAGAAAATCGGTGAGCGGGCTGGAGGCTTGGGCCTGCAGGGCGCGGGCGCCGAGGCCAGCTTCATAGGCGCTGCGCCCGGCAGTGCAGGCCAGCGCAAAGGCGCGGCCCATGGCGACCGGGTCGCCGCTGACGGCGATGGCGGTGTTGACCAGCACGGCATCGGCGCCCAGCTCAAAGGCTGCGGCGGCGTGGCTCGGCGCACCGATCCCCGCATCCACCACCACAGGCACGTTGGCCTGCTCGACGATGATGGAAAGAAACTCCCGGGTCACCAGCCCCTGATTGGAACCGATGGGGGCGCCCAGCGGCATCACGGCGGCGCAGCCCACCTCTTCCAGCCGTTTGCAGAGCACGGGGTCGGCCCCGCAGTAGGGCAGCACCACAAAGCCCTCTTTCACCAGCTGCTCGGCGGCTTTCAGCGTCTCGATGGGATCGGGCAAGAGGTAACGAGGATCGGGGTGGATCTCCAGCTTCAGCCAGTTCGTCCCCAGCGCCTCGCGGGCGAGATGGGCGGCAAATACCGCCTCGGCGGCGGTCTTGGCGCCGGAGGTGTTGGGCAGCAGCTTGACCCCGAGTTGCAGCAAGGGGCTCAGGATATCGTCGTGGGCCTTGCCGGGTTCCAGCCGCTTGATGGCCATGGTGACCAGTTGGGAGCCACTCGCCTCGATGGCGGCGGCCATCAGATCCGGGCGGGCAAACTTGCCGGTACCGGTAAAGAGGCGCGAAGAGAAGGTGTGATCGGCAATCTTGAGCATGTCAGCCTCCGGCCACTGCGATAAGAAGAGATGAGGCCCCGCCGCAAGGCAGAGCGCTCGAAGATGGGACTGCGAGCATCATGGGTCAGCCTCCGGCAATGGCGGTGAAGAGGTGAAGTTCGTCCCCGTCATTGAGACGGGTCTCGGCCCAGCCGCCTCGGGGCAGCACGGCGCCGTTAAGGGCCACCGCGACCCCTTGGGGATTGACCCCTTGCGCCGCCAGCAGGTCGGCCACACTCTGCCCTGTCGCCAGCGGCTGGGCTTTATCGTTGAGTCGAATGGTGAGGGTCATGGGGTGATCTCCTTATCGTGTGTCGGGCATCGGCGCTGCCCGCAAACCGGGCAATCGGGATCGGGGGCCAGCGTGAGGGTCTGCCACTGATGGGTCAAAGCATCGAAGCGGCGCAATGTGCCGGCGACCGGGCTCGGCATCCCAAGCAGCAGTTTCAGTGCCTCCAGCGCCTGCAAAGAGCCCATCACCCCGACCAACGGGCCGGTGACGCCGCTGGTCTCGCAGCTCTGGTTCACCTTGGTATCCAGCGGATAGAGGCAGGCGTAGCAGGCGTGCTCACTGCTGGTGCGCGCCATCAGCTGCCCCTGCCAGCCCACCGCGGCAGCGGAGATCCAGGGCTTGCCCTGCTCCACGCAGACGGCGTTGATGGCCTGGCGGGTGGCGAGGTTGTCGCAGCAGTCGATCACCAGATCCACCTCGGTCACAAACGCCGGCAGGCTGGCGGCATCGAGCCGCTGGTTGATGGCAATCAGCTCCACCAGCGGGTTGTGGGCCGCCAACCGCTCGCGGGCCAGCTCCGCCTTGGAGTGGTTGACCGCCTCGCTATCGAACAGGATCTGGCGCGGCAGATTGCTGGAATCCACCGTATCGCCATCGGCCAGCCACAAGGTGCCCACCCCGGCCCCGGCCAGATAGAGGGCGAGCGGCGAGCCGAGCCCGCCGAGACCCACGATCAGCACCGATTTATCCTTGAGCTGCGCCTGCCCCGCCTCCCCCACTTCCGCCAGCATCAGCTGGCGGCCGTATCGCAGGTACTCTTTGTCACTAAGAGAAGCGGCATCAGAGCGCATATTCTGCCTCCCGTATAACGGTGGCCGAACGCGGCTCATCCCCCGCCCCCACGGCGGCGAGCAGCCGCTCGGTCGCCCCCTGCCAGTCGTCACTGGCAGTGATGGCCGAGACCAGCGCGATACTGCCGACCCCGCACCCCTTGACCGCCGCCACCCGCTCCTCGCTGATGCCGCCGATGGCCACCGTCGGCCACTCCGCCATCAGGGCGCGGTAGCGGTGCAGCCGCACCAGCCCCTGCGGACGGGAGGGCATCGCCTTGGTGTTGGTCGGGAAGATATGACCCAGCGCCATATAGGAGGGTGCCAGCTCGCGCGCCCGCATCAGCTCGAAGTAACCGTGGGTGGAGATGCCAAGGCGCAGCCCGGCGGCTTGAATGGCGGCAAGATCGGCGGTCTCCATATCCTCCTGCCCCAGATGCACGCCCCAGGCGCCCGCCTCGATGGCCTGCTGCCAGTAGTCGTTGATAAAGAGCCGCGCCCCATGACGGCGACCGAGCGCGACAGCCTCGGCAATGGCCGGTGCCACCTGGGTGGCGGGCAGATTCTTGATCCGCAGCTGGATGGTCTTGACCCCCAGCCCCAGCAGGCGGCGCAGCCACTTGACCGAGTCCACCACCGGATAGAGACCCAGATGCTGTTCGGTTGCGGCAAAGGGGCCATCCGGCAGGCGGGCGCAGCTTGTTTCATAAAGTCCGAAACGACGGTCGAGCCTTGAGCCCGCCAATACGGTGCGGGGGAAGTGAGCAAGATCGGCTGGCCAGCCAAGATGGGCGATGGGGCCCGGGCCAGCCCCCACTCCCTGCGCCGCCGCCAGCCCCTGTTGCAGGTAGGCACGCGCCAGAGTGATGGCGTCCTCCACCGGATAATCCTGCGCCACCACGGCGGCGATGGCGCTGGCGTAGCAGCAGCCGGTACCGTGACCGTGACGGGTATCGAGGCGCGGCGCCGCCAGCCAGAATTCGCGGGTCTCGTCCTGGTAGTAGTCGAGGCAGAGATCGCCGCTCCACTCCAGATGCCCGCCCTTCACCAGCACGGCCCGGGCGCCGAGCTCGCGCAGACGGCGGGCAGCGAGGCGCACCAGCTCGGGGCTGCTGACCGGCAAGCCGGTCAGGGCTTCCAGCTCGGGGCCGTTGGGGGTGATGAGCGACAGACGTGGCAGCAGCTGTTCGCGCACCGCCGCCAGCATATTGGGCTCCGCCATCGGGGTGCCGGTGCTGGCGATGGCCACCGGGTCATAGACCACGAAGGGGGCCGGGGTGGCTGCCAGTCGGCGGGCCAGCACCTCTACATGGAGCCGGGTCGGCAGCAGGCCGATCTTGATGGCGGCGGGCGGCAGATCGACGCCGAGGGCGTCGATCTGGGCGGTGAAAGTCTGCATCAGCACAGGGTCGACCATCTTCACCGCCACCGAATTCTGGGCGGTGATGGCGGAGATGACCGAGCAGCCGTGCACACCGAGATCGTGCAATGTGTGCAAGTCGGCCTGAATACCGGCGCCACCGCCGGAGTCGGAACCGGCGATGGTCCAGACAACTGGACGAGAGTCGGTCACGGGCGGCAGATCGGCGGGGCTGACAGCCCCGCTGGCGCTGCTCACGCCTCCTCCCCTGCGGCCTGTTTCAGCGCCGCCGCCTGATGGTAGATCTCGCCACCGGTCTCCTTGAAGGTTTCCGCCATGCGGGCCATGCCGCTCTCGACCTGAGCCACCACCTGTTCCTGCTGGCCATCCATACCGACCAGCTTGATCTCCACCGCCTCCAGCTTCGCCGCGTAATCGCGCACATCCTGAGTGATCTTCATGGAGCAGAACTTGGGGCCGCACATGGAGCAGAAGTGGGCCACCTTGCCGGACTCCTGCGGCAGGGTCTCGTCGTGGTAGGCGCGAGCGGTGTCGGGGTCGAGGGCCAGATTGAACTGATCCTCCCAGCGGAATTCAAAGCGCGCCTTGGACATGGCGTTGTCGCGGATCTGGGCGCCCGGGTGCCCCTTGGCCAGATCAGCGGCGTGAGCGGCGATCTTGTAGGTAATGAGCCCCTGCTTCACATCCTCCTTGTTGGGCAGCCCCAGATGCTCCTTGGGGGTCACGTAGCAGAGCATGGCGCAGCCGTACCAGCCGATCAGCGCGGCACCGATGCCGGAGGTGAAGTGATCGTAACCGGGCGCGATGTCGGTGGTGAGCGGGCCAAGGGTGTAGAACGGCGCCTCGTGGCAGTGCTCCAGCTGCTCGGTCATGTTGCGCTCGATCATGTGCATCGGCACATGACCCGGCCCTTCGATCATCACCTGCACGTCGTACTCCCAGGCGATTTTGGTCAGCTCGCCCAGGGTGCGCAGCTCGGCGAACTGAGCCTCGTCGTTGGCGTCGTAGACTGAGCCCGGACGCAGACCGTCGCCCAGCGACAGGGCCACATCATAGGCGGCGCAGATCTCGCAGATTTCGCGAAAGTGCTGGTAGAGGAAGTTCTCCTTGTGGTGGGAGAGGCACCACTTGGCCATGATGCTGCCGCCGCGCGACACGATGCCGGTGAGGCGCTTGGCGGTCATCGGCACAAAGCGCAGCAGGACGCCGGCGTGGATGGTGAAGTAGTCCACCCCCTGCTCGGCCTGCTCCAGCAGGGTGTCACGGAACAGCTCCCAGGTGAGGTCTTCGGCGATGCCGTTGGTCTTCTCCAGCGCCTGATAGATGGGCACGGTACCGATGGGCACCGGGCTGTTGCGCAGGATCCACTCGCGGGTCTCGTGGATATAACGGCCGGTGGAGAGATCCATCACGGTGTCGGCGCCCCAGCGGGTCGACCAGACCAGCTTCTCCACCTCCTCTTCGATGCTGGAGGTGACCGCCGAGTTGCCGATGTTGGCGTTGATCTTCACCAGAAAATTGCGGCCGATGATCATCGACTCCGCTTCCGGGTGGTTGATGTTGCTGGGGATGATGGCACGGCCGGCGGCCACCTCATCGCGCACGAATTCAGGGGTGATGTTCTGGGGCAAACGGGCACCGAAATCGCGGCCCGGATGCTGGGTGCGCAGAAGCTCGGAGCGCACCCGCTCGCGGCCCATGTTCTCGCGAATGGCGATAAATTCCATCTCGGGAGTGACGATACCGGCGCGGGCGTAGTGGAGCTGGGTGACCCGGCGGCCCGGCTTGGCGCGACGCGGTTTTGGCAGATGCTCGAAGCGCAGGTGATCCAGCCCCTCATCGGCCAGCCGCTCCTGAGTGAAGGTGGAGCTGAGCCCCGGCAGTTCGTCGGTGTCATCCCGCTCCAGCACCCAGTTCTCCCGCAGGCGCGGCAGGCCGCGGCGCACGTCGATGGCGACCCCCTCCTCCCCGTAACGGCCCGAGGTATCGTAGACCGGCACCGGCTCGTTGGGCTCGAACTGAGGAGCCTCTTTGGTGCCGCCGACGAAGGTGTCGGCCAGCTGGATCTCCCGCAGGGGCACCCGGATATCGGCGCGGGAGCCTTCGATAAAGATGCGGCGGGAGTTGGGGTGAGCCATCCCCTTGAGGTTGTCGATAAAGGCCTGGGCGCTGGAGCGCTGCTCGCGGCGGCTGGATTTGGCGGTATCAGATACATTGGTAGACATAGCAAAACTCACATTAACTGGTTGAAGTTATGGGTATTTGCTTGTCTGGAGTTCGAGGAGAAGATGAACTTGCGGCGGGGTGTGCTGGAGGGAGTGAGTCGGGCATGGATCTTCCCTGCTCTGCCATCCCGGTGTTTCCCTAGTCTGGAAACCCGGCGCCCTATGGACAACCGGACGGGACAGCCTCCCCCTCTGTGCGCCTGAACCATCGCAGGCGGTGCCCTTGATGGGTGGGGCCCTGCTCCTGCTGAGCGAGAGTGTGCCCCGGCGCGGTAACCCGCAAGTTACCCTTGTTTCCCTTCGCAGGTCTTAACCTGATCAGGTTCCACGGATCCCGAATTAACGGTCTCAGCTTAGCGTCGTTCGACGGTCAGCACTCCGACAAGATGGCGCCAGTATAAGTGGGGAAATGGAAAGTACAAGCCTTTAACAAGCCTGACCAGTACAAACAACAACCGGGCCAGAGGCCCGGTTCTATTGCCACAACACGCAGTCGTTATTGATTGGCAGCTGGTGTCACGCTCAGGCTGACATTGCTGAAGCCAAGCCCGGAGAGCTCTTGCGCATCGAGCGGGATCTCCAGCCTCAGGCCCTGACCACCGCCGTCCACGCTGCGGGTACGACGCACCTTGTTGTCTGCCGCGAGCGGCACCGGAGCACCGATTTCGATGTTGCCGGCAAACTGACTCTCGGCACTGAAATCGCCGGTGATCCCCGCCCGCACCGGGCGCAGCACTCTGGCCAGGTTGTTCTGCATGGTAGACAGGCCGTTCTGCTGGATGGTCCAGTTCCAGTCCCACCACTTCACTTCACCCGGGATGTAGCGCTTGTCCCACTGGTAACGAATGCTGCTCGCCTTGTCCTTGTACGGCCCGATGACGAAGGTGTGGTTCCAGTTCGGGCGGTTGTCCGGATGGGTATACCAGGCATTGCCGCCCCAGCGCAGGAAGCCACTCAGCGTCAAGTCATAGCTGACATCGGCCTTGAATTCATAGGGATAGGAGATGTCAGCCTTGTAGAGCTCGATCTTCACCGGGATCTTGGAGCGGGCCGGCACCGTCGGCCGCACGGATTGCGACAGGGAGGTGGTGGTGGAGCCCCCATTCTGGGATGCCCAGGACTGGTTGGCCGCAATCTCGATGGAGAGTTCGGTTTCCCCTACCAGTGGCCACTTGAACTTGTTCTTGGTGGTCACCTTCTCGCTCAGGCCATAGGTGTTGGTCTTGGACCAGTTGGTGGCGGTATCGTAACGCAGGGTGACATCATACCCGGATTGCGGGGTGTCGCTGTCGTTGATCGCCCAACCCACCACCGTCTTGACCAGCTGGCGATCAGACTGGGTGACGTCACCATGTTTGAAGCTGTCAGGGTCCAGGTTGTACGCAAAGTTGCTGACCTTGATGGCCGTCTTCTCGCCACAACGATACCCCTCGCAACCGCCGTCATTGTTGCCACGGATCACCCAGCCATCGCCATCACGGGTCACGTCCATGTCTTCACCGACATATTGGCTGTGATTGCCGCCCACCCAGGCATAACCGAGATAATGCGCCAGATAGCTGGTTGGCTTGATGAAATTCGCACTGTCGTGAACCAGTCGCCACTGCACGTCCACCTCGTCACCGTCTGGAATATCCAGGGCAGACAAGGTTGGTATTTCTCCGGTGACAGGATTGACTGGGTAACACCAGGTATTGGACGCCGAGCCCGGTTTAATTTCACCATTATAACCCGGGCCCATTATTACCCAGCCGTTGGCCAGACCGCTTATTTGCCACTGCCCCATCATATTGACAATATTGCTTTTAACGCTCTGGGCTTCTTCTCGAGTAATAGGGCGATACTTGTCGCCACAGACCTCCTGGCCCAGTGAAAACAGGCGCAGCTGGTCTGGATAGACGGGCTCTGCCGCGTGAGCCTGTGCCATCAGCAGGCCGGATATGATCAATGGCAAGCCAGTTATTTTTAGTTTTTGCATAGTAACCCCAATATATTGAACATTGACATACATTCACCAGCGCTTATATATCAGCAGGTGACATGTGAGTACGACAATATCAGTCAGATTGGCTTCAATATGCGATCCAGACCACATTTTAATGCATGCACAATATTAATAAAATAATAAACTGAGGACTTTCAATATTAACGATAATAATATCAGAGCGTTTACTTTATTATTTTATTCATTACTTAATCATTTTTTAATATAGATAAAAAGATATTTCTAATTTAGCAAAATATATATTAAGTCATGGGATGACACGGTTCTTATTCTGGTTCATCTTCCGGATTGGCGATCAGGATCTCGGTCAGGCGCCCCTGCTCGTTACGACTGAGCACCAGCTTGCGGCCTGGTTGCAGGTCGGCCGGGCTGCCGTTCAGCCAGCGGGTATCGTCATCGAAAGCCAGCACGCCGAGCCCCTGCAGCCGCAGGGCGCGGCCCGTAACCGCCAGCAGCGAGGCTTCGGCCCGGCGCCACTGGCTGGTCGGCAAGAATCCGGCGATGGCGTCGGCCATGCCGATCCGCTCGGCGACTCCGTCACGGCTGAGGATAGCCAGACGCATGCCGGGTCTGAGCTCATCGTTGCCTGCCACCCCGCTCAGCGCGGCGTTGCCGAGTTCGAGTTCGGCGCCCTGAAACTGCAGGCGCAGGCCATCGTTGTGTTCCAGCTCCACCAACCAGAGCTCGCCATCGGCCGCCAGAGCGCAGAGCGGCAGTGTCAGCAGCAGGAGGGAAGTACGTGTCATAGCAAAAGGCCCATGGTCAAACAGTGCGAGGTTTAACTATGGACCCAGCTGTACCATTTTTCCGCCAGCGCCACGCCGGCCTGGCTCAGTCATCCTCGCGGCAGCGGCTCAGGCGCATGCCGTCAAACTTGCACTCCAGCTCCAGCCAGCGTCCTTCGAACGGGGCCAGGCTGTCATCCGAGGTGACATAACCCCAGATCCGCCCCTGCTCCACCGGCCCTTCCAGATCCATCTCGTCATCCTCTTCCAGCTTCTCGACCTCCCGGATCAGCCGCAGCTCGCCCTCGACCACCCCTTCCAGGTCGACCCAGGTACCGCCGAGATCATCCTCACTCAGCCCGTCCTTGAAGCGGGTCTGTTCGTCGAGCACAAAGGGGATGCCGTTGACCATCAGCTGGCCCAGCTGCCAGGTGGTGCGGCCGGTCAATTTGAACTCCGCCGACTGCGCAGCGCCGAGTGGCAGCAAGATCAGCAGCAGGAGAGTGCAGAGAGACTTCTTCATCGGGGATCCTCGGGGTTACACTGCCACACAGGATGCCTCATCCGGTGTGAGATGACCGTGAAATGCCGGTCAAGACCAGGAGATCAAAGCATGAAAATACTGGTGGTGGAAGACAATCCCCAGGTCGCGGAAACCATCATGGATTATCTGGAGCTGGCGGGTCACCGGCTGGACTGCGCCTATCACGGCCAGGCGGCCCTGCAGCTGCTGGCCGAGCAGCGCTTCGACGTCATCATCATGGACGTCATGATGCCGCGCCTCGATGGCCTCAGCACGGTGGCCCGCCTGCGGGAGCAGGGGATCCCGACCCCCGTGCTGTTTCTCACCGCCCGCGACAGCCTGGACGACAAGCTGGCAGGCTTCAAGGCCGGCGGCGACGACTATCTGGTCAAGCCGTTCGCCATGGAGGAGCTGGAAGTGCGGCTGCAGGCGCTGGCCCTGCGCGGCCCGCGCAGCGACATGGGGGCGCTGTGCGTGGGCGAGCTGACCCTGGATCCCGCCAGCGGCCGCGCCACCCGGGCCGGGGTCGAACTCAAGCTCGGCAAGATCCCGTTCCAGATCCTCACCCTGCTGGCCCGCCGGGCCCCGGCGCTGGTCACTCGCCAGGAGGTGCTCGACACCGTCTGGGGCGACGAGGAGCCCGACTCCGACGCCCTGCGCAGCCACATCTATGCCCTGCGCAACGCCCTCGACAAGCCCTTCCCCGCTCCCATGCTGGAAACCCTGCACGGCCAGGGCTATCGGCTGGTGACCCCATGATGAGCCGCCAGCGCTGCCTGAACCTGCCTGCCGGGAGGCCGTCATGAGCCTGCCCAGCCTGCGCCGTCGCCTGATCCTCACCCTGAGCGGCGCCGGCCTGCTGCTGCTGATCATCATCAGCCTGCTGATGGTGGTAGCCGAGGACAAGATGGAGGAGCTCAGCCTGCGCCACTGGCTGGAGGCCGAGGTGACCCGCTACAGCGACGACTGGCTGCGGCTCGGCATGGCAGCCCCCGCCCCCAGCCCGCGCCAGTTTTCCAGCTACTGGACCGAGGCCGGCCGCCTGCCGGTCTGGCTCAAGCCCTACCAGAGTCCGGGCTTCTACGAACACGTGCTGGGGGACGAGGACAAGCACTTTCTGGTGCGGCCCCATCCGTCCGGTGAGGGGCTGCTCTACTTGGTGTTCAACGACGACGCCGATGACTACCTGGATCCCTACGAGGATCAGCTGCACCTGGCGACCCGGCTGATCGGGCTGGCCCTGCTGCTCGGTTGCATCGGCTTTGGCATCTGGCTGGTGCGCCACATCACCCGGCCGCTGCAGCGGCTGCAGCAGCGGGTCGCCCACCTCACCCCGGATCAGGCCGACTTCGTGCCCGATGCCCCCTGGCAGGAGCTCAGGGACATCGAGCTGGCGCTGCTGGCCGGCAAGCAGGAGGTGGCCGCCGTGTTTGCCCGCGAGCAGGAGTTCAGCCGCTTCGCCAGCCACGAGCTGCGCACCCCCAACATGGTGATCCAGGGCTCGGCCGCCCTGCTCGGCAAGGTGACTGACCTGCCCGCGCCCGCCGCTCGCGCCACCACCCGCATTCGCGCCGCCGCCGACGAGATGGCGCTGCTCACCGAGACCTTTCTGCTGCTGGGCCGCAAGGAGCCGGTGGAGCGCCCGCCCCAGCAGGTGGCGCCGCTCATTCGCCAGGAGCTGGCACGCCTCGCCCCGCTGCTGCAGCGGGAGGAGCTGGATATCCGGTTGCAGCTGGACGATGAGAGCGAGGCGCTGGCCCCCCTCTCCCTGCTCGCCATTGCGCTCGGCAACCTGCTGAAGAATGCCCTCAGCTACGCCGAGGGGCACATCGACATCGAGCTGGCCGGCCCCGTACTCACCATCAGCAACCCCACCGCCGCCGCGCCGGACCAGATCCTCGGTTACGGCTGCGGCCTCACCATCATCCAGCGCATCTGCGAGAAGCTGGGCTGGCAGATAGAGACCCGGCTGGAGGGCGGTATCTTCAGTGCCAGACTGGCGATGCGGGAGTAAAAACAACAAGGCGCCCGAGGGCGCCTTGTTCATTGTTTCCGCCACCAAAACCGGCCAGGAGGCCGGTCTTGCATTCAGGCCGCGCTCTTGCTGACAGACGCCACCTGTGGGCGACCCTGCAGGCGATCCCAGAGGGCCGCCAGCAGCAGGGCACACAGCGAGGGCGGCAGCCAGGCCAGCCCCTGCTCGTTCAGGGGCAGGGCGAGGCTCCAGGCCGGCAGCAAGCCGGCCAGGGCCGAGGCCTTGAGCCCGTCGAGCAGGCCGAACAGCAGGCTGATCAGCATGACAGGCCCCACCACCCGGGTGCCGTTGACCCACCAGCGCAGGGTGAAGCTCAGTACCACCAGCACGATGCAGGGGGGATAGATGGCGGTCAGTACCGGCACCGAGAGCTGGATCAGGTGGCTCAGTCCCAGGTTCGAAACCAGCATGGAGAAGCCGCCCAGCAGCAGCACCAGAGTGCGGTAGGAGAGCGGCAGGTACTGGGCGAAGAACTCGGCGCAGGCACAGGTCAGGCCGACAGCCGTCACCAGACAGGCGATGAAGATAAGCAGTGCGAGGAAACCGCTGCCCATGTTGCCAAAGGTGTGCTGGACGTAAGCGTGCAGGATCTCGGCGCCATTCTGGGCATGGGGTACCAGTTCACCGCTCACCGAACCCAGGCGGAACAGGCTGAGATAGACCAGCGTCAAGCCCATCCCGGCGATAAGGCCGGCCAGTACGGTATAACGGGTCAGCAACTTGGCGCTGCTCACCCCGCGCGAGCGGGCCGCATTGACGATGACGATGCCAAACACCATGGCGCCCAGGGTGTCCATGGTGAGGTAGCCATTGACGAAACCGTTGGAGAAAGGCTGATGCTGGTAGCTTTCGACGGCAGGGATGGCGGAACCGGCAGGCCACAGCAGAACGGCGAGACCCAGCGCCGCCAGCGCCAGGATCTTGATCGGCGCCAGCACGTGGCCCACGGTGTCGAGCAGTCGGCCCGGATAGAGGGAGATGCCGATCACCAGGCTGAAGTAGACCAGGCTGTAGATCAGCAGGGCCGAGCCATCGTCGCCAAACAGCGGCGCCAGTCCCACCTCGTAGGAGACGGTCGCCGTACGCGGGGTGGCAAACAGCGGCCCCACGGCCAGATAGCAGACGGTGGCGAGCAGCAGCCCGGCCTTGCGGCCGATGGGCGCACTCAGGGCATCCACACCGCCCCCGACCTTGGCCAGCGCCATTACTGTGAGCACCGGCAGGCCGACCGCCGTCAGCAGGAAGCCGGCGGCGGCGCCCCACACCTGTTCACCGGCCTGCAACCCCACCATGGGCGGGAAGATGATGTTGCCGGCACCGACGAAGAGCGCGAAGGTCATGAAGCCCAACGCGACTATGTCTCTGGATGTTAATTTTTGGTTATTCATGCTGCGTAATCTGCCTATGACAATGTCAAATCATGACGGAAGTCGGCACGAATGGTTTATTCGTGCAAAAAATCCGCAGATAGTTTTATTAAATTTTTATGTTTCGCGACCTGCGAAGGGCGACAAGTAGAGCGTTTGTGCCAACTGGAGGCAAGTGCGGCACGGCAATCCAGTCACTTCATCCAGAAAATAATTAAGCAATGGTGTTTGATATTGGTGCGGTGCAATTTTGCAACAGATGATAATGCCGCAACCAGCGTCATTTGTTACCTGTCTTGCCGTTCGCGGCCCCCGCAGGTTCGAGCCACCCGCCCAGCCGAGCGATCAGCCCCAAAAACAACAGGGCGCCCGAAGGCGCCCTGTGTGATGGAATGGCGGCAAGCCCGGCGTCACTCCGCCGGCTTGTGCTTGCGACTCGCCTTGAGCTCGAGAAACTCGATGATCTTGCCGGCCACGTCCTTGCCGGAGGCCGCTTCCACCCCTTGCAGGCCGGGGGAGGAGTTCACCTCCAGCACCAGCGGGCCGCGGGCACTGCGCAGGATATCCACCCCGGCCACGTCCAGCCCCATGATCTTGGCGGCCTGCACCGCGGTGGCCCGCTCTTCCGGGCTTATCTTGATCGCCTCGGCGGTGCCGCCCCGATGCAGATTGGAGCGAAACTCCCCCGGCTGGGCCTGGCGGCGCATGGCGGCCACCACCTTGCCGTTGACCACCAGACAGCGGATGTCGGCGCCGTTGGCCTCGCGGATGTACTCCTGCACCAGGATGTTGTTGTTGGTCTGGATGAAGGCCTCGATCACGCTCTCGGCAGCCTTCTGGGTCTCGCACAGCACCACGCCGATACCCTGGGTTCCCTCCAGCAGCTTCACTACCAGCGGCGCGCCGCCCACCATGGTGATGAGGTCAGGCACGTCGTGGGTGCTGTGGGCATAGCCGGTCACCGGCAGGCCGATGCCGTGGCGGGAGAGCAGCTGCATGGCCCGCAGCTTGTCGCGGGAGCGGGAGATGGCCACCGAGCTGTTGAGCGCCATGGTGTTCATCATCTCGAACTGGCGCAGCACGGCGGTGCCGTAGAAGGTGATGCTGGCCCCGATGCGCGGGATCACCGCATCATAGCTCTCCAGTTCCCGCCCTTCGTAGTGGATGGAGGGGTTGTGGGAGGCGATGTTCATGTAACAGCGCAGGGTGTCGAGCACCTCGACCTGATGACCGCGCGCCTGCGCCACCTCGACCAGACGGCGGGTGGAGTAGTTGTTGGGCTCACGGGATAAAATGGCGATCTTCATGACAATTCCGCTAGAAGGCAGTGCCTGGGCAGGATGGGGCGGGAGAGTATAAGGTGCCACAGCGCCAAGACAACGCCAATTGTTTCTCCTGACAACAAGACAAACCACACAGAAACCTGCGCTGCCATCCCGCCGTCACCAGATTGTCAAACGGCGGCACCAGACTGGTCTGTCCCCCAGTACAGGATGCCGCCGTTGTTCATCCAGGATCAATCGCGATTGGCCCGGTTGCCACCCCCTTTAATGCAGGTTCGGCCCCAGCCAGCGCTCGGCTTCGGCCAGCGTCATCCCCTTGCGCTGGGCATAATCTTCCACCTGATCCTGCTGGATCTGCGCCACCGCGAAGTACTTGCTGTCGGGGTGGGAGAAATACCAGCCCGACACCGCCGCCCCCGGCCACATGGCGTAGGATTCGGTGAGCTTCATGCCGATGGCCTGCTCCACCTCCAGCAGTTCCCAGATGCTCCCCTTCTCGGTGTGCTCCGGGCAGGCCGGGTAGCCCGGTGCCGGGCGGATGCCGCGATAGTTCTCGCGGATCAGCTCTTCGTTGCTGAGCGCTTCGTCCGGGGCATAGCCCCAGTGCACTTTACGCACCTGTTCGTGCAGGTACTCGGCGAAGGCTTCGGCGAGGCGATCGCACACCGCCTGAATGAGGATGGCGTTGTAGTCGTCGTGCTCTGCCTTGTAGGCCTTGGCGATGGCCTCCTCGCCGATGCCGCCGGTCACCGCGAAGGCACCGATCCAGTCCGGTTTGCCGCTCTCCTTCGGGGCCACATAGTCTGCCAGACAGTAGTTGGGGAAGCCCTGCTTCTCGCTCTGCTGGCGCAGATGATGCAGCACCTTGCGTACCTCGCTGCGCGACTCGTCGGTGTAGACCTCGATGCTGTCGCCCACCGCGTTGGCGGG
Source organism: Aeromonas sp. Y318-1 (assembly GCF_027706125.1). Taxonomy (NCBI): domain Bacteria; kingdom Pseudomonadati; phylum Pseudomonadota; class Gammaproteobacteria; order Aeromonadales; family Aeromonadaceae; genus Aeromonas; species Aeromonas sp. Y318-1. Next base: position 350,034 of record NZ_JAPDCM010000003.1, read on the forward strand.
GAACAGACCTATGATGCCGGCGCAGCGCACGCTCCGATCCTGTTCCAGCTGATCCAGCATGGCGTTGGCGTCGGCGTAGAGGCGTGTTGCCTCCTCCCCCACCACCTCATCTTCCAGGATGCGGGGGAACTTGCCCGCCAGCTCCCAGCTCAGGAAGAACGGGGTCCAGTCGATGTAGGGGCGCAGCACCGAGACCGGCACATCCTCGAAGGTCTGCACGCCGGGCTCCCGGGGCTTGGATGGCTGATAGCCGACCCAGTCCAGCTGATGGCGGTTGGCACGGGCGTGGGCCAGACTGACCGGCTTGGAACGCGGCTGCTTGCGGGCGTGCTGCTCGCGGGCAATCTCATACTCCTTGTCGATGCGGGCCACGAAGGCGGGCTTGAGCTCAGGGCTCAGCAGGCTCTGGGCCACCCCGACCGCGCGGGAGGCGTTGGAGACATAGACCACCGGCTCGGAGTAGTTCTGCTCAATCTTCACCGCGGTGTGGGCCTTGGAGGTGGTGGCGCCGCCGATGAGCAGCGGCAACTTGAAGCCCTGGCGCTCCATCTCTTTCGCCACGTGCACCATCTCGTCCAGCGACGGGGTGATCAGGCCCGACAGGCCGATGATGTCGGCATTGACCTCCCGCGCCGTCTTGAGGATCGTCTCGCAAGAGACCATGACCCCGAGATCGACGATCTCGTAGTTGTTGCACTGCAACACCACCCCGACGATGTTCTTGCCAATGTCGTGCACGTCCCCCTTCACGGTGGCCATCACGATTTTGCCGTTGCTGGAACCGCCGGACTTCTCGGCCTCGATATAGGGCTGCAGGTAGGCGACTGCCCGCTTCATCACCCGCGCCGACTTCACCACCTGGGGCAGGAACATCTTGCCGGCGCCGAACAGATCGCCTACCACGTTCATCCCGTCCATCAGCGGCCCCTCGATCACGTGCAGCGGCTTCTCAGCCTGGCTGCGTGCCTCTTCGGTATCCTCCTCGATGAAATCGGTGATCCCCTTGACCAGCGCGTGCTCCAGCCGCTTGCCCACCGGCCAGCTGCGCCACGCCTGATCCCGCGGATCCTCCGCCTGGGCACCACCACCGCGATAGCGCTCGGCGATGGCCAGCAGCGCCTCGGTAGCGTCTGGATTGAGGTTCAGCACCACAGCCTCGACCTTCTCCTTCAGCTCGGCCGGGATGTCTTCATAGATGGCCAGCTGACCGGCGTTGACGATCCCCATGTCCATGCCGTTCTGGATGGCGTGATAGAGGAACACCGCGTGGATCGCCTCGCGCACCGGCTCGTTGCCACGAAACGAAAACGAGACGTTGGAGACGCCGCCAGAGATCATGGCGTGGGGCAGGTTCTGCTTGATGTCCTTCACCGCGTCGATGAAGTCCACCGCGTAGTTGTTGTGCTCGTCGATGCCGGTCGCCACCGCGAAGATGTTGGGATCGAAGATGATGTCTTCCGGCGGGAAGCCCACCCGATCCACCAGAATGCGGTAGGCGCGCTGGCAGATCTCGAACTTGCGCTCCCGGGTATCGGCCTGGCCCACCTCGTCGAACGCCATCACGATGACGGCGGCGCCGTAGCGGCGCAGCAATCTGGCCTGCTGGATGAATTTCTCCTCCCCCTCCTTCATGGAGATGGAGTTGACCACCGGCTTGCCCTGCACGCACTTGAGGCCGGCCTCCAGCACCTCCCACTTGGAAGAGTCGATCATCACCGGCACCCGGGCGATGTCCGGCTCGCCGGCAATCAGGTTCAAGAAGCGCACCATGGCCGCCTCGGCGTCCAGCATCCCCTCGTCCATGTTGATGTCGATGATCTGGGCGCCGCTCTCCACCTGCTGCTTGGCGACGTCGAGGGCCTCGTCGTAGAGCCCTTCCTTGATCAGCCGCTTGAACTTGGCCGAGCCGGTGACGTTGGTGCGCTCCCCCACGTTCACGAACATGGATTCGGGGGTGATGATGAGGGGCTCGAGGCCCGACAGCCGGCAGGCTACCGGCAGCTCGGGCAGGGCGCGCGGCTTGATGCCCGCCACGGCGTCCGCCATGGCGCGAATATGGGTCGGGGTGGTGCCGCAGCAGCCGCCCACCAGGTTGAGAAAGCCGCTCGCAGCCCACTCGCGGATATGCTCGGCCATCTCGACGGCATCGAGGTCGTACTCGCCAAACGCATTGGGCAGGCCCGCGTTGGGATGGGCGCTGACATGGGTCTCGCTGATGCGAGAGAGCTCCTCCACGTACTGGCGCAGCTCATCCGGCCCGAGCGCGCAGTTGAGACCGAACGAGACCGGTTTGACGTGGCGCAGCGAGTGATAGAAGGCTTCGGTGGTCTGGCCGGAAAGGGTACGGCCGGAGGCGTCCGTGATGGTGCCCGAGATCATCACCGGCAGGCTGTAGCCCAGAGCCTCGAACACCCCTTCCACCGCGAAGGCGGCGGCCTTGGCGTTGAGGGTATCGAAGATGGTCTCGATCAGAATGATGTCGGCACCACCCTCGATCAGGGCGTGGGTCGATTCGGTGTAGGCGGCCACCAGCTGGTCATAGGTGACGTTACGCTTGCCGGGATCGTTCACATCCGGCGAGATGGAGGCAGTGCGGTTGGTCGGGCCCAAGACCCCTGCCACGAAGCGCGGCTTGTGGGGCTCTTTCGCCGTCCACTCGTCGGCCACCGCGCGCGCCAGCCGGGCAGCCTCGCGGTTGATCTCGGCCGAGAACTCTTCCATCTCGTAGTCGGCCATGGCGATGCGGGTGGCGTTGAAGGTGTTGGTCTCGAGGATGTCGGCGCCGGCGGCACAGTACTGCTCGTGGATCTCGCGAATCACGGCGGGACGGGTCAGCACCAGCAGGTCATTGTTGCCCTTGATGTCGGTGTGCCAGTCGGCGAAGCGCGCGCCGCGATAATCGGCCTCACCGAGCTTGTAGCCCTGGATCATGGTGCCCATGGCGCCATCGATGATCAGGATCCGCTCCTTGAGACAGGCTTCCAGTTTGTTTGTCAGATCCGACTTTTTGTTCGACACCGCTCGTTCCTCTTACATCCATGCAACTGCGTAAACAGCATCCTAACAGCAAACAAATCAAATGGAAATCTAGCCGTCTATCTGTCTATATCAGTGACCTATATACTCATAAATAGGTAATGAGTAACATGTGACCCAAGAGTACCCTATGCCCGTCCTCAATCCGGACACGTGCTTGCTGTTTACTAAAGAGAAAAATAACTATGAGCGTCTACTACACACTCTGCTTCCTGGCAGCGTTGGCGATCTTTATCGCCTTTGCCAATCAGTATGTTGTGAAGATCCAGACCACCATCGCCATCACCGCGGGTTCCATGCTGATCTCCGCGCTGCTGGTGCTGTTCGGTAAGCTGGGCTGGTTCAATCTGGAACCCCTGGCCGTCAAGACCATGGAGAGCATCGACTTCCAGAATTTCCTGCTGAAGGGGATCCTGGGCTTCCTGCTGTTCGCCGGCGGTCTCGGGATCAATCTGAAAGCCCTGCGCAGCCAGAAGTGGGAGATCACCATTCTCTCCATCGTGGCGACCCTGCTCTCCACCTTCATGGTCGGCTACGGCTTCTGGTTCATCGCCAAGCTGCTGGGCTGGGAGCTGCCGCTGGTCTATTGCATGCTGTTCGGTGCCCTGATCTCCCCCACCGACCCCATCGCCGTACTGGCCATCGTCAAGAAGATGAAGGCGCCGCCCCAGATCGCCATCCAGATCGAAGGGGAGTCGCTGTTCAACGACGGTGTCGGTCTGGTGATCTTCGCCACCGTGTTCGCCGTGGCGTTCGGCGGCGTCGAGCCCACCTTCGGCAGCGTGGCCGGCCTGTTCCTGCATGAGGCCCTCGGCGGCATCCTGTTCGGCGCCGTGCTGGGCCTCATCGCCCACGTGATGATCAGCGCCACCGACGATGGTTCGCTGGAGCTGCTGTTGACCCTCTGCATCCCCACCGCCGGCTTCGCCTTCGCCAACATGATCGGCGTCTCTGGCGCCCTGGCCATGGTGGTGACCGGCATCATGATCGGCAACTGGACCCGTCATTCCGGCTTCTCCGAGCAGAGCAGCCATCACCTGGATCACTTCTGGGAGTTGATGGACCAGTTCCTCAACGCCCTGCTGTTCCTGCTGATCGGTCTGGCGCTGGTGCTGCTGGATCTGGCCTGGCGTGACTGGATCCTGCTGGTCATCGCGGTACCGCTCTGCCTCGCCGCCCGCTTCATCAGCGTGTCGCTGCCCTACATGGCCTTCCGCCGCTATCGCAGCTACAACAAGTTCTCGGTGCGGATCCTCACCTGGGGCGGCCTGCGCGGCGGTCTGGCCATGGCCATGGCGCTGGCGCTCCCCTCCGGCGTCATGATGCTGCCGGAACACGGCGTCGACCTGCGGGAAGTGATCCTGGTGATGACCTACTCGGTGGTGATGTTCTCCATCGTGGTACAGGGCATGACCATCACCCCGATGATCACCGCCGCCAAGAAGGCCAGCGGCCACTACTGAGTCGCCGGCTGACGTCACCTGGCGATGAAAAAAGGGCTCCCTCAGGAGCCCTTTTTGTGGCCGACAGACGACCCTCAAGGCAAAACTGCAAATAATTGTTTGCTTTTTACGCATATCGAGGAGAGAATGCGCGCCGGCTAGTTAATCAGCCCTGATTATGTTTACCCTGAAATGCTTCACCTCACGATGAATCCTGCCAGTACCCGCATAACCTTCTTCTGATTTACTCGCCTTGAGAACCGTTCAGGCTGTCTGCCTGCGTTGCCCGGCTCTCACGGTGCAGACCCGATCTGCCCACTCCCAAGTAGCATCATGCATCCGCATGGTCCTTGGCGTATTCCTTGAAAGTGCAGACGCCCCTGAACCGGGCTGGGTATTCCTGCGCGCTCGTCCGCAATCGTGCTGACCGCGCCCATTAACCTGACATTTGCCAATACAAGGAGCAAACACCTAATTGATATAGAGAAATACCATGATGAAAGCAGTACAAACACACAAACCCCTGCGTCGCAGCAAGCCCATCAACCTGCCCGTGCAAGAGCACGATGACGACGGGTTCCTGATCCAGTTCAGCACCCGCTTCAGCGGCGGTTTTGCCATCTCCTGTGACGGCATCGCTGGCGAGTTCTCCATCGAAGACCTCAACTGATCCTGCCTGCCCAACGGCAGCGCCCGATGCAGACAGGCCGCAACTCACGGCGGCCTCTTTGTCTCACTCCCACAAATTTTCCCTGCATCACCTAGCCAGCATCCGCACTCTTGGCCGCTCTCAGACCCGGCAGGCCTGCGCTCCTTCCGCCTCCAGCAGCAGACACTCATCCGCATCCTCGGCCAGTTTGACCAACCTGCTCTGCACCAGCCCCAGCTTGGCCAGCAGCGCCACCGAGCGCTCGTTGCCCGGGGTGACGATGGCGACGACCTGCTTGATGCCGAGCCGCTCCCGACCATCCTGCAGCGCCGCCTGCGCCGCTTCGATACCATAACCCTGACCGCGATAGGCAGGCAGGAAGGCGTAGCCGATGTCTTCACAAGGCAGGGTATCGCGCTTGATCAGCCCGCAGATGCCGAGCTTGGCGCCGTCGCTGCGCCGGGCCACCAGATAGAGGCCGTGACCGTGGCGGGCATAACTGACCGCCGGCCCCTGCTGGATGTAGTTTTCGGCATCCTGCAGAGTGCGGATACCCCGATCGCCGATGTAGCGGTGAAAGTCGGGGTCGTTGAGCAATTCGACAATGAAGGGGGCATCGGCAACGGTCAGTTCGCGCAGTTCCAGGCGCTCGGAGAGGATCATGACAAGGGCTCGCATAAGAGACAGGCCCCAAGACTGCCCCCGCCACCGGCTATTGGCAAGGCCGTCACCATGAAAAAGGGCCGCAGTGCGGCCCTGGTCAATGAAATCAGCCGCGTCAGGCCGCCAACAGCCCGGCGTAGCCATTGCCCTGCTCGCGCAGCGCCACGAAAACCGCCGCGCAGTCGGACCAGGAGAGACCGAGCCGCTCGGCCACCTGGGCGGGCCACTCGGGCGGTGCCTCGTCCCCCACGTCGGACTGCGCCGCCAGGGCGATGGCCAGATGGATGAGGGCGGCCTCGGCAGAGAACTCCTTGGCCAGCAAGGGGTTGTAGTGATACTCCACCGCATGGCAGATGCTCAGGGGGAATTGCCAGCGCCTGGCCATCTCGGCCCCGGTCTGGGCATAGTTGAAGCCGACCACCAGCTCCTCGGCCTTGGCGCGCCCCTTGCTGGGCTCCAGATCCTTGATGTGGTTCACCATGTTCTCCGGCAGCCCTACGTGCATGATGAGCCGCCCCATGTCGTAGAGCAGGGCGCAGGTGAACACCTCCTCCCCCTTCATGCCCTTGAGCTTGGCCAGCCGTCTGGCCAGTTCGGCCACGTCGAATACCTTGCCCCAGAAATGTTTGAGATCGATGCCGGGCACCGCATTGATGGAACCGGTCAGGCCGCAGGCGAGCACCATGTTGCGCACCACGTCGACCCCGAGCCGCACCACGGCCTCGTTGACGGTGGCGACCTGGCGACTGCCGCCAAACTTGGCGGAGTTGGCCAGCCGCAGCAGCTTGGCGGAGATCACCGGATCCTTGTTGATCTTCTTGGCAATCAGCAGGATATCCGGCTCTTTCTCGTTGAAGGTCTGCACCAGTTCGCGCATGACTTCAGGCACGTTGGGCAGGTTCTGGGGCTTGGATAACAGCGAGTCTATGGTGGGCATATTGATATCCGTCCATGCGATTTTATGATGGTTGTCGTTTGCCGACAGCAAACCCACATTAATTATGGGTAACAAAAACCGCCCCTACCGAAATGTTTTTATCGAAATATTTCAATGTGTTAATAGCTATCTCGCTATACTGGCATCCTTTATGACATGACGAGGCACAGCACATGAGCGAACCCACCGAGTTCTTCGACGAACAAACCCTGCTGGAGATGGTCGACAACCAGCTGAGCGACGGCCACCCGCTGCAGGTCAAGGCGACCCTGATGCGGCTGGTGATGAAGGGCACGCCCCGTGAAGAGGCGCTGCAATATATCGCCTGTGCCCTGGGGGCCGAGCTGATGGCGATGGAAGCGGATCAGGGCCCCTTCAACCTCGAGCGCTACGGCCAGTTTCTGGACTCCCTGCCCGAGATGCCCTGGGCCGAATAAACGCCCGCTCCCGCCGCCGGCGACCCGGTCGCCGGCCGGCCTCCGTTAGGCAAGCCACCCCGCCAGCCATTATCATTACTGCCACCGGACAGCAGGGGAGCAAACATATGCGCTGGCAAGATCGCCGTGAGAGCAACAATGTGGAAGACAGGCGCCAGCAGGGCGGCGGGGGCGGCATCCCCATCGGCGGCAAGGGGCGCCTGATCCTGCTGCTGGTGGTCATGGTGGCCGGCTACTACGGGGTGGACCTCTCCCCCCTGCTCAGCGAACCGACCACCCAGAGCCAGCCCCAGCGTCAGGAGATGTCTCAGCCGGCCAAGGATCCCCTCGCCAGGTTCACCTCGGTGATGCTCGCCTCCACCGAGGATGCCTGGGGCGAAATCTTCCAGCAGAGCGGCAGCCGCTATCAGGCCCCCAAACTGGTGCTCTATCGCGGCGCAACCCGTACCGGCTGCGGCCAGGGCCAGTCGGTGATGGGCCCCTTCTACTGCCCGGCTGATCGCACCGTCTACATCGATCTCTCCTTCTATCAGGAGATGCGCGACAAGCTGGGGGCCGACGGCGACTTCGCCCAGGGCTACGTGGTGGCACACGAGGTGGGCCACCACGTGCAGAACCTGCTCGGCATCGAGCGCAAGATGCGTGAACAGCAGCAGGGGTTGAGCCGGGCCGAGCAGAACAAGCTGTCGGTCAAACTCGAGTTGCAGGCTGACTGCTTTGCCGGCGTCTGGGGCCACTACATGGAGCGGGAGCAGGTGCTGGAGCACGGCGATCTGGAAGAGGCGCTCAACGCCGCCCAAGCCATCGGCGACGATCGTCTGCAGCAGCAGAGCCAGGGCCGGGTGATCCCGGACAGCTTCACCCATGGCACTTCAGCCCAGCGCTACGCCTGGTTCAAGCGCGGCTTCGACAGTGGCAAGCCCGCCAGCTGCAATACCTTCGCCGCCCGCTAGACGCCAAAAAGAAGGGCCGGATCCTGACAGGATCCGGCCCTTTTTCCATTCATGGGGAACGTCAGTACTGGGAGTTGACGATCACCTCCTCCCCCAACGCGCCAGCCAGCGGCAGCGGCCGGTAGGTGGAGTTGGCCGAGCGCAGCAGCCGGATGCCACGAATGCCGATCTCCTGCGCCGCCTTGATGTCGCCATCGGCATCGCCGTAGAAGATCTTCATCTGCTTCTCCTTGAGCCACTGCACCTTGGTGTTCTGGCCCGGCTGATCGCCAGCGAAGATCACCGGGTTGAGCTGGTCGGCCGGAATATTCATGGTCTGCTGCAGGGTCTTGCTCACGGTCTAGGTCCTGGTCGCCGAGCGACCCGTGACGAAAAAGATGTGATCGCCGCGCTGGAGGTGCATGGCGATAAGCGCCTTGCCCACCTCTTTCGGCACGCTGAACGCATCCCAACCGTTGTTCATCTTCTCCCAGAAGGCCGGGTTCTTCAGGTAGCTCTCGTCATTGGGGGAGAACTCCTGCTTGCCGCGATAGAACCCCGGGCTGGAGAAGAGCAGGGTGTCGTCGATGTCGAAACCTACCGCCATCGGCGGCAACCCATCCAGGCTCCTGGCAATCTGCGTCACTGACACCCAGTGAATAGGGGCCTGCTGGGCCAGGGTCACCGCAGTGACACCGGCAGGGCTGGCCGGGGCTTCTACCGCCACGGCGGGCAGGGTCAGGCTGGCGGCAACCAGGGAGGCAAGCAGGGCAAAACGGGGCGATAAGGACATGATACGGCTCGTGACATGAAGGAAACAGGGGGCCAATCCTGCCCCATGCCGGCACCGCAAACCGTGAAACCCGCCACAAAACAGGGCCAAGTGGCACGCATCGCCACAGCAAGCCCCCATCTTGGCGCAATCGCCAAACAGGATGGCGTGGGCACCAAGGCCGGCGCCGACGATGCGCCCCATACTGGCCACTCCCATCCACTCAGGAACTCATCATGGATTACAAGCAACGGCTGCAAGCCTGCCTCAACCGGGTCATCTGCGACCCCGATTTCACCCCGGCCGAGCTCGATCACTGGTTCTGCCCGGACTATGTCCAGCTGGTAGATGACCAGCGGCTGGATCGCACCGCCTTCGAGCAACACCTGCTGGCCCTGCGCCAGAGCCTGGCCCGCTGCGAGATCCACTTTGTCTCGCTGCTGGCCGAGGGAAACCGGGTGCACTCCCTGCATCGGGTGCGGGCCTGGCGTCACGACGGCGCCCGGATCGAGTGCAAGGTAAGCGCCCTGTTCACCTTTCAGGGCGAACGCCTGAGTCACACCGATGAGCTGACCTGCCTGCTGGCGGGGGAGCCAACCGACCGGGATCTCGGCTCCCGCCTCACGGCCCCGCCGGTTCCCGCAAGAAGCGATTGAAGGCGTGAGAAAAGGCGCTGAAATCTCCGTAACCCAGTTCGAGGGCTATCCGCGACAGCGGCTGGCCCTGTTGCTGCAACTGGCGGGCCCGTCCCATCACCACCTGTTGTCGCCATTGCCGAAAGCTGCAACCCAGCTGCTGGCTGAACAGCCGGTTGAGGGTGCGCACCGAGGCACCTGAATCGGCAGCCAGCTCCGCCAACCCGTATTCGATGGAAGGATGCCGGCAGACCCGTTCCAGCACCCGCAGCAGCCGCACGTCCAGCGCCGCGCTCAGCATGAATCCAGCCGCCACCGGCGCCTGTCGCAGCTCGGCTACCAATACCGTCAGATAGGCATCCCTGAGCCCCGACTCCGCCATGTCCGCCAGCCGCTCGAACAGGCCGGCCAGCAGCGGGCTCACCTGGCGGGTCGTCAGCTCGCTTCCCCCATCCAGGTCATCCAGATAGATCAGACTGAGCCGGGAGTGACGCAGCACCCTGAACTCATGGGCCAACCCGGCCGGGATCAGGCAGAGCTGGCCCGCCACCAGCAGCACGCCTGCCGCCTGACTGCTGATCACGCCACCACCCCGATGCAGATAGCAAAACTGTGAGCCACCGTGACAGTGGAGGGCGGTGAGCGCGCCTTGCGGGTAGTCGCGATACAGGAGATTCATGACGAACTCCCCAGGCCCAGGACCCACCCACCAGCAGGCTCTTTCGGCACTTCTTGCCCCCCGCTCTCGCCCCGGTGGGCTATAACTGCTGTACGCCTTCTAATGACATTCAAATCAATTGCACCATTTATTGGAGATGCCATGGACGTGCACACCGCAGCTGCCCATTCGAACACAGTCACTCCCGCTTCACCCCAGGCCAGGCTGGAGGCCGTCGACCAGCTGATGGCACGGCTCGAGCTCGCGCCAGACGGCTTGATTCTGGATGCCAACCCCCGTTTTCTCGCCATCATGGGATATCAGCTGGCCGAGCTCAAGGGTCAGCACTACAGCATGCTGCTCCCCGCTGAGGCGGAAGAATCCGCCGACGAGGTCGCCCGTTGGCAGGCGCTGCGGACGGGGCAGGCCCAGGAGGGCGAGTTTCACCGGCTGGATCGGCAGGGACGGGACATATGGCTGCGAGGCAGTTGCAGCCCACAGCTGGATGAACAGGGCGCGCTGGTCCAGGTCATCGAATACACCATGGATCTGACCGAACAGAAGCAGCTGAACGCCAACTTCGAGGGGCAGCTCAACGCCCTCAGCCGGGTCATGGGCAAGGTGGAGTTTTCACTGGATGGCATCATCCTCGATGCCAATGCCCGCTTTCTGGAAACGGTGGGCTATCAGCTGGAGGAGCTGAAGGGTCAGCACCACCGGCTGCTGGTCGATCCTGACTACGCCCAGTCGGCCGACTATCGCAGCTTCTGGGAAACCCTGCGCCGGGGTGAATTCCTGGCGGGAGAGTTCTGCCGACTCGGCAAACAGGGGGAAGAGATCTGGATCCAGGGCTCCTACAACCCGGTACTGGATCTCACCGGCAAACCCAGCAAGATCGTCAAGTTTGCCACCGACATCACGGCCCAGGTGGCGCAGCATCGCCAGCTCAAGCGCGCCATGGAGGAGGCCGAAGAGGCCGCCAGAGTGCGCGAGGAGCTGCACAAGTCGCTGCAGGAGATGTCGACCCCGGTCACCCCCATCTGGGACGGGATCCTGCTGCTGCCGCTGGTGGGGATCATCGATTCCATGCGCACCGCCGACGTGATGAACAAGTCGCTCACCAAGATTGCCGAGACCCGGGCCCGGGTCTTCGTGCTGGACATCGCCGGGGTCGCCACCGTGGATACCGGCGTCGCCAACCAGCTGATCAAGATCACCAAGGCGACCCAGTTCATGGGGTGCGAGGCCATCATCTCCGGCGTCTCGCCGGCCATTGCCCGCACCATGGTGGAGCTGGGGGTCTCTGTCGGCGACATCCGTACCACGGCGACCCTGCGGGATGCCTTCGAGATCGCCCTCAAGCGGGTCGGATCCACCCTCTAGGAGAGATGCATGCTGCTCAACAATGATCTGGGCATCGCCGACGTGGCCGACTGCATCGTGGTCAGCATGCGCCCCGACCTCGGTGACGAGGGCATGCAGCAACTGATGCAGGCCCTCTCCCAGCGGCTGATGATGGGCCGCCAGCACGCGGTACTGCTCGACTTCTCCGGGGTCATGCTGCTCGATCACCACGAATTCAGGCAGGTTCGCAAACTGGCCGAGGTGTGCCGCCTGCTCGGTGCCGTCTGCCTGCTGGTGGGGCTGAACGCGGGGATCGCCGCCTTTCTGGCGCTGGCCGATGCCGAGCCCGGGCCGCTGCGCTGCTTTCTCGACATGGACGATGCCTTCGCCCATGTTCGCACGACGCTCAAGGATGAGGAGTAGCGCAGCATGCAGTTGGAACAGAGCGTGCAAGAGGCCAGCTACCCGCTGCGCCACGACATCGACCTGCACCTGACAGTGATGGCGGTACGCCGCCTCCCCTTCATCGCCAACCTGTCCGAAGTGGACCGTGCCATGCTCTCCACCGTGGTTTCCGAGCTTGGCAGCAACATCCTGAAATACGCCGAGCGGGGGGAGATCACCCTCACCCTCCACCATCCCAGAGGGCGCCCCTGCATCGACATCGTCGCCCGCGATCAGGGCCCCGGCATTGGGGACGTGCATCAGGCCATGCAGGATCATTACAGCACCTCGGGTACCCTGGGCCTGGGTCTGCCCGGCGTGCGCCGCATGATGTCGGAACTCACCATCAGCACCCCGCCGGAAGGGGGCACTCTGGTGCAGGCCCGCAAGTGGCTGGGCGCGGCGCCCCTGGTATCCAGGCCAATTGCCCCCCTCGCCAGTGCAGGCCAGCTGCACGCCGGCCTGCAGCTGGCATGGGCCAGCGAAAACCGCCCCTGCTATCCGGAACGGGTCTCCGGCGATCTGGCCTTCATCCGGCCGGGGCCGGAGGGGGTGTCGCTGATCCTGATCGACGTGAGCGGCCACGGCACCTCGGCCAACAAGCTGGTACAGGTGCTGGAGGCGGCGCTGCAGCAGACCCGCGAGCAGGAGCCTTCCCGCCTGTTGCAACTGCTGCACCAGCACTGCATCGGTACCCGAGGCGCCGCCGCTGGTGTGGCCCTGGTCAACGGCGAGCGGGGTGAGCTGAGCTATGCCGGCATCGGCAATACCCGCATCTGCCTGCGCGGCCGCGAGCCCTGGCGCGGCATCTCCCGCGATGGGGTGCTGGGAGAGCGCTTTCCCACCCCCTTGCTGCAGCGCCAGCCACTCGTCGCGGGGGACGTGGCGATGCTCTATTCGGACGGTATCAGCGAATCCCTCAACCTGCGCGACGGTGCGCTGGATCTGGCCGCCGAACCCGCCCAGCTGGCACGCCAGGTGATCGCCCACAGTGGCCGCAGCACCGACGATGCCAGCTGCATCGTGCTGCGCGTGCTGGCAGGAGAGGAGGACTAGATGCGGCAACTGATCGGCGAAACCCTGCTGTCAGGCCCGGCGGCGGCACTCACCGCCCGACGCAAGGTGATCCAGGTGCTCACCTGCCTCGACAGAAGTCCCACCTTCGTGGCACCGCTGGCAGGCGCCACCTCCGAGCTGGTACGCCAGCTGGTGGCGAACGCTGAGCCGCTGCAACTGCAGGTGTGGCTGGAGCCCCACGCGCAGGAGTTGTGGCTATCGCTCTCGGCTGAAGCCCCTATTGCCCCCGAGCCGGACGGCCGCCATTCACGTGGCATCCGGCTGGTAGCCCACGCAGACAACGCCATCGCCCTGGTCTACCGCCTGCCCCGCTGGCCCGATGAACCGCTGCTGCAACAGATGCAGCGGCAGTTCGCCGAACCGACCCGGGACGAGCTGTTTGCGGTGATGCAGGCCAAGAACCAGGAGCTGGAAGTGGCCTATGAGCTGGCGGAGGGCGCGACCCGGGCCAAGAGCGATTTTCTCGCCAATATGAGCCACGAGATCCGCACCCCCATGAATGCCATCCTCGGCATGTCCCATCTCGCCCTGCAGACCCGGTTAGATCCGCAGCAGTTCGACTACGTCAGCAAGATCCAGCGTTCGGCCCAGCATCTGCTCGGCATCATCAACGACATCCTCGACTTCTCCAAGATCGAGGCCGGCAAACTGGATCTGGAGCGGATCGAGTTCGATCTCGACCATGTGCTGGAGAATCTGGCCACTCTGGTGGGCGAAAAGGCGGAGGCCAAGGGCATAGAGCTGCTGTTCGAGGTCGATCACCAGCTCGATACCCTGCTCTATGGCGATCCCCTTCGCCTCGGCCAGATCCTGATCAACTACGCCAACAACGCGGTCAAGTTCACCGAGCAGGGGGAGATCCTGGTCAAGGTCAGCTGCCTGGAGAAACAACCCCAGGAGGTGTTGCTGCACTGCTCGGTACAGGACACCGGGATCGGCATGAGCCAGGAGCAGCAACAGCGGCTGTTCCAGTCATTCCAGCAGGCGGACAGCTCCACCACCCGCAAGTACGGCGGCACCGGCCTCGGCCTCGCCATCTCCCGCAAGCTGGCGGAGCTGATGGGCGGCGAGGTGGGGGTACAGAGCGAACCGGGCCAGGGCAGCACCTTCTGGTTTACCGCCCGACTCGGCCGGGGCAGACGCAGATCCCGCTATCTGCCGAGCCTGGATCTGCGCGGGCGCCGCATGCTGGTGGCCGACGACAGTGCCAGCGCCCGCACCATCATGGCCGCCCTGCTGCGCAGCATGAGCTTTGTGGTGGACACCGCCGAATCGGGCCAGCAGGCACTGCAGATGATCGCCGGCGCCGAGCAGGAGGGGCAGCCCTATGAAGTGGTATTGCTGGACTGGCACATGCCGGGGCTGGATGGCATCGAGACCGGCCGCCGCCTCATCGCCCGCGGCATGGGTCAGCGTCCCTACCGGGTCATGGTGACCGGCTACGGACGGGAGGAGGTCTTTCGCCAGGCCGATACCGCCGGCTTTGATCGGGTGCTGGTCAAGCCGGTATGCGCCTCCGTGCTGTTCGACACCGTCATCGGTCTGTTCGGTCAGCAAGCAAGCCCCCTCACCTTCAAGCCACCCCAGGCGACCCACCACTACCGCTTCGACGGGCTCAGGATCCTGCTGGCGGAAGACAACGAGCTCAATCAGCAAGTAGCGCTGGAGCTGCTGCGGGCTGTCGGCGCCGATGTCAGCATCGCCGGCAATGGCGCCATCGCGCTGGAGATGGTGGCCCAGACCCACTACGACCTGATCCTGATGGACATGCAGATGCCGGTGATGGATGGCCTGGCCGCCACCCGGCTGTTGCGCGAGCGGGAAGACGTCGGACAACACACCCCGATCCTGGCGATGACGGCCAACGTCATGGCCGGTGATCGCGAACGCTGCCTCGCGGCAGGAATGGACGATCACATCGCCAAGCCCATCGACCCCGACAGGCTGTATGCGGCCCTGCAGCGCTGGGCAACCTCCTTCAGCCGCGAGGTCAGCAGCAGACTCACTGCCTCGCGCGCATCCCCCGCCACCGCCTTGCTGCCACAGCTGCGGGCACTCGGGCTCAACGCCGAAACCGCCCTGCAACGCTTGATGCACAACTGGGAGTGGTATCGGGATCTGCTGCAACGTTTCGCCCGCCAGGGTAGTCAGCCGATGGAAACCCTGCTGGCCGCCCTGCAGGCGAATGACCGGGAAGAAGCACATCGCCAGGCCCATACCCTCAAGGGCATAGCCGCAACCCTGGGGGCCGGGTCGCTGCAGGAGGTCTCGGCCCGGCTGGAGAGCGCCCTCGCCCGGGGAGACGATGCCACCAGCCTGCTGCCGCTGGCCGAACTGGGGCTGCAACAGCAGCAACAACTGGCCGCCGGCCTGCTGACACTGCTGCCGGCCCCTGCCGCCCCCGGCTTGCCGGAGGCAACCCCCGCCGAGCTGGCCCCCCTGCTGCACCAGCTGACCGGGCTGCTGCTGGAAGACGATGCGGAAGCCTTCATCCTGTTCCAGCGCAATCAGGCCAGGCTCGCCCCCCTGCTGGGCGAGGCGGCACCGGCCATGCACGATGCCATGACCCGTTTTCGCTTCGCCGATGCCCTGGCACATCTGCAACAAGTCCGGGCCCTCAGACCCGATCTGTTCAACCAAGAGTGAGGCCACCATCATGCTCAACTTGCTGGATCCCGATACCAAACCCACCCTGCTGGTGGTCGATGACACACCGGAGAACCTCTCCCTGCTCAGCGCCCTGCTCAGCCCCCACTACCGGGTCAAGGTCGCCATCAGCGGCCAGCGGGCGCTGGAGATCCTCTCGGCCGGCACCCGGGTGGACCTGATCCTGCTCGACGTGGTGATGCCCCAGATGGATGGCTATCAGGTGATGCAGGCACTGCAGGAGATGCCGCAGGCGCGGGAGATCCCGGTGATCTTCCTGACCGCCAAGGTGGAGGAGAGTGCGGAGGCGCACGGCCTGGCGCTGGGGGCCGTCGACTACATCCACAAACCGATCACCCCCGCCATCGTGCTGGCCCGGGTCAGAAACCACCTGGAGCTGAAAGCCGCGCGGGATCTGCTGCACGACCAGAACGCCTTTCTGGAGCAGGAGGTGGAGCGGCGCACCCGGGAGAATGAACTGATCCAGAACATCACCATCCACTCCCTCGCCTCGCTTGCCGAAACCCGCGACAACGAGACCGGCAACCATATTCTGCGTACCCAGCACTATGTGCGGCTGCTGGCGGAGACTCTCTGCGAGCATCCCCGCTTTCGTGCCGAGCTGACCCCCAAGACCATCGATCTGCTGTTCAAATCGGCCCCGCTGCACGACATCGGCAAGGTCGGTGTGCCGGACCGGATCCTGCTCAAACCCGGCAAGCTGGATGCGGACGAGTTTGCCCAGATGAAGCACCACTCCATTCTCGGCAAGGAGGCCATCGTCCATGCCGAGGAGGCGCTGGGGGTGGAGGTGGAGTTTCTGCGGCTGGCCAAGGAGATCGCCTGCTACCACCACGAGAAGTGGGACGGCACCGGCTATCCCTATGGCTTGATCGGTGACGAGATCCCCCTCTCGGCCCGCTTGATGGCGCTGGCCGACGTGTACGACGCCCTCATCAGCAAGCGCTGCTACAAGGCCGCCATGTCCCATCAGGAAGTGGTGCCCATCATACTGGCGGGGCGGGGCAATCACTTCGATCCCGACATCACAGACGCCTTTGCCCGCATCCACCAGCAGTTCCACGAGATCGCCCTGCGCTACAACGACGACAAGGGCGAACGGGAGTCCAACCGCGACTAGATGGTGGCGGGCAGCAGATCGGTGAAGACGAAGCCGTCCCGCTCCACCGTCTCCCCCACCCTGATGGCCAGCGGCCGCAGGAACATGGGGCCGTCCCAAGCCAGGGTATGAAACTCGCCGTTCTCGCCGCAGGAGTCCACCCCAATGGGCAGGGCTGCCAGCAAGGACGCGTCAAACTCATGTCCACCGAGAGTGGCGGGCAGCTTGCGCGGATCCAGGGCGCTGATCCTGGCCCTGAGCCCTGCCGCCATCATCTCGCCAGCCAGCTCGTCGGTCTTGCTGCCCCACAGCGGAAACAGCGGCGTGATCCCCGTCCCCGCCAACTGCCGCTCCCGATAGGCGCGCACATCCTCGAGGAAGAGATCGCCAAACGCCATGTGGCGGATCCCCTGCGCCACCACGTCCGCGATGAAATCGGTCATGATGCGGGCGTAATTTTCATTGCTGCAGGGCCAGGGCAGGTCGATGGTGGTCAGCGGCAAGCCCACGCACTCGGCCTGTGCCAGCAGCAACTGCTTGCGCACCCCGTGCATGGCCACCCGTTCGAACGCCTGGTTGAGAGTGGTGAACAGTCCCACCACCTCGATGGCCGGATCCTGCCGCAGTGCGTGCAGCGCCCAGGCGCTGTCCTTGCCGCTGCTCCAGGAGAGCAGCACCTTGGTCTTCATATGATTTCTCCAGCTATCTTGAGGTCGGAGCCGACAAGGCGCCGGCCATCGTCCTGATTATTCGCCCCGGCAGACGAGCCCGGCGCTTGAGCGTGTCGCTCCGTCTCACTGCACCAAAAAGCTGCAAGACAGTGTTGCGAATTGTGCGATTTACATCACGGGATGCAAAAGCATACCCTCGGTAATGAGCGTGTCCCCTGCAAGGATGGGGGAACAATAACTAAAAAAACGATGGGAAACATAAGGATATGACGACAGTCACACCAGCTTACGACCACAGTCGGCCCCTCAACCGACAGGATTACAAAACCCTGAGCCTGGCCGCCCTCGGCGGCGCCCTCGAGTTTTACGACTTTATCATCTTCGTCTTCTTCGCCGTGGTGATCGGTGAGCTGTTCTTCCCGGCCGACATTCCCGAGTGGCTGCGCCAGTTCCAGACCTTCGGCATCTTCGCCGCCGGCTATCTGGCCCGCCCGCTGGGCGGCATCATCATGGCTCACTTCGGCGATCTCATCGGCCGCAAGCGGATGTTCACCCTCAGCATACTGCTGATGGCGCTGCCGACCCTGCTGATCGGCCTGCTGCCCACCTACGCCACCCTCGGCATCGCCGCGCCCCTGCTGTTGCTGCTGTTGCGGATCCTGCAGGGGGCCGCCATCGGCGGTGAAGTGCCCGGTGCCTGGGTGTTCGTGGCAGAACACGTGCCCGCCCGCCGGGTCGGTGTCGCCTGTGGCACCCTCACCGCCGGGTTGACGGCCGGCATCCTGCTCGGCTCCCTGGTGGCCACCGCCATCAACCGCGGCATGAGCCCGGGCGAGGTGAGCGACTGGGGCTGGCGGCTGGCCTTCGTGCTCGGCGGAGCGTTCGGCATCGTCGCCATGTACCTGCGCCGCTGGCTGCACGAAACCCCGGTCTTTGCCGAGATGCAGGCCAACAAGGCACTGGCGGAAGAGCTGCCGCTCAAGACGGTGCTGCGCAGCCACAAGGGCAGCGTCGTGGTCTCCATGCTGCTCACCTGGCTGCTCTCCGCCGGCATAGTGGTGGTAATCCTGATGACCCCCACCTACCTGCAGAAGGTGCACGGCATCAGCCCGGCCGATGCGCTGACCGCCAACTCGCTGGCCATTCTGGCGCTCACCTTCGGCTGCATCGTCTATGGCCGGCTGATCGACGCCCTCGGCAGCGGCCCCACCTTCATGCTGGGCTCCTTGCTGCTGGCTGGCGCCAGCTACGCCTTCTATCACGGGCTGGCGACCGACACCAGCCAGCTGGTGCCGCTCTATGCGCTGGCCGGTTTCTCGGTGGGGATCGTCGGTGCCGTGCCCTACGTCATGGTCAACGCCTTCCCGGCGGTGGTGCGCTTCTCCGGGCTGTCGTTCTCCTACAACGTGGCCTACGCCATCTTCGGCGGCCTGACGCCCATGCTGGTCACGCTCTGGATGAAGGAGGACGTGCTGGCCCCCTCCCACTACGTGGTCAGCCTGGCTGCGCTCGGCTTCGTGCTCGGCCTGCTGCTCTGGCTGCAGCAGCGCAGCCAGCGCCAGAGTGCGCCGCAGGCCGCCTGAACCATCCCGAGCCCCGCCCAGTGCGGGGCTTTTTTCATATGGCTGGTGTTCAGCCCGGCCGACATAAGATAGCCTCCCTCTCGGGCCCCTCGACGGCCCGGGACACTCCTCCACCCTAGTCATCCGAGGTTCATGATGTTCTTTCAGGTCGTATTTCTCGCCTTGCTGGCGCTGCTGCCCATGGTCAACCCGCCCACCACGGCCACCCTGTTGCTGGGGCTGAGCAAGGGCATGTCGCGCGAGCACGTACGCCGCCAGATCAACCTGGCCGCCATCTATCTGTTCTGCACCCTTTGCGTCAGCTTCTTCATCGGCTCCTCCATCCTGGATCTGTTCGGGATCTCCATTCCCGGCCTGCGCCTGGCCGGCGGCCTCATCATCGCCTTCATCGGCTTTCGCATGCTGTTCCCGGCACCGAGCCAGGCGGCCGGGGTCGACATCAACCAGAGCATCGCCTTCGTGCCGCTCACCATGCCCAGCATGTGCGGGCCGGGCACCATGGCGCTGGTGATCAGCGGCGCCGCCCAGATCGCCGAGCTGCCGGACGAATACAACCGCTTCACCATCTATGCCGCCATGGTCACCGCCTTCGCCCTGATGAGCCTGCTCAGCTGGGGGGTACTCAAGCTGGCGGATCCGGTCTGCAAGATCCTCGGCGCCACCGGCATCGACGCCATGACCCGGATCATGGGCTTCTTGCTGGTTTGCATGGGTATGCAGTTCTGCATCAACGGCATCAAGGAAGTGGCGCAGGATCCGGTGTTCCACGGTGCGCCGGCGGCACAAACGGCACCCGCGTTGCCACACGTATCCGGCGCCCTTGATCAATTGCCGGACCCGCGCCAGCCCTGACTGAAAACGGTGTCATAAAAGCACAGGAATCGTCGCTGATCTTGCGCCTGATCATGTTGTTGACACATAAATGAGTTAGTGTGTTTTTCATACAGATTCGATTCAGAGAGTGCTTGGTAGGTTTATGGATGGACACCCACTCACTTCAGGAGATGTGCAAATGGAAAAGATGCTGACCGAGATTGGAAGCTACAGCCTGTTTCATGAATATCTGAACGTGGTCGGTGCCGCCAGCCCCGCTCTGACCCGGATCAAGAGCCGGTGGGAGTACAAGCAGAGCGATCGTCTGGTTGCCCAGATCAGGGTCGATCAACAAGGCAACGCGCGCTTCTTCATCGACGCCCGCGCCATTTCGGTCAACTGACCGAGCCCCGTATCTGCAGCCCCGGCCCTTGCCGGGGCTTTTTGTTGCCGGTCATCCCGCCCCGCCAACCGCCAATCTGTTTGTTTTTCATACAGCCGACATTCAGTCGCCGACGGCTATCTTGTCGGCGAATCCCCCCCACTTCATGAAGAGCATGCAGATGACCAAGATGCTGACCGAAATTGGCAGCCACAGCCTGTTTCAAGAGTACCTGAACATGATCGGCATTCCCGGCCCGGTACTGGCCAGGATAGAGCAACTCTGGGAACACCGGCGGCAAGAGCAGCTGGTCGCCAGGATCCTGATCGATCCTCAGGGCAAGGCTCGCTACTACATCGACGCCCGCGCCATCTCGGTCAACTGATCCAGTCAGCTCAGCATACAGCCCCGGCCTTTGCCGGGGCTTTTTATTGGCTGACGCTCGCACCTCCCCTCCTCGGTGCAATCAGCACCACCCAGCTCCCCCCATGGATGCCACCGTGTAGGAATTTTAATGACTTAAAAACAAAAATAATTGGAATAATTAATTATGCGACATTGATCTCATCATAGAAATCAAAAATCGATAATCATGCCTGTCATCAAGAGGGATGTTTTACGCCGGGAGTGGCGATGACCTTAAGCAGAGGAAACGATGACCATTGACCTATCAAGCATGATTACCGAGACCCGCAACCCGGCCAGCGTCGAGATCGACCAGTTGCCGACCCTGGAGATGCTGCGCGTCATCAATCAGGAGGATCAGCAGGTCGCACTGGCGGTCAGCCAGTTGCTGCCCGAGATCACCCGGGCGGTCGATGCCATCGCGGCAGCGTTCGGCAAGGGAGGCCGGCTGGTCTACATCGGCGCCGGCACCTCGGGCCGGCTCGGCATCCTGGATGCCAGCGAGTGCCCGCCGACCTACGGCGTCTCTGCCGAGCAGGTGGTCGGCCTGATTGCCGGCGGCCACAAGGCCATCTTGCAGGCGGTCGAGAACGCCGAAGATGACGCCGAACTCGGCGCCCAGGATCTGAAAAACATCCAGTTCTGCGCCAACGACGTACTGGTGGGCATCGCCGCCAGCGGCAGAACCCCCTACGTACTGGGCGCCATGGCCCACGCCAGAGCGGTGGGCGCTACGGTCTGCAGCATCAGCTGCAACCCGGGCAGCCCGCTGGCCCAGGCGGCCGACATCAGCATGGTGGCGGTGGTCGGCCCCGAGATCGTCACCGGCTCCTCCCGCATGAAGGCGGGTACCGCGCAGAAACTGATCCTCAACATGCTCTCCACCGGTGCCATGATCCGCACCGGCAAGGTTTACGGCAACCTGATGGTGGACGTGGAAGCCACCAACGCCAAGCTGGTGGAGCGGCAAAAACACATCGTGATGGAGGCCACCGACTGCGAGCGCGCCGTGGCGGAGCGGGCGCTGGCGCAGGCGGACAACCACTGCAAGACCGCCATCGTGATGATCCTGGCCGGACTCACGGCCGACGAAGCCCGCACCCGTCTGCAAAGCAGCAACGGCTTCATCAGCCAGTGCACCCACTGATCGGCCAACCGCACATTGGCCGGGCCAGGGACGGCAATACCACAACAAGAACGGGGTGCCCAGGCACCCTCATGACACAACAGACTGACTGGGTTCTTTATGGCAAAAATAACTGACACCATGGTTGGCCAGCTCATCCAGGCCATCGGTGGTCGCGACAACATCACCCACTGCGGCCACTGCATGACCCGGCTGCGGCTAAGCCTGGCCGACAGCCTGCATGCCGACCGGGATACCATCAAGCGCATCGCCGGCGTGATGGGGGTCATCGAGAGCGACGACCAGTTCCAGATCGTGCTGGGGCCGGGCAAGGCCCAGACCGCCTGCGAGCTGATGAACGGCATGCTGAGCGCGGGGCTCGGCGCACTGGAGGCGCCAACCGCCCAATCCGCCGATCTGGGCGAGATCGCCGCCGCCAAGAAACAGGCGCTGAAGCAGAAACAGACCAGTGCGGCCCACCGCTTCTTGGCCAAGTTTGCCACCATCTTCACTCCGCTGATCCCCGGCTTCATCGCCGCCGGCCTGCTGCTCGGCTTCGCCACCCTGATCGAGCAGACCCTGCTGCTGGAAGGCCAGCAGGCGGGTGGCATGCTGGCCGAATTCGTCGGCTACATGAAGCTGTTCAGCAAGGGCTTGTTCAGCTTCCTCAGCATCCTCATCGGCTACAACGCCCAGAAGGCGTTCGGCGGCTCCGGGGTCAATGGCGCCATCCTCGCCTCGCTGTTCGTCATGGGCTATGACCCGCAGGCCACCAGCGGCATCTATGCCGGGGTCAGCGACTTCTTCGGCCACCAGATAGATCCGCGCGGCAACATCATCGGGGTGCTGATCGCCTGCATCATCGGCGCCTCGGTGGAGCGCCAGGTACGCCGCTTCATACCCGACAGCCTCGACATGATCCTCACCTCCGGCATCACCTTGCTGATCATGGGGGCCGTCACCTTCGTCCTGATCATGCCCCTCGGCGTGCAGCTCTACAACGGCATGTCCTGGCTCTTCATCCACCTCAACGGCAATCCGTTCGGCACCGCCATCCTGGCTGGCCTGTTCCTCATCTCGGTGATGTTCGGCATCCACCAGGGATTCGTGCCCGTCTACTTCGCGCTGATGGATGCCCAGGGCTTTAACTCCCTGTTCCCCATCCTGGCGCTGGCAGGGGCCGGCCAGGTCGGCGCCGCCCTGGCGCTCTACAGCCGCGCCGGCAAGGACTCCCTGCTGCGCACCCAGGTCAAGGGCACCATCATTCCCGGCATCCTGGGGGTCGGCGAGCCGCTCATCTACGGCGTCACCCTGCCGCGGGTCAAACCCTTCATCACCGCCTGCTGCGGCGGCGCTCTCGGCGGCTTCCTGGTCGGCCTCATCTCCTGGCTGGGCCTGCCGGTCGGTCTCAATACCGTGTTCGGCCCCTCCGGCATCGTCGCGCTGCCGCTGATGACCTCGGCCCAGGGGATCTTCCCCGGCATGCTGGTCTACGCCGCCGGCCTCGCCGTCGCCTACCTCGGCGGCTACCTCATCACCCTGATGTTCGGCTGCAAGAACGTCGATCTGAGTTAATCCCCCCTCCGGATTTATCGCCAAGGTCTGGCCCCGAGCAATCGGGGCCACGGCCAAACTCACCCCGGCTCTGGCACAGAGCCCACACAGGAAAGACAACAATGAAACAGTCCATGCTTGCCCTGGCCATTCCTGCCCTGCTTGCCGTCGGTACGGCGCAGGCCGCCGTCATCTATCAGGCCGATGACGGCTCCAACGTCGATCTCTACGGTCGCCTCGGCTTCAACATCTCGGACAAGAAGAGCGGCAACGATCAGGGCGACTTCGACGGCCGCATCGGCTTCACCGCTCGCCAGACCGTCAACGAGCAGGTGGCCGTGATCGGCATGGCCCAGTACCAGGTCAATGCCGCCGAATACGCCAACAACGTGCAGAAGAACAGCAGCGATCTCACCGCTCGTTACGTCTGGGCCGGGCTCGATGGCGGCCAGTGGGGCAAGCTGACCGGTGGTCGGGTCTCCTCCGGGCTCATCATGTTCACCGACATCGGCGACGTGTTTGCCGCCTCCGATGTCTCCATGGCGCGCCAGGCCAGCAAGGTGGACTCTACCGCGGTACAGGTGTTCCGTCAGGACGGCACCCTGCAATACCAGAACACCCTCGGCAATCTGGACTTGTCGCTGGCCTACATCCTCGGCAACGGCACCTCGGATCTCGACTATGGCTACAACGGCGCCCTGCGCTACACCTTCGATCTCGGTGCGGCGGGCAAGCTGGCGCCGGTCATCGCCTACCAGCAGAGCAAGGCGGCCCAGACCGGGGCCAGCAAGGTCGACCCCAACGCCGACGAGTACCGCTTCAGCGGCATCGGCACCCGCTACACCCTGGGCCCGCTGATGCTGGGCGCCCTCTATGCCAAGGATCAGGTGAGCTATCGCAACGGTCAGGCGGACAGCGAAGACAAGGTGTGGGAGCTGACCGCGGTCTACGACATCAACCAGAAGTGGGCCGCCCGCGCCGGCTACCGCCACCTCGACAACGACGGGGGAGACGGCATGAGCCTGCGCGACACCACCCTGGAGCTGCAGTACAAGCTCACTCCGCGCTCCTCCCTCTACAGCGCCTACGTGTTCCGGGGCGGTGAAGACGGGCTGGCCGGCGGCACGGTCACCAGTTTTGGCGGCAGCAGCAACAGCGAGGATTTCTACCACCTCGGCCTGCGCTACGAGTTCTGATCTCCTGCCGGCCAGTCGGCCGGCTTTTTGCCTTCTGCTGGAGCACCCCATGATCCGCCTCCCACTGCTCACCACCCTGCTGCTGTTGCTGGCCTTGCCGACCCAGGCCGCCCGGCTGGAGCTGGCAGACAACCTCACCCTGCTGGCCTCATCCCGGGGCAAGGCCTCCCCCTTCGAGCGAGCCCTCACGCTACCCGCCGGCGAGACCCGGCTGCTGGTGCGCTTCGACAGCCCACTCGATCCCGGATCCACCAACGAGAGCCAGGGTCGCGTCCGCTCCGCCCCGCTGCTGCTGACCCTGACCCTGCCGGCCAGCGGCACCCTGCGGCTGGTCACCCCGCCACTGCCCACCCCGCAGGCCATTCGCCGCTTTGCGGCCAGCCCGGCTCTGCAGCTGGCGACCGCTGACGGCACCCGCCCCTTGCTGGCCACTGCCCTGCCGCGCAGCCAGGACAGCCTGCTGACCGACTATCAGGCGCTGCTGGCCCGTTACGACGGGTCGGCCAGCGCAGCCACCGCCCTGCCCGCCGTCACGCCCGTGCTGCCCGAAGTCACCCCGGGCGCCGTGCCCGTCGACCTCGAACTGCAACGGCGCTACCTCGCCGCCGACGAGGCCCAGCGCAAGGCCTTCCTGCGCTGGGCCCTCGCCCTCTGAGCCGGCACTGGCCCATAAAAAAACCACCCGCAGGCGGGTGGCTTTTCTTTCTCGGCAGGTCTCGGCGTCTGTTGCAGCCGGGCCCGCGTCACTCCTTGTTGAGTCGGTCGATGGCACCCCGGGTGCCGTCGATCAGCGCCCAGGCCTCGTCACGGCGCTGCACCAGGCCGAGGAACAGGATATCGGTGATGGTGTTCTGGGCGGTACGCGACGAGATGGAGGAGATGCGCAGCTCGTTCTCGTCGGCCACCGTGTCCAGCACCATGTCGGCCATCTGCCGCAGAGGGGTGTTGCGAAACGAGGTGACCGCGATCAGGGTGGCGCCGTTGCGCTTGGCCAGCTCGGCCGCCGCCAGCACATCCCGGCTGGCGCCGGAATAGGAGACCACCAGCTGCACGTCCCCCGGTCCCAGGGTCTGAGCGATGGAGATCTGCACGTGGCTGTCCTGGGCGAACAGGGTGGTAACCCCGATCTTGAGCAGCTTGTACCAGAGATCCTTGGCGGTCAGCGCCGAGCCGCCGATCCCCACCAGCTGGACCCGGCCAGCCTGGTTGATGACGTCCAGTACCCGCGCCAAAGTGGCGTTGTCGAGGGCCTGGGTGGTCTCCACGATGGAGTTGATCTTCTCCTGGGCCAGCTTCTTGGCCATGGTCTCCAGATCGTCGTCACGGCCGATGCCGTTGTAGAGATCCCCTACGTTGTCGGTCTTGATGGCGTGCTTGCGCCCCAGATCCTCGCTGACCGCCAGCTTGAAGGCGGTGAAGCCCTTGAACCCGATCTTCTGGGTGAACTTCACTATGCTCGACTGGCTGACATCAGCCTGCTGGGCCAGCTCCTGGGAGGAGAAGTGGGTCACCTGCTCCGGGCACGCCAGGATGTAATCGGCGATCTTGAGCTCGCTGGGGGAGAGCTGACTGCGGATATTGGAAATTTTCGACAGGGTAAGCATGGGTTCTCTCTGCTGCTTGTTCTGCGGCGCCCTTACTGGGTGCCGCCCACGGTGAGCTGATCCAGCTTGAGGGTGGGCTGGCCGACACCGACCGGCACGCTCTGCCCCTCCTTGCCGCAGACCCCGACCCCGCGATCCAGCGCGAGATCCTTGCCCACCATGGAAACCTGGCTCATCGCCTCGGGGCCGTTGCCGATCAGGGTCGCCCCCTTGATGGGCGCGGTGATCTTGCCATCCTCGATGAGGTAGGCCTCGGAGGCGGAGAAGACGAACTTGCCGGAGGTGATGTCCACCTGCCCGCCGCCGAAGTTGGGGGCGTAGATCCCCTTCTTCACCGAGGCGATGATCTCGGCCGGATCATACTGACCCGCCAGCATGTAGGTGTTGGTCATGCGCGGCATCGGCAGGGCGGCGTAGGATTCGCGGCGGCCGTTGCCGGTGAGCGGCACACCCATCAGACGGGCGTTCTGCTTGTCCTGCAGGTAACCCTTGAGGATGCCGTTCTCGATCAGCACGTTGTAGCCGCCCGGCGTTCCCTCGTCGTCGATGGAGACGGAGCCGCGTCGACCCGGCAGGGTGCCATCATCGACGATGGTGCAGTGCTTGGAAGCCACCTGCTCGCCGATGCGGCCGGCAAAGGCAGACGAACCCTTGCGGTTGAAATCCCCCTCCAGACCGTGGCCCACCGCCTCGTGCAGCAGTACGCCGGGCCAGCCGGCACCGAGCACCACCGGCATGGTGCCGGCCGGCGCGTCGATGGCGTCGAGGTTGACCAGTGCCTGGCGCACCGCCTCGCGCACATAGCCAAACGCCCGGCTCTCCAGTCCGTCCAGCTCGAGGAAATAGTCGTAGCCGAAGCGGCCACCACCACCGGCACTGCCGCGCTCGCGACGTTCGCCCTTTTCGGCGATGACGGTCACCGAGAGGCGCACCAACGGACGCACGTCGGCGGCCAGGGTGCCGTCGGTGGCGGCTACCAGCACCTCTTCATAGACGCCGCTGATGGAGGCCATCACCTGATTGATGGCGGGATCCAGACTTCTGGCGAACTTGTCCATCTGCTCCAGCAGGGCGATCTTCTGCTGCTTGTCGAGGGTCTGCAGCGGATCCAGCGCCGGGTAGAGCAGGTTGGCTTCGGTGCGAGCCCACGCCTTCACCTTGCCCTGCGCACCGGCAGCCGCGATGCCACGGGCGGCGGTCACCGACTGTTGCAGCGCCAGCAGGCTCAGCTCGTCCGAATAAGCGAAGCCGGTCTTCTCGCCGCTGACGGCGCGCACCCCCACCCCCTGATCGATGTTGTAGCTGCCATCCTTGACGATGCCGTCCTCCAGCATCCAGGACTCGTGCCAGCTGCGCTGGAAATAGAGGTCGCCGAACTCCACCTGATGGCTCATCAGGCTGCCGAGCAGCTGCTGCAGCCGCCCTTCGTCGAGGTCGTGGGGGGCCAACAGGGAGGCACTAACCTGGCTCAATAGACTCAATCTTTCTCTCCACTCTCGATGCGAGATGTCGTAACGGTTAAATCCCAGACCGTGGGTTCGCTTGGCGAAACGTCAACGGACGTCCAACCCACCATCGGGTTTGCAAGCGTCCGACTCCCCCGCCACAGGGCGAATCGAACCTGCACATGTTCATAGCAGACGGGCATGGCCCAGCACCGGCATGGTGCGTTGCAGTTCGTCGATAAGACCGGGGTCCAGCGGCGCCAGCACGGTGCCGCGCCCGCTGTCCAGGCTGGCCAGCACTCGCCCCCAGGGGTCGATCACCATGCTGTGGCCCCAGGTCTGGCGCCCCGTCTCGTGGGTGCCGCCCTGATTGGCGGCCACCAGGTAACACTGGTTCTCGATGGCGCGGGCCCGCAGCAGCGGCTCCCAGTGCGCCTCGCCGGTCACGGCGGTAAAGGCGGCAGGCACCAGCAGCACGCGGGCGCCGGCGCGGGCCAGCCGGCGGTACAACTCGGGAAAGCGCAGATCATAACAGATCGAGAGGCCGAGGGGACCAAACGGGGAGTCCACCAGCACAGGCTCCTCGCCGGGGCTGAAGGTTTCCGACTCCCGGTAGCGGCCGTGGTTGTCCGCCACGTCCACATCGAACAGGTGGATCTTGTGGTAGTGGCCCTTGCGCTCGCCGCTGGGGTCGAACACCAGGGTACTGGTGTGGATATGGTCGGAACCGGCGATGGTGGTCGGCATGGCCCCCGCCACCAGCCAGATGCCGTAATCACGGGCCCATTCGGCCAGTTGCTGCTGGATCGGGCCCTCACCGATGGTCTCGGCACTGTCCAGATAACCCTGCCGCTCGCCAAACAGGGCGAAATTCTCCGGCAGTAGCACCAGCAATGGCCGCTCACTCGGCAGCAGGGCCAGCTCGGCGGCGATCTGCTCCCGGTTATCCTGCCAGTTGCGGCCCGATACCAGCTGTATTGCGGCTAACCACATGAGACGCTCCTTGTCGTTGTTGCCACCGTCAGATGCTGACCGCATCGCCGGCCTGCAGGGTGTAATCCAGCACTATGATACGTTCCAGCACTGGGCGGAAGATGGCCTTGAGGGCATCGTGATCCGGGTGGGGCAGATAGCGCTGGCGGGCCGCCTCGTCGGCAAAGGTCATCAACACGCTGTGGGTGAAGCCCTCGGCCCGCCCCTCCGGGCTGTCATCCCGCCCCCACTCCACCGCCAGCACGCCGCTGACCTGATGGGGGATGGCGAGAAAGGCGGCGCGCACCGCGTCTATCTGTTCGGGCTGGGTGCCCGGCTTGAAGGCGATCAGCAGGATATGTCGGATCATGGCTCACTCCTTGTGATGGTGCCGGGCCGCTCGTTCAGCGCTGGGCGGGCCCCGCGTGTTTGGGGGTCAGCAGGAAGGGGGTCACCTCCTGCGTCGGCAGATTGGGGGCCACCGCGTCGACCGCCTCCTTCTGCTGCTGGTTGAGCTTGATGCGGGCCCGATCCCGCCCCGCCTCGATCAGCTTGGGATCGTCGAGCGGGCCGGAGACCCGAAAATCGATGCGGGTGACCACGTCCACCACCGGCTCCAGCAGTTTGGAGAGCGCCAGCACGTAGAGCCCGGTGATCGGGGTCAGCGAGAAGGCCGCCACCACCGGCAGGGTGCCGCCCAGGTTGGGGGAGAAGCTCAGCTCGTAGTCGAGCCGCCAGCGCACCAGATCGGCGATGCCCTCGCCACGCAGGTTGCCGGCCGCCCCCTTCATGTAGAAGTCGCGGTTGTCCACCACCCCCTGCTTGATCTTGGCGGAGGCCGACATGGACTCGAAGTAGAAGCCCTTGTCGAACACGTCGCGAAAATCGAGGCGCAGCTTGCGCAGCAATGAATCCAGGCTGAGCAGGGAGAGCAGTCGCGCCCCCTTGTCGTTGACCTCGCGCAGGGTGCCACCTTCCAGCTGGTAGTCTGCAGTGCCGCTCAGGGTCGCCACGTTCGGCCGGTAGGGTACGTCGCGCCAGCTCAGATCCAGCGCCATCTTGCCGGGCGCATCGCCGATGGGCGAGGTGTAGCCGAGCCGCTTGAGCAGCAGCTCGCTGTTGTTGCTGCTGATGTGGGCGCGGGCGCGGGTCTGCATGCCGTCCGCTCCGGCCAGCCACTCGGCACTGCCGTTCAGCTGGCTGCCCGCCAGCCGCATCTCCAGCCCCTTGAGGCTCAGCTTGTCGGCCCCCGGGATCAGCTCTCCCTTCACCTCGCCCAGCGGCAATTCGCCGAAGCGGCAGTCCACGCAGCTGAAGGTGAGCCAGGGAATGGCATCCATGATGGCTCTGTCCTGTCTGGCATCGGGATCCGGGCTCAGATCCGAACTCTTGCCGGACCAGTGGATGCGGGCAAATTTGGCGTCGATGGGCTGACGCTCGGACACCGGCAGGCGCACCACCCCCATCACGTCCGGGCTGTCGATCATCACCTCGGTGGCCTGATTGACCGGCCCCACGGTGAAGTGCACCGCCTTGAGGTTGGCGCTGCCGATGTCGGCGCGGGCCAGGCGGCCGTCCACCCACCACTCCTGCGGCAAGAAAGAGGGCCCCACCACCGCATTGCCGCTCGGCGCCGTGCTGGCCGGTAGCCACTGCTTGAGACGGGCCAGCCAGCCGGCCACGTCAGCCTGCTGCTGGTTGATGGCGAGCAGCATGGGCCGGTCGCGCAGCACCCGGGCACCGGGCTGCCCCACATCCACCCGCACCCGGCTGAGGTAGGGCACGCCGTCGCCGTACACCAGCCGGCTCTGCATATCCACGTCGGCCCCGAGCACGGCGCGGATGTCGGCACTGCCGTCGCGACCACGGGCGGTCACCTTGAGCGGCAGCCGGCTGCCGGCCGCCTTGGCGAGCGGCGCGGGCAGATCCAGTCCCATGCCCTGCAGGTTGGAGTCGAGCGCTAGCTGAAAGCTGAACGGCTGATCGCTTGGCAGGGTCAGCCCCAGGCTGCCGGCCCAGTTGCCGCGCCCTTTGAGTATGTCCAGTGCCGGGATGTCCTGCCGCTGGCGGCGGCTGTCCCACTGCCCCTTGAACTTGAGATCGACCTGATAGCGATTGGGCTGCTGGCGGCCCTGATAGTCGAGGGTGAGCGGCTGGTTCCACAGGCTCGCCTTGAGGTTGCTGAAGCGGGTCTGCTCGTTGTCATACTCGAGCCGCCCCTGCACCTGCTCCAGCGGCAGATCCAGGCTGGTCACCCGTACCTTGTTGTTGCTGAACAGGGCGTCGCCGCTGGCCTTGACCTCGCTCTCGCCATCCAGCGGAATATCCAGCTTCACCGACCCCTTCATGGGGCCGCGGATCTCCACCTCCCGCAGCGCCTGGCCGACCGAGCCGCCGAGCGGCGAGTCCTGCAGGTAGTCGCTGATGGCCTTGCCCTCGCCCTCAACCTTGGCATCGACGTAGAGGTGAGCACCCGGATAGAGGTCCGGGATCCAGGCGTGCACCGAGTCGGAGCTGGCCTTGCCGAGCTGGGTGGCGCGGCTGTTCATGTCGAGGCTGGCGTTCTGGAACAACAGATCGATCTGCAGGTCGGTAAGCGGTTGCCAACCTGGGAAGAATTCGTAGGAGGCCTGCTGCAGCGGCACCGCCACCTGGAAGATGCCCTCGCCCTTGCGGTAGGGGAAGTCGCGGAATTCGCCGTACCAGAGCAGGTCAGCCCCCTTGGCCTTGCCCCCCTTGATGGCCCCGCTCAGGTAATCCACCAGGCTCTTGTCCATCACCTGCAGCGGATAGTAACGATCGGCGTTGGCCGCGTTCTTGACGTCGATGCGACCGGTCAGGGCGAGGAAGGGGTGCTCGAACAGATCGAGCCGAAAGCGGCTGGCGAGGCTCAAGTCCGGGTTGTCCAGCACCAGATCCTGGCCATAGAGCACCCAGCCTTGCGGTACCTGCCACCAGTCGAGCCGCGCCGAGAAGCGATCGATGGGGATCGGCTCCTTGAAATGGCGGGCCGGGTCTATGGCATCGTTTGCCAGTTGCAGCCGGGCGCTGCCGCCGGTCGGGGTGAGCCAGAACTCGCCGTTGAGGTCGCGCACGCCCGGCACGTCGTGCCAGGCGTTGACCCGGATGTGGGACAGCTGGCCGCTGACGGAGAGCCCCTGCCAGCCGGCATCCGCCTGCAGGATCAGATCCTGGATCTTGCCGGTCGGGCGGGTGCGCTTGAGGGTCTCGGTCAGCTCGGGATAGATCCCCGACACCAGTTGGCTCAGGTTGGCGATCTGGTCCAGATCGATGGCCGGTACATAACCCTGGATGCGATCGCCGACCCGCTCGAGCTGCAACCGGCTGTGCAGCCAGGGCTTGCCGTCGAGCTTGAAGGTGACGTCATGGCTGGCAAACTGCCACTCCTTGCCGTCCCGGCGCAGCTGGATCTTGCCCCCCTGCAGCCCGAGCCGGTGCAGGTCACCCTGTTTTTCATCCTGCCAGATCAGATAGTTGTCGCCAAACGCCAGCAGCGAATCCCCCAGCTGACCGGCCTTGAACTCGCTCCAGAGCTGAAAGTCGAGCTGGCCGCTCACCTTGGGCTCCCCTGAGTGGGTGCGGGCCAGCATGGGGCTGATGTCGAGCTGGCGGGCCCCCAGATAGAGCTGGCCCTTGAGCCGATCGAGCCGCACCTGGGGGGCATCCACGTCGACGATGAGATCGAGGGTACTCTCGCCCACCCCATTGATGAGATAGGCCTTGCCGACCCCCTGATGGCGCTTGCCGCGGTTCTGCCAGCGCAGCTGGGCGATGTCGAGGGCGCGCACCTCCCCCAGCGCCGTGGTGAGGCTGAGGCGGGTGTCGTGAATATCGAAGGTGGATAGCTGGGTCAGCAGAAAGCGCAGCAGGGCCTGCTGCTGGTCGCTGCCGTTGCCGGTTTCCGGCTCCGCAGGCTGGCCCAGATCCAGCGCGATGTCGCCATCGCTCAGGATCAGCTGGCCAAATACCGGCTTGAGTTCGTTGAGGGAGCGCCAGAAGTCGAGGTGGGCCCACACCTTGCCAAGACGCAGGGCGAAGCGGCCCGAGTTCGGCGCGATCACCAGTTGCTGCAGCTCGAGGGCCGGGCCGCGCTGGGTCCAGTCCAGCCCGATGCGATCGACGCTGGCCTCCAGCTTGCTGTCGGCCAGCAGGGTATTGAGCAGCGCCTGACGGTGCTGATTGAGCAAGGGACCGCCAAAGCGCACCAGGCTGACCAGGATGGCCAGCAGCACGAAGAAGACCCCGAGGGCCAACCAGCCCCGACTCAGCCAGCGATAGACCAATTACATCATCACCACGTCGAATTGCTCCTGCCCGCAGAGGGGCTCGCTGACCACCCTGACCTGCTTGCCGATGAACACTTCCAGTTCGGCCAGGCTGTGGGACTCCTCGCCCCGCAGGTAGTCGGCCACCGCCGGGGCGGCGTAGACGGTGAACTGATCCGCGTCGTAGGCCCGGTTGACCCGGATGATCTCCCGCAGGATCTCGAAGCAGACCGACTCCACCGTCTTGACCCGACCGCGCCCCTTGCACTCGGGACACTCGGAGCAGAGCACGTGCTCCAGGCTCTCGCGGGTGCGCTTGCGGGTCATCTCCACCAGGCCGAGCTGGGAGAAGCCGTTGACGTTGGTCTTGGCACGATCCTTTGACAGCGCCTGCTCCAGGCTGTGCAGCACCCGCCGGCGGTGATCCTCGGACTGCATGTCGATGAAGTCGATGATGATGATGCCGCCGAGGTTGCGCAGGCGCAGGTGGCGGGCGATGGCCGCCGTCGCCTCGACGTTGGTGTTGAAGATGGTCTCTTCCAGGTTGCGATGGCCGACGAAGGCCCCGGTGTTGATGTCCACCGTGGTCATGGCTTCGGTCTGGTCGATGATGAGGTAGCCGCCGGATTTGAGCTCCACCTTGCGCTCCAGTGCGCGCTGAATCTCGTTCTCCACGTCGTAGAGATCGAAGATGGGCGACTCGCCGGAGTAGTACTCCAGCTTGTTCGCCAGCTCAGGCACATACTCCTCGGTGAAGCGCTTGAGCTGATCGAAGCTCTGGCGCGAATCGACCCGGATCTTGTCGAGCTCGGCCCCGACGAAGTCGCGCACCACCCGAAAGGCCAGGCTGGGATCCTCGTAGAGGATCTTGCAGGGGGGGTACTTCTGCTTGCGCTCCAGGATCTTGCGCCACAGGCGCTTCAAGAAAGCGGCATCCTGCTCCAGCTCCTGCTCGCCCACCCCTTCGGCGGCGGTGCGGATGATGTAGCCACCCAGCTCGTCCACATAGCCGGCTACGGTGCGCTTGAGGCGCTCGCGCTCCGCCTCGGACTCGATGCGCTGGGAGACGCCGACGTGGGCACTGCCAGGCATGAACACCAGATAGCGGGACGGCAGGGTGATGTCGGTGGTGAGGCGGGCGCCCTTGGTGCCCAGCGGATCTTTCACCACCTGCACCATGATGTCCTGCCCCTGGCGCACCAGCTCGGCGATATTGCCGGCCTGGAACTGCTCCTTCTCCTTCACCGCCACGCACTCGGTGTGCGGCACTATGTCAGAGGCGTGCAGGAAGGCCGCCTTGTCCATGCCGATATCGACGAAAGCCGCCTGCATGCCGGGCAGCACCCGGCTGATCTTGCCTTTGTAGATGTTGCCCACGATGCCGCGCTTGGCCTGACGCTCCACGTGCACTTCCTGCAGCAGACCGTTTTCGACCAGGGCAACCCGGGTTTCGGAGGGGGTGACGTTTACCAGCAGTTCTACCGACATAAGTTACCTTGCCTTTCTAGTTTTAAATTCTGGCAGCCAAACCGGCACGTGCCCGGTGAGTAACGCAGTAAGAAACAGCCGGTGCATCTCACCGACCTATGCCTTGCCTGTGATGGCTTCAAATTCTGATCGCCTTGCTGCGAGCGGTTCGCGGAACCGGCCCTGCGCAACAAGGCAGCGGTTGGATTACCGGGACTGTTCCAGATGATGCTTGATCAGCAGATCGGTTTCCAGCAGGGGCAGGCCGACCACGGCGCTGTAGCTCCCCTCGATGCGGCTAACGAACTTGCCGGCAATGCCTTGAATCGCATAGGCACCGGCCTTGTCACAGGGCTCACCGGTACGCCAGTAAGCCTCAATCTCGGCCTCGTCCAGCTTGCGAAACGCCACGTTGGTGGTGACCAGCCGCACGTCGCAGCGCTCCGGGGTGGCCAGCGCCACCGCCGTCATCACCTGATGCACCTTGCCGGAGAGCGCCTCCAGCATGTCCTTGGCGTCGAGCAGGTCGGACGGCTTCTCCAGCACCCGGTCACCCAGCACCACTATGGTGTCGGCGCCCAGCACCGGCAGCGCCGTGGGCGCGGCGGCCACGCCGGCCATAGCCTTGTCGCGGGCCAGCCGGCAGACATAGTCCTGGGGCTTCTCGCCCTCTTCCCGCTGTTCCGGCACATCCAGCTTGAGTACCTCGAAGCGGTAGCCCAGCTGGGTCAGCAGTTCGTGACGGCGGGGCGAGCCCGAGGCGAGATAGAGTTGCAGTTCGTTGTGCTTGTTCATAATCACTTCGCGAGCCAGGGTACGGTTACAATGAGTTGTTTTTACTCATATTCACTTGATATTGAAGCGCCGGCGCACCTTGCGCAAGACCAGGAAAACCCAGGGCCATATTAGCATCGTGCTCAGGGTCGACCAAAAGTAGGCGAAATTGAGGCTGGCGCGGCTGAACAGGTGCTCGGCCCAGAAGATGGTCACCTTGCCCACCAGCGAGAGGCAGCCGATGATCAGCGCCTGTTGCCAGAGGGAGAAGTTGCGGATCTTCTGGAACTGGAACGCCGCCAGATAGGTGGTGATGGCCATCGCCATGGCCCGCACGCCGAGGGTGCTGCCGAGCAGCACGTCCAGCAGCAGGCCCGCCACCCAGGCGGTGCCGACGTTGGTCCGGTGTGGCAGCGCCAGCGCCCAGTAGATGAGCACCATGGCGAGCCAGTCCGGCCGGAAGGGTTCGAGTTGGAAAGGAAGCGGCAGGATCGACAGACTAAGGGCCAGCAGGATCGAGATCCAGATCCAGATCCTGCCGCTGGCGGGTTGCAACATCAGCGCGTCGCTCCCGCAGCCGAAGGCGCCGCAGCCGGGGCTGCCGCAGGGGTCGGCGCCTCTTCATCGTCATGCACTTCCGGTTTCTTGTCGGTCCACAGCAGCAGCAGATAGCGCAAGCGGTCCAGCGCCACCAGCGGCTTGGCCTCGACCTGGGCGAAGGGCTTGCCCTCCACATAGTCGGAGCGGGTCACGGTCGCCACCGGATAACCTTCCGGGAAGCGGCCGCCGAGGCCCGAGGTGACCAGCAGATCGCCGACCTGCACGTCGGTGTTGCGCGGCAGGTTGCGCAGCTCCAGCTTGTCGAGCTCGCCGCTGCCGGAGGCAATGGCGCGCAAGTCGTTGCGTAGCACCCGCACCGGGATGCCGTGGCTGGAGTCGGTGATCAGCAGGACGCGGCTGGTGGTGGACCCCACGTGCAGCACCTGACCGATCACCCCCTGATCGTTGATCACCGGCTGGCCGTTGTAGACACCGTCCAGCGCCCCCTTGTTGATCAGCACCTGATGGCTGAAGGGGTCGGAATCCACCGACAGCAGTTCGGCCA
Source organism: Aeromonas sp. Y318-1 (assembly GCF_027706125.1). Taxonomy (NCBI): domain Bacteria; kingdom Pseudomonadati; phylum Pseudomonadota; class Gammaproteobacteria; order Aeromonadales; family Aeromonadaceae; genus Aeromonas; species Aeromonas sp. Y318-1. Next base: position 386,209 of record NZ_JAPDCM010000003.1, read on the forward strand.
CCATCTTGCGGGACTCCTTGTGCACCGGCGAACCCAGCAGCTCGCGCAGGCGCTGGTTCTCGTGCTCCAGATGATCCATCTTGAGCAGGCGTGAGCGCAGGGTGAACAGCTGTTGTTCCTGCTGCTTGGTCTGCTCGATGAGGCCGGCCCGGGTCTGCACCTGGGTCGACATGGTATCGAGCATAATACCCGGCGCATTGGCCATGTATTGCAGCGGACTGACAAGCGAACTGAGGTAGACGCGGACGTGGCTGAACACACCGAAGCGGGAGTCCGCTACGATGGCAGCAATGGAGATGATGACGGCGAGAAACAACCGTAACTGAAGCGAAGGGCCTCTACCAAAAATGGGTTTCATGGGTCGTCAAAAAAGAGCCGGCACGCTGGCCGGCTTTGGGTCTTATTCGTAGTGGAACAGATCGCCACCGTGCATATCGATCAGCTCCAGTGCCTTGCCGCCACCACGGGCCACGCAAGTCAGCGGATCTTCGGCAACCACCACCGGGATACCGGTCTCTTCCATCAGCAGACGGTCGATATCTTTCAGCAGGGCACCACCACCGGTCAGCACCATGCCGCGCTCGGAGATGTCGGAGGCCAGCTCGGGCGGAGACTGCTCCAGCGCCACCATCACGGCGGAGACGATACCGGACAGCGGCTCTTGCAGCGCTTCCAGGATCTCGTTGGAGTTGAGGGTGAAGCTGCGCGGCACACCTTCAGCCAGGTTGCGACCACGCACTTCGATCTCGCGCACCTCTTCGCCCGGGTAGGCGGAGCCGATCTCGTGCTTGATGCGCTCGGCAGTAGCTTCACCGATCAGGCTGCCGTAGTTGCGACGCACGTAGCTGATGATGGCTTCATCGAACTTGTCGCCGCCGATACGGACGGACTGGGAGTAAACCACACCGTTCAGGGAGATGATGGCCACTTCGGTGGTCCCACCACCGATATCAACCACCATGGAACCGGTCGCTTCGGAGACCGGCAGGCCGGCACCGATGGCGGCAGCCATAGGCTCGTCGATCAGGTAGACCTCGCGGGCACCGGCACCCAGAGCGGATTCCTTGATGGCGCGACGCTCAACCTGAGTGGAGCCACACGGTACACACACCAGCACACGCGGGCTGGGGCGGAAATAGTTGTTGTCGTGAACCTGCTTGATGAAGTGCTGCAGCATCTTCTCGGTCACGTAGAAATCGGCGATCACGCCGTCTTTCATCGGGCGAATGGCGGAGATGTTACCAGGGGTACGACCCAGCATCTGCTTGGCGGCATGGCCGACGGCAGCGACCGATTTGGCGTTCCCGCGCTCTTGGCGAATGGCGACAACTGAGGGTTCGTTAAGGACGATCCCTTGATCTTTTACATAGATCAGGGTGTTGGCAGTTCCCAAGTCGATCGACAGATCGTTGGAAAAGACGCCTCTGAGCTTTTTGAACATGGCTACGGGAAATCCTAAGAATTTGGAGGTGCAGAAAACCGGCTAACTTTACCAATGCCCACCCCAATCGGCAAGCGCTCAAACTGTCGCCAACCCATCGGGCGCGACAAAAATGCGAGTCATCACTCACCCGCACAAGCCGACAAACGCTAATAAACAAGGGGATAGGGGGGCGAAGTTGACTGATCCGCCCCAACTCCCCGCTCAGTGCATCACTTCGCGCCGATAAATAATTCTGTCATTACCCCGGCTGGAGCCGAAAATCGCCATGCCATCCAGACTGTCAGGGTCCGAAAGCCAGAGCGGTCGCCGTCCAGATTGTAGTTCTGACTCAGGTTGCTTGCTCAGATCGATCCGGAAAGGAATGCGCACTGTCCTGCCTGGAGCAGCAAACTGCAAGGTGATAACACCATCCTTCGCTCTCTCCACCATGGCGCCGGGGGCGACCGGACCAAAACCGAGCCTGATCCGGGTGTTGCCATCCAGCACCAGATCGCCACTTCCCTCATCGAAATACTGGCTGCCATCGGTGAACTCCATGCCCCCATCTTGCAAGGAGAGCCGGGTACATTGATCTGTTCCCATGGCATGCCAGGTGTCCGCCTCGTGATACTGCAGTTGCAGCGGCACCGCCAGCCAGGCCGTAGCGATCCCTTGACGTGTGCCTGCCTGCACCCGGCCGAAGTACGCCACCATGGGCACCTCATCGATGAGCCTGGCATTGCAGCTGACGCCACTGCATGACCCAGGCTGCCCGTCATTGAAGTCTGGATTGGCGATCAGGGTCTGCTCACCATCGTTGTCCTGCATATAGAGGCCAAACAACAGGGCGCGGTAGGGACCGTCCGGCTGATCATCGGAACGGCGAGCAAACTCGGTTGGCCCGTTGAAGTCGGCCTCCCCTTCCACCCAGGGCAGCGGCCCCAGACTGCGCAGCCGGGCAGAAAGCGACTCCCCGTCTCTGTTGTTGGCCGTCGTCAGATAGGCATTCCCCTTGGCGAAGTCCTCTCGATAGTTTCGGGCTGTCTCGCCAAACTGATTACGGGCCTGGATGTGCAACTCCGTCAGGAAGGGCTGCCCCATATAGGAAAACTCATCGCAGGCGGGGACTATGTTGCCACTCACCAGGTTGAAGTCCACCGGAATAAAACGTCCCACAGGTACGCTGACAGCGGGAGGTATGGTGTAGTTGAAATAACCTGCTTCCGGTGGAGTCGCCGTCATCCGGAACACCCCGACCTCGTTGACCGATTGGCCGACGGAGTTGAGGTTGTTGCTGCCTTTCGCGTTGGAGTGGTCATAACTAGCCGTGCCGACAACTGCCTCGACACCGGGTTTGGGTGCCACCAGCTCGCTGCCCAGCGCAATATTGGCCAGCACGAAGTTGGGGGTTGCCAGATTGCCGCCGCACAAGTCTTTGTCATCGTCCGCTTGCCAGGCCACCCCTTTGATATTCAGCTGGAACGCCTCACCGGTCTTCTTGAACACCGGACAACTGGCATCCCCTGCCGCACAGGCCCCTTGGGCAGGCGTGATGCAAAGCCCGACCGGACTGCTGACGAATCGATCCGACCCCGTCATCACCAGACCCGCGCTGTCGCCGCTGCCATCATGGCGGGCATTGAGCCGCATCTGGCCCGCATCCGGGTAATTCACGGTAAAAGTGGTCTCACCATTGGTATCGAAGCTCAGGTTGCTGGTGGTGGCCGCCCCTTGCGAGGTGGCGATTACACTGCCATTGACGGTCACCTTGCTGCCGAAGGCGTTGCTCGCCGGGCTGACATAGTCGCTCCAGAAGCTGACGGGTTTGCTTACGCTGGCAAAACTCGGCACGCACTGCTGGCTGGCGTCGTCTTTCTTGACCGCTTTCATCACCACCTGTTGTGGCCTGTTGGCCAGGGTATCCAGCACATCGAACACGAAGCCGCTGTCGGCAAAGCTCAAGGTACAGGCGGCGGCGCTCAGGGCGCCGCTGCCGGCGCGGCACAGGGTGGTGCTCAGGGGTTTGGTGGAAGGCGTCGAGCCACTCACCCCCACCGTCATGGCGCTCGCCAGATTGTTGCGAAGCTGCAATTTGGTGGTGCCGCCGCTGAAGGTCACGGTAGCGGTGTTGCCGCTGTAGCTCACCTGGCTGCCGGCTACCCAACCGTTGCTGCCACTCTTGAGGGGGGTCAGGACGGCGCTTACCGGGCCCGTGACCAGTGTGCTGCAACTGGCGTTGGCACAGGCGCGGATGGTGAGGGTCTCCGGGTTGCAGGTCAGGGCATTGCCGCTGTGATCGAACTCGAAGTGATCGATCTGAGTGCCCACCGGGCTGGAGTTGAGGGCACAGATCTGGACGTTGTCGATCTGGTGGGCATTGGTGAGATCCCCGGTGGACCCCGTCAGCGACAGCAGGAGGTTCTCCGGGATCGCCACCTGGCCGCTCTGGGCGGCGGCATTGAAGCTGTCGATCAGGGTGCTGTAGCCACTGCCGGTGTTGCGCTCCACCTTGACCAGGGACTGGCCGCTGATGCGCGAATCTATGGTCAGGCGATAGCGATGGGGGCGATTGCTGTCCGAGCCACTGTCCACGGTCGGCGAGAGGCAGTTGCCCGTGGTGTTGCTGCTGCCATCGTTGCAAGTGCCTTTGAGGTAGTTGTAGCCGTTGGTGCCGGAGCCCGAGCCGCGCACCGCCACGGACTGCTGGCGCCGCCCCTTGTTGATCGTTCCCCCTTCGCCGGAGAAGTTGCCGTACTCGTCGATCCCCACCCCGAGCCAGCCGCCGGCAAAGCCGTTGACCCCGGTCTTGAAGCCATAGCCGAGGGGCCCACCGAAGGCGCCGGGCTGGGGGGTCACCCTGGCGTCGGAGAGCACCACCGCCATGCCGTCCGCCCCGTTGCCGCTGTGGGCATACTGGTCGAATTCGATGGTTACCAGGTTGTTGGCGGCGGGGAAGAGCCGCTGATAGGTGGCCGAGGTGGATTGTTTGGTGCTGGCCTGGGTCATCCCCAGACGACCATTGACGATGGCGGGGGTAAAGTTGCCACTGCTGCGGGCCACCACCCAGTTGTTGCTGAGGGAGCTAGCGGAGAAGTCGTCGCTGAAGCAGGCGAGCGGTACGGGAGGGGCCTTGTCATTGATCGCTGTGGAGCCAGTCATGAACAGGGATCGGCTGGTTGTTCTGCCGTTGATGATGCTGGAGCCATTCATGTTCAGAGTCTTATCCGAATACACCAATCCATTGATAAGACTACTCCCATTCAAATTGATATCTGCATAACCAAACAACAACACTGACCCCAGGTTGTCCGGATTGAGACGTCCATCGTTCAAAGCGGCTTGCTCATTTACAAAAATGCGCACGGCGCCCTGTGTTTCGATCACCCCTCCCTGGTTGATAGTCAAGCTGCCAATCCAGTAGTCCCCGGCGGGCAGAATGACCTTGGCCCCTCCCCCTATGGCAAGGCTTTCAATCCGATATTCATTGCGGGCAGAGGAGAATGTCAGGGTACAAGCGCTGTAGAGACTGATCGCACCGAACTGATATTGGCTGGCGCTACCCATGGTCAACTGTTGTCCCGCGTTACAGTACCCTAGGCTACCATCGCCGCCGGAACTGCTCAGGAAGCTGTTAGCGCCCGACGTAGACATCCCTCGGATGGAGCTGCCGCTGATGGAGCAAAGCCGGCGAGAACCATTGGCGTTGTCACAACCATCCAATGGCATGCCGGAACCCTGATTCGAGTCGCAGAAATTCAATGCAGCACCTGCTGTGCCCGTTATTTTCGCCTGGTTGTTCTGGGTCAGCTTGGCAGCATCCTGACCAGTACAGACCGCGTTGTTATTACCGCGGTGACCCTGAACCACAGCCGGGAAATAGGTGTCAGTGTCGACAGTTTCAAACCCATGAGCCATGCCAGAGAGCATTGTTAAGACCAGCAACCAAAGTCTCATGGATTCACTCCGTCAAAGGCTTCCGCCACCAAGGTGCGGCTGACGGCAAAGTCCGGGTTGGCGCCGCTCTGACTCGGGCTGCCACAACGCCCTTCGCTGCGGAATCTGTAGCCTGTCTGGGTCCCGCCGGCCGCACTCACCGCCACCTTGTTGCAGGTGATGCTGGCCTGACACTCGGCAAGTCCGGGCTCGGTGAAGTCGAGCTCGATGGGCGCGCACCGGCTGGCTTGCCCCTGCCATTCCCCATTGGGATAGAGCCGGTACAGTGCAACTTCGAGCCCGCTTTGAGCCGCCATCAGGGCACGCACGCCGCGCACCTCCACCGTGTGCTTATCGCCGCTGTCCACTAGGAAGCGACCCATGGCAGCCGCCAGCAGGGCCATGATGACGATGACGAAGAGGGCGACCATAATGGCGCTGCCACGCTGGGGCGCCATTGTGCGGGGAGGCCTAGGGTACATTGAGCGTCTCCAGCTTGTGGCTGAAGAGGACGCGCTCGCCGCGCTGCTCAAGCTCCAGCCGCAGCCCCACCTCGTTCTGGCTGAAGGCGGCAGGCTCAAGGTAGAAGTAATAGGGCGCAGGGCGGATATGCTCGGCCATCAGTGCCGGCGTGATCCCGTGGAAGTCAGTGCCTATGGCGGCGCTGGCCCGGGTCAGGACGGCATTCGTCACGCAGTAACGCACCTGCTGACGGGAAAAATAGATTCGCTGCCCCGGTGACTCCCTGGCGAAGGAGCCATCCACCGTCAGCGACAAGGCTCCCGAGACCGGGTTCCCCACCGAAATAACCCTGGCCACGCACTTGCCATGAAGACAGCCCTCGGCCAGGGTGAGAGCCGGATCGGCAAGGGGATAGACGATGGCCAGGTCCTTATCCCGTGGCCGCTCGTCCGGCACCACTATGGTGAGCCCGGCGCTGGCCGCGGAGCCCAGATAACGGCTGGCGGTGGCGATGGGCCAGAAGCGCAAACAGGCCCCCTGATCCAGAGGATTACCCGCCTCATCCTCGATGCGCACCGAGCCCGGCACCGCATCGCGCAGCTCGCGGTTAAGCCGCTCTATGGCGAAGCGGGCATCACTCATCAACTGCTCCCGGCGGCTGGCATCCCCGTAAATCTGGGTGCCGATGCCGATAAACTGGCTGGAGAAGGTGGCCATGACCCCGAGCAGCAGGATCACCATCACCAGCTCCACCAGGGTGAAGCCCCGTCCTCGCCCAGGTTGGGCGCAGGTTCGATTAGCGAAGCCTAATCGGACGCGGTGACGGGGTGTGGTAACAACTGCGTCATCGGACGCGGCATACCGGGAATGCGGCTTGTCCATCAGTAGTTCCCCCGATAGAGGGCAAAGGCCAGCTCGCCCCCATCCGGCAGCCGCACGGTCAGGCCGACGCGCTTGCCGATGGATTCGGCCCCCAGGCCCGGGCTGCCGAACAGGGTATCCGGGGTAACGGCGATCCTGACCTGATAATGGCGATATTCCTGATCGCTGACGCCCTCGGCATTCGTCTGGGTAAACTGGTTGGCGTCCACCCAGTTGCCTGCGGTATCGAAATCATCCACGTCGCTGAAGGCGTAGGGGCGGGTCTCACCGCCATCCGGACCGTAATCGGCGCCGGGGGTGCAGGCGGGATAGATCACGGGAGGCGTACCTACGGTCTCGCCGCAGCGAAAACGGCCGCCATTGTGATCCGAGTGTTCATCGAAGGATTTTTGCAGCACCTCGTTCAAAATCCGCTGGGCCAGCTGGGCGGCCCGCACCTGCTGCACCGGATCCACCGCCTGGGGAGCCTGATTGATCAACAGCCCCAGGATGCCGGTCAGAGCCACCGCCAGCAGCACTATGCCGACGATCAGCTCGATCAGGGTAAAACCGCGCTCAGGGGCTCTCATGGATATAGCCCTCTGACTCGATCCTGATTGCCCCCGTCTCTTGACCATCGCTCACTTGCAGTGTGCATCCAGTTACTGTGGGGCAATCCCCCAGTGGCCGCCCTAATTGATCAAACCGGATTACAAAGCTGCTGTTGTTATTAAGAGAGATAATCATACCGGCAGAAGGCGTGACCGGGCGGCCACGGGTGCGCTGATTGTCGCTCCAGCCGGTCATGGGGCCGGGAACTGGGCATGCCGCACCGGTAACCGCCAGCGTGATATGGGCAAACCGGGAAGCCTCCACCACCAGCTGGGTACAGCGGTCGACGGGTTCATGCATGTTGATGGTCTGCACCAGCCGCAGCCGGGTCAGCAGCTCATCACGAAGGGTTTGGGTTTCAAAGCCGCCTTTGCCCAGCAATTTGGGCACGGCAAAGGCGGCCAGAATCCCTAGCAACAGGATCACGATAACCAGTTCAATCAAGGTAAAGCCCTTGGTTGCAGTCATGGGATTTCTCATCAGGGAAAAAAGATAAAGCGAGGCCGAAGCCTCGCTTTATCAAACAATCAGTTACCACAACCACTGACATCAACACTAAAGGGATCACTCTCTGATGCCTCATTGTATTTGACTTGGCAATTAGCATTATTGCCTGCAGCAGCAGGCTTGAAGGTCCCTTTGGATGCAGATACTTCATCCCATCCATCTAAGGTAACTACGCTTGCAATGGTATCTGCTGTCGGATAGCCAAACTTAGCCTTAACAGTAGTTCCCGCAACAGATACAGCAGCAGAAGACTTTTCGATACCCTGAATTGCAGCTTTGCTGTAAACCAGGTTGGCCGCACTTTGCAAGGATGCCTTAACCCCATCAGCAGCAGCCTTGCGGGCATCATCCTGCAGATTCAGGAACTTGGGAGCAGCGGTCACTGCCAGGATACCCAGAATGATGATCACGATGACCAGTTCGATCAGGGTAAAACCCGCCTGTTTTTTCATATTACTTTCCTCTGTCAATTGATATTGGTGGTCACCTGACCGGAAGCCGGACGGTAACTGAAACTCATGAATGCATCAGTACTGCCTTGCGGATCCTGATACTTGCCATCACTACCCTTACTCAAACTATTGACCAGATAGTAGCGGCAGACCGAGTCCAGGCCGTTATTGGTCACACTGACATAGTATTTCAGGTCATTGCCGCTACCACGCACCTCGCTGAAGCTGGCGGTAGCCTTGGGCGGGTTCTGCAGCAGACCCTCCCAAATCTTGAGACAGCGCGGGGCCGTCAGGTTGGCCGGATCCACGTCGATGCCGCCACCGGCCGAGGTATCCATGGGATAGCCGGGCGACAGCTCGCCGTTGCTGACCTGGGTGTCGGTCGGCGTGGTCAGATAAAAGCGTGAACCGTCATAGAGCACGGTATTGAGGCTGTCCTGCTTGGCGCGCCCTTCGGCCTCCCATTGAGCCCGCACCAGCGACACGCCGGTGGCAAACCCGCCGGAGACCCCCTCCACACTGGCTTTCTTGGCTTCGTCCGTGACATCGAGAAAGCGGGGCAAGGCGGTGACCGCCAGGATCCCCAAGATGACGATGACGATCACCAGCTCAATCAACGAGAAACCCGCCGCCCGATGGGGACTCGCCACACCGGAATATCTTGGTACCAGTCGCGTTGTTGTCATGGACCCTCCGTAATAACCCGCATTATTTCATGCAGATATAAAAAAATCATTTAGCTGAATCGCAAAAAAAGCCTCATTCAGGGCTTTTGGCGCACTCTGCCGTCAGAAAATTGATAAATCAGCCAATTATTCTCCCAGCCGAACTCGCACCCTTCGCCATCCAGGCTCGCCAAGGCCTGCACCGGCGGCTGGGTCGACGCTGCCGTACCGATGAGTTGCTCCCACAGCCAACGGCAGTTTTCCGACGGCGTCATCACTGTACCGGCACCCAGTGGCCAGCCCCGCTCATCAAACTGCCAGGCCATCCCATCGACATGCAGCACGGCGGGACGCCGCTGATCGAGCCAGAGCCCATGCAACCTTTGTGCGCGCTCGGCAAATTGTTCCCCCAGCAGGGTCAGGCTGACGGCCAGCGCCTCCTCCCGGTGGACAAGATAGCTCCGGGCCAGGGTCGCCACCATGATCAGCAACAGGATCCCCACGGCCAGCCGCCGATAGCTCCCCAGCCAGTGATCATCCTGTTGTGACTGTCGACTCACCCATCTCGCTCCACGCTCTGCCGCTTACCCATACCGCCCGCCTCGTTGACCGGTTATTTGCCGCGCACGGCCCACATCATGTCCCGCCTCAGTGACCGTAGAGATACCGGTTACTTGCCGCGCACGGCCCACATCATGCCCCGCCTCAGTGACGGTAAAGATACCGGTTACTTGCCACGCACGGCCCCCATCATGCCCCGCCTCATTGACCGTAGAGATACCGGTTACTTGCCGCGCACGGCCCGCATCATGTCCCACATCGGCGTGAAGATACCCAGCGCCAGGATCAATACCATGACCGCCACGATCCCGATCAGGATCGGCTCGATCCGGGCGGTGAGGCTCTTGAGGTCATAGTCCACCTCCCGCTCGTAATACTCTGCTGCCTCGTGCAACAGATCATCGACCTGGCCGGTCTCTTCCCCCACCGCGATCATCTGCATCACCAGCGGGGTGAACAGACCGCTACTGCCGGCGGTACGCAGCAGGCTCTCGCCCCGCTCGATGCCGGCCCGCATGTCGCGGATCCGGCCCGCCATCCAGGCGTTGTCCACCGCATCGGCCACCAGGCTCAGCGCCGTGTTGAGCGGCACCCCGGCCTTGAGCATCATGGAGAAGCTGCGGGCGAAGCGGGCCAGCAGGGAGCGCTCTATGATGGTGCCGACGATCGGCAACTTGAGCTGCCATCTGTGCCAGGTCAGCTTGCCCTTGACCGTGCTCACCCAGCGCCGCCAGCCGAACACCATGGCCAGCAACACGCCGAGCATTACCCACCAGTAGTGCACGAAGAAGTGGGAGGTGGCGAGCAGGATCCGGGTCGCCAGCGGCAGCTCGACGCCAAATTTGGCGAACATGCCGGCAAAGACCGGGATCACCATGATGTTGAGGATCACCATGGCGATGCCGATGGCAATCAGCACGAAGCTGGGGTAACGCATGGCGGTCTTGATCCGCTTGCGGGTTTCCAGCTCCAGCTCGAAATAGTTGGCAAGCTGCAAGAACGCCTCTTCCAGCTGACCCGTGTTCTCCCCCACGTGGATGATGGCCACGAACAGGCTGCTGAACACCCTGGGATGGGCCTGCATCGAGCTCGACAGCGGCCGGCCGTTGCCCAGATCCTCTCCCAGCGCGTGCAGCGCCCGCTTGAGCGGCTTGCTGTGGGCACTCTCCTCCAGCCCAGCGATGGCGCGCAGGATGGGGATGCCGGCCCGGGTCAGGGCATACATCTGGCGGCTGAACACCACCAGTTCGTCCAGCCGTACGCCCCGCTCCAGCAAGAGGGACCAGTCGAGGGCGGCCGCCTTCGCCTTGCCGGGTTTCAGCTCGGTCGGCATCACACCGCGGCGCATCAGCTGCTCGGCCGCCGCCATCTCGGTGGCTGCTTCTACCACGCCGCTGACGGCATTGCCCTGGCTGTCGCGCCCCTTGTAGGCGAAGCTGCTCATGGAGTGCCTCGCGCCAGCCGGCCGTGTTCATTGCCGATGAAGTTGGTCATCACTTACCCCAGGTCCTCCGCCAGCCGCAGCACCTCGTCCACCGAGGTGATCCCCTGGCGAGCGTAATCGAGTGCGGTCAGCGCCAGCGGCCGGTAGTGCGGGTGCTGGCGGGCCGCCTTGGCAAACCCTTCGGCGTCGTTGCGGCGCAGGGAGTCCATCATGGGCTGATCCAGCTCCAGCAGCTCGTACACCCCGATCCGGCCGGCGTAACCGGTGAAGTTGCAGCTCTGGCAGCCGCGCCCCTTGTGATAGACGTGCTGGCCAGGCGCTTCGCCGGAGAGCACGGTCAGCCAGGTGGCCTGGCCTTCATCCGGCGCCTTCTCCTCGACGCAGTGCTCGCACACCCGCCGCACCAGCCGCTGGGCCACCACCGCCCGCAGCGCGCTCGCCACCAGATAGCCGGGAGCCCCCATGTCGATGAGGCGCAGGGCGCTGGTGACCGCATCGTTGGTGTGCAGCGTGGTCAGCACCAGGTGACCGGTGATGGCACCGCGCAGGCCGATCTCCACCGTTTCGTTGTCCCGCATCTCGCCCACCAGCAGGATGTCCGGGTCCTGACGCAAAGTGGAGCGCAGCACGTGGGAGAAGGTGAGCCCGATCTTGGGATTGACCTGTACCTGGTTGACCCTGGGCAGCCGGTATTCCACCGGATCTTCCACCGTGATGATCTTCTGGCTGGCCTGGTTGAGCTCGGAGAGGGCGCCATAGAGGGTGGTAGTCTTGCCGCTGCCGGTCGGCCCTGTCACCAGGATCATGCCGTGGGGTCGCTTGAGCTGACGCCGGAAGCGGGTCAGGATCTCCGGCGGCATACCGGTCTCGGTCAGCGACAGGATGCCGGAGGATTGGTCCAGCAACCGCATCACCACGGATTCGCCGTACTGCACCGGCATGGTCGACATCCGCACATCCACGTCGCGGCCGCGCACCTTCATGTTGAAGCGGCCATCCTGCGGCAGCCGCTTCTCGGAGATGTCGAGGCCGGCCACCAGCTTGAGGCGCAGTACCAGCGCCTGGGCGATACGCACCTCGCTCAGGATATTCTCGTGCAAGATGCCGTCTATGCGCTGGCGAATGCGCAGCACCTTCTCGTCCGGCTCGATGTGAATATCGGAGGCCCCCACCTGCACCGCATCCTCGAACAGGGAGCGCAGCAGCTTGGCCACCGTCGCCTCCCCCTCGTCACCCGCCCCCAGATTGCTGGAGCCCAGCTCGAAGCCAGCGTCCTGATACTCCTCGTGCAGCTGTTCGGCGAAGCTCTCTATTTCGCGGGTGCGACGATAGAGGCGGTCGAAATACTCCAGCAGCTGGCCTTCCCGCGCCACCGCCAGCCCCATCTCCCGCGGGCGCAGCAGCGCCGCAATGGCATCGAGGGCGCTCAAGTCGGCCGGATCCGACATGGCCACCGTCACCTTGTTGTCGGTGAGGTTGACCGCCAGTGCGCGATAGCGGCGCGCCTGCACTTCCGGCAGCAGCGGCACCGCCGACGCATCTATGGTGAGGTTGTTGAGATCGAAGAAGGGCACATCCAGCTGGCGGGCGAGGAACTGCAGCAGTTGCACCTCGCTGATGAAGCCGAGATCGATCAGGGTGGTGCCCAGCTTGCGGCCGGTCTGACGCTGCTGCTGCAGGGCGAGCTGCAGCTGATCATCCGAGATGATCTGCTCTTGTACCAGCAGGTCGCCGAGGCGCATTTTCAGTCTGGGTTGTGCCATGCAAACTCCAAAAAAGTGATCCCGGCCGCCCGTCAGGGGGCGAGCTGGGCAATCCGCTGTTCGAGCCAGCTGGTCGACGCCTCGCCCAGATTGCCGTGCAACTGGGCATTGCGATAGGCATCCAGCGCCCGCTGGCTGTGGCCCTGACCATCTTCGGCCACGCCGAGTCCGAGCCACCAGCGACCCTGATCCGGCTGCTGGCGCAACAATTTCACGTAGAGATCCGCCGCCTCGGCATGCTGACCCAGCTCCTGACTGAGCCCGGCCCAGGTGGCGTAATAATCCAGATTGCTGGCCAGATCCGGTCGATGGCCGGTCAGCCAGCCGAGCGCCTTGAGCTGATCGCCGCCGCTGATGGCGAGCCGCGCCAGCAGCAGCCGGAAATCGGCCTGTTCGGGATCGAATCTGAGCCCCTCTTCCAGCAACTGGCTCGCCTCGCTCAGCCGCCCCTCGCCGTAGAGCAGGCCCGCCAGCTGTTCGCGCGCCCCCTGATTGCGCGGGTCGTGGGCCAGCACCTGATAGTAGTTGTCCTGGGCATCGCGCAGCTGCCCCTTGGCCATGGCGGTGGTGGCCTTGCGCTCGGCCAGGGTGGCCAGTTCGGCCTCGGAGAGGTTGACCGTCTCTATCTTGAGCACACCGGGCTTGCGCGGCGCGGCCGCGGGGGCCTCCTGCTCCGCCGCGAGCTCGGCATAGAGGTCAGGTTGCAGCTCCTCGTCGCTCGGCCCCTCCTCATCGATGGCGGCCACATCTGCGTCATCGGCTGCGCTCTCTTGCGCCTGCTGCGGCTCGGCGGCAGGCGGGGCGGCAAGGTGGCGCGGGGTTGGCAGCGCCACCACCTGATCCACCGGCTCTTGTTCTGCACTGGCCGGCACCGCTGCGGGAACCGCGCGGGCGATGGCGTCCGGTTTGGGCTCACCGGCCGCCTGCAGCTGGCGGGCCTCGACAACCCGCTGGTTCTGCTGCCAGTAGATCCAGGTACGCCAACCCAGAATGCCGAGAGCCAGCCCGCAGATCAGGGTCAGCAGCATCCACCAGCCCTGCTGGCGCACGGGTGGCACATAGACGGCACCCTCGCTCCCCTGCTGGCGCTGTTCCAGATCCTTGAGCATCTGATTGATCACGCTCATTGCCAGACTCCATAGGCGAGGGCGCAACCCAGCAGCAGCACGAGAGGCCACCAGCGTCGCGGCACCAAGCGGCGGGCATCGTCGGTGTCGCGCACAGCCAACCGCACCAGCCGGCTGTCGATCTGGCGCGCCCCCTGGCCATAGGCCAGCATCAGGCACTTCTGCGCCAGTATGTTGATGAGTCGCGGAATGCCGCGCGAGGCGCGCCACAACTGGCGCAGCGCCCGGCCGCCAAACAGCGGGGCCCCGCGATAACCGGAAATCTGCAATCTGTGCTCCAGGTAGGCCCGGGTTTCATCGAAACGCAGCGGCCGCAGGCAGTAGGAGAAGCCGATCCGCTGGCGCAGCTGGCGCAGATGGGGCTTGGCCAGCCTGGCGTCCAGCTCTGGCTGGCCGAACAGCACGATCTGCAGCAGCTTGCTCGATTCGGTCTCCAGGTTGCCAAACAGCCGGATTGCCTCCAGCGTCTCGTCCGGCAGTGCCTGCGCCTCGTCGATCAGCACCACCACCCGGCTCCCCTGCTGATGCAAGGCGATCAGGTGGCGATGGATGCGATCGGTCAGGTCCAGCTCGCTCTGATCCCGCACCGCCAGTCCCAGCTCCAGCGCCAGGGCGATACGCAGCTCGGCCGGGTTGAGATGGGGGTTGGGCAGCCAGGCCAGACGCACCGGCCGCTCCTCAGAGCCCAGCTCGCTCAGCAGCTTGCGGCAGAGCAGGGTCTTGCCGGTGCCGACCTCGCCGGTCACCTTGATGAAGCCCTCCCCCTGCGCCAGCGCCCAGTTGAGCACCTGCAGCGCCTCCTCGTGCGGGGGCAGCCCGTAATAGAAACCGGTGTTGGGGGTGAGGCCGAAGGGCGCCTCCTGCAAACCGAAGTGGTTCAGGTACATGGGCAATCCCCTGCCCTCTCTGCCCGGGAGCCCGTGATGCCCCCCGGCAAGTGATCAAACCGGTCCAGGATCATGACTCAGCCCTTGGGCGGATACCATTTGTCGAGCAGCTCGGAGGAGCGCTGCAGTTCGTTCTGCCAGGTGTCCTTCTCCACCACGGTCGGCTTGAGCAGGATCACCAGCTCCACCTTCTTGGTGCTTTCCCGGCGGTTGGTGAAAGCCTCGCCGACCCAGGGAATGTCCCCCAGCAGCGGCACCTTGCTGACGATCTCCTGCTTGTCGGTCTTCATCAGGCCGCCGATGACGATGATGTCGCCGTTGTTGGCCTGCACCACGGTATCGGATTCGCGGATCGAGCTCTTGGCCAGCGGCAGCTCAAGCTTGCCACCTGTGGTACCCATGTCGATCACCTTGTTCTGCTCTTCGGTGTCGATGACGGAGGGGTGGATATGCAGCAGCACCTTGCCCTCTTCGTCGATCTGCGGCGTCACGTCCAGCGCGATGCCGGAGAAGAAGGGGGTCAGCTCCACATTGGGGGTCTTGTCGGACACCCCGGACGAGTTGGTGGTGATGGTGGTGGAGGCGTTGGTGACGAAATACTCGTCGGTCCCCACCTTGATCACCGCCTTCTGGTTGTTGGTCGCCGTCACCCGCGGGCTGGAGAGGGTATTCACGTCCCCCTGGGTCTTGAGCAGGTTGACCGCCACGTTGAAGTTGCCGTCGGAAATCTTGAAGCCGGCCCCGCCGCCCAACGCGCTGAAGATCTGGTTGGGGGTGGTGGGCAGTTGGGATGGCGCTGCCGAACCACCGCCGGTAATGCCCTTGTTGCCATCCCAGCTGGCGGAGAGACCACTCCAGTCTACCCCCTGCTCGTAACCCTCGTTGAGGGCCACTTCCAGGATCCGCGCCTCCAGCACCACCTGGCGCTTCAAGTGGCTCTCTGACTGATTGAGGAACTCGCGCACCGCCTTGAGCTCCTTCGGATAGGCCCGAATGGTCACCAGGCCCGCCTGTGGGCTGGTGATGACGGCGCGGCCGTCGCCGCTGCCGATCAGGGTCTGCAGGGTGTCGCGCAGATCGGTCCAGTAGTCGCTGTTGGTGTCGGTCTCGATGCGGGTGCCGTTGCTGTCGCTGTTCGAGCTGCCGTTGGAGGAGCGGTTGCTGTTGCTGGTGCTGTTGTTACTGCCGTTGGCATTGTCAAAGCTGTTGCTGTTGCCATTGTTGTCGTTGGCCGTCACCCCGCCGGTGCTGACCGAGGTGCGGGAGAGGCCGCGCCGGGACATCATCAGGTAGTTGACCGGAATGGTCTCGGTGCGCAGACCGGCCGGATAGACGTGGAACACGTTGCCCTTGCGCTGCACGTCGAAGCCGTACATGTCGCCCACCACGGCCAGCACTTCGGTCAGGGTCACATCCTTGAGCTCGACCGAGATCTGGCCCGCCACCCCGGGGTGCACCGCCACGCTGTAGCGGGAGCCCTTGAACAGGGAGCCGAAAAACTCCACCGCATCCACGTCGTGGGCGGCGATGCGCAGCCGCGCTTCCGGCATGCTGATGGCCTGGGGCGGACGATTGAGCTGCAGCAGTTCGCTCTGTACCGACTTGGGTACGCTGGTCAGCGCCCCGCCCTTGTTCTGTTCGGTCATGGCATGCCTGAGTGCGTCCTTGGCCTGCACGGGTTCGGGGTGCCGGTAGCTGGTACAGCCTGCCATCAACACGGCGGCGGAGATCAGGCAGAGATGATGTTTTTTCATGTAATAAGTGCACCCTGACTTGCAATTGAACTCGACAAACCTGGCTCCGCCCATCCCGGGTGGAGCGCGTTCAGATCCGGACCTTGCTGGCAAACAGGGTCAGCGACTGGCGCTTGCCCCCCTTCTCCAGCACCACGGCATCTGCACCTATGGCCACCACGCGATAACCGTCGACCTGCTGGCCGACCCGATAACTGCTGCCGTTGAGCACCGCCAGTGCCGGGCCATTGCCCAGCATGATGCTCTGCAGCCTGGGCAGACCGGCCTCGCGCTGGCCGGTTGCACTGGCGCCGCTGGTCGCGCCGCTCAAAGGCGCGGTGGGGTCCTGCAACAGCTCGGGCTGCGCCTGGGCCAGCAGACTGAACAGACACGCCCACAGGGGGAACCATCTAGCCACGGATAAACTCCTTGCTGGTGCTGAGGGTGTAGATCTCCATCTCCACTACTGCCTTGGGATACTCCTGCACCTGGTAGTCAAACTGCTTCCAGTAGAAGTGGCGCGGCAGCCCCTCCAGCGCCTTGAGATACTGATACACATCGAAATAGCCGCCCTCCAGCTTGAGCCGGATGCCGTGCTTGAACAGGTTGATGCGCTGCTCGCCCGCCATCAGCGGCTCCGGCGTCAGCGAAGTGAGTGCCACCATGTGCAGATTGGCGGAGCGCGACAGCAGGGCCTCCAGCACGGCCGGCATCTCGTGGGCTTGGATCAGATCCACCGTCTGGGCCTTCAGTTCGGCGTCCAGCTTGCCCAATTCGCCATCCAGCTGTGCCAGCTGGGTACGCACGTGCAGATCCGGATCCCGCGCCAGTTTGGCCTGCTTGCCCTGGTTTTCGAGATCCATGATCTCCAGATCCCGCTGGGCAGTGCTCAGCGCCAGCCGCTCCTGCTCCAGCCGCACTGCGGCCCCATCCAGCCAGCCATAAATGGCAACGGCGCCAACCACGACCACCCCGGTCAGCAGGATCAGTACTCGCTCGCGCTGGCTGAGGGCGGCGATCTTGTCGGCCCAGGCCTGCCACTGCTCTTTCAGGCTCATCAGGGCTTCTCCCGCTCGATACCGCTGAGCTGGAAGGCCAGCCGGCCCTCCTTGTCACGGCTTAACGTCAGCTCACCAAACTGCTTGCCCGCCAGCGACGGGGTCTGCTTGAAACGATTGACCCAGGCCGGCACATCCTGGCTGCGCCCGGCGAAGCCGGACAGGTTGACGTAGCCGTCGGCGATCTCGATCCGTTGCAAGGAGAGCTGCGGATCGCGGATACGGGACAGATCGGCCATCAGCCCGGCATAACCCTGGGATTTTTGCAGCGCCAGGCTGCCCAGCTGCCGCATCAGGCCCTGCTTGGCGGTCAGCTCCTCCTGCTTGGTAGCAAGCTGTTGTTGCAGCAGGCCATCGGCCTGATGGCGGGCCAGCTCGGCATCCAGCCGCTGCGCCTCGCCGCGCTTGATCTCAAGCGCCGCCCGCACCTGCACCAGCTCGCGCTCGACAGCGTGTTGCTGCCAGGCGATGACGCCGGCGGCGCACAGCAGCAACAGCACGCTGCCGCCCCATACCAGCGCCATCTGGTTGAGGCTGGCCCACTGCCGTCTGGGCCGAAACTCGGCGCCGTAGAGGTTGATCTGGCGTTTCATCAGGCATCCTCCCCCAGGACAGTTTCATAGGCCGAGAGATATTCGATGCCAGACAGTAATTCGGACTTGCTGGCCTTGGCAGTCGACATGGCAAGCGCGCTCATTGCTCACCTCCCAGGGCGGCGGCATAAGCCGAGAGATATTCCACGCCGGACAGGATCGCCTTGTTGGCCATGGCGGAGACGGCAAAGCCGAAGGTCTGCTCCATGTGGCGCACCAGGGTACCGATGAAGGGCGAGGCGATGGCGAGCTGCATCTGGCCGAGTTCCGGCAGTTTGAGCTGGCCCACCAGGTAATCGAGGGAACGCTGGATCTCCAGCGCCAGCGAATCGAGCAGCATGGCGTCAGGCTCATGCTCGCCGGTGAGGGCGCCGAAACCGCGCAGCTGGCGGGAGAAGCAGAGCCCGCCCTGATGGAACACCAGCAGCTGCAGATCCTGCCCCTTCGGCTGCCACAGCAGCATGCGCACCGTCTGATCCGGCTCGTAGAGCGCGGTCATCGCCAGCTCGTCGCTGACGATGGCGTCCAGGCTGGCGATGCCGTTGACCGCATCCGCCAGCTGCTGCACCCGCGCCTTGGGCACACAGATCACATTGATGCGCGGCCGGCCCGCCGGCGGGGTGGGCAGATCCACATAATCCATGGCGAGCTGCAGCACGGATTCACTGACGTAATCCTTGATCGCCCAGGGCAGGGCTCCGGCCATTTCGGCATCGGGGACGGCGGGCTTGTCGATCTGGACCTGTTGATAAAGGCTGGCCGCGAGGGCGACTCGCACCTTAGACTTGGCGAGGCCGTGGCGGCTGAACAGCTCGGCCATGGCCTGGGACCACTCTTGCGGGCCATTGATGGCGCGGGTGGCGAAGATGGGTGGGTTGCCGAGCGAAGCCAGCATGATCCGATCGCTGGCCAGCAGGAGTCCTACCTGACGGCTGGGGGTCGAACGTCTGAAAAGTTGTTTCATTGAAACCCGCACCTGGCTGCCCAAAACGGATTAAACCTTAGCATAAACAGAGCATTAGCCTCCAGATAAATGACCGATTACTCATTGTCACCCCACTCGCCCCCGATGGCGCTACCGCCCCTGCCGCCCGCCCTGTTGCCCTCGCCGCTGCAAGCTGTCTCGCATCCGCTGCTGAGCGCCCATGGAGTCCAGCTCTGGTGCAAGCGGGACGATCTGATCCACCCCGCCATCTCGGGCAACAAGTGGCGC
The DNA here is from genome assembly GCF_027706125.1 of Aeromonas sp. Y318-1. Lineage (NCBI taxonomy): Bacteria > Pseudomonadati > Pseudomonadota > Gammaproteobacteria > Aeromonadales > Aeromonadaceae > Aeromonas > Aeromonas sp. Y318-1. Next base: position 405,503 of record NZ_JAPDCM010000003.1, read on the forward strand.
AAACTCAAGTACCACCTGCTGCATGCCAGAGAGCAGGGCAAACGCCATCTGCTCTCGTTTGGCGGCGCCTACTCCAATCACATCCATGCCCTGGCGGCAGCGGGGTGCCAATCTGGCCTGCGCACTACCGGCATCATACGCGGGGAGCCGGAAGCCGTCAGCAACTGCACTCTGAGCGCGGCAAAAGGCTGGGGCATGGATCTCGTTTTTGTTGACCGCCAAAGCTACCGGCGGCGGCAGGATCCCGCCTGGCTGGCCCAATTCGAGGATGAAGAGACCCTGATAGTGCCGGAAGGGGGCAGCAGCCCGCTGGCCATTCCCGGGGTGGCCGAGCTGGTCGATGAAGTGCCCTTCTCGCCGGATCTCTGGGTGCTACCCTGCGCCAGCGGCGGCACCCTGGCCGGGCTCATCGCCGGCAAACAGGCACCGCAGCAGATCCTCGCCATCGCGGTACTCAAGGGGGGCAGCTTCATCGCCGACGAGGTGCGCCGCCTCCATCCCGCTGCCGCCGACACGCCCGGCTGGCGGATCGCACTGGATCACCACGACGGCGGCTATGCCAAATTCAGTCCGGCACTCTGGCAGTGGGTACAGGCCTTCAGCGCCGAGACGGGCCTGCCGCTGGAGCCCATCTACAGCGGCAAGGCGATGTGGGGGCTGTTTCGCGAGCTGGCGGCAGGCCACATCCCGCGCGGCAGCAAGATCGTCTTCATCCACACCGGTGGCATGCAGGGGCTGGCGGGGCTGAGGGAGCAGGGGCGTCTGTGACAGCGTGCCGGGCGCAATACCGGCGCTGAGCCACAAAAAAGAGAGGGTCGCCCAGGCGACCCTCTCTTGCATCCATCAGGCGCCGGCCGGCTCCAGCACCAGCCGTTCCGGCTCGGCGAACCAGGGGCCCTGCCCGGCGTGCACCCCGAGGTGGCGCAGCATCTTCCACTCGTCACCGCTCTCCACCCCCACAGCGATGACCCGGGTGCGGGTGTTGGCACAGCCTCCCACCAAGCTGCGCACCGCCATCTGGTTGACCTGGCGGGTATGGATCTCGCGCACCAGGCTGGGGTGCAGCTTGAGGAAGTTGATCTCGAACTCCTTGATGTACTGGGTGCTCACCACATCCTGGCCGGCGTGATCGATGGCCAGCTGGCAGCCCAGCATGCGCAGTGCCCGCAGCGGCCGCTTGAGCGCCTCGTAGTGGCGGGTGACCTGAGCCTCGGAGAGTTGCAGGATCAAGCGCTCGTTGGTGCTGCGCGGCAGCTGGAACAGGTCGAAGAACAGCCAGCGCTGGAACTCCCGGTGCAGCAGGCTCTGGGCGCAGAGGGTCAGGCTGATGGGGCAGCTCTGTTCGGAGCGCTGGCGGAGCAGACCGAGGGTCTGCTCCGCCACCAGCCGATCCAGCGGCAGCAGCAGCCCTGCCTTCTCCGCCATTGGCATGAAGACGCCGGCCTGCAGCTCTCGCCCCTGCTCGTCGTGGATCCGGATCAGCAGATCCTGCTGCAACACCACCTGATCCCGCTCCTGCTGCACCGGCTGCACATAAAAATCGATGCCATGCTCCTCGATGCGCCGGCCGATCAGGGTACGCCAGCGTACCGTGCCCTTGCTGCTCTGCTCCTCGTCCAACTGCTTTTCGTAGAGGAACCAGCCGGTGTGACCCTGCAGCCGCGCGCTCTTGAGCGCCAGCTCCGCCTCCTCCTGCACCTTGAGCAGGGAATCCTCGGCCTGATAACAGACGGCGCCGAGATAGACGGCAGTGTCTGGATTGACCGCCTCGGGCCAGTGCAGTCGCTGCAGGCTCTTGTGCAACTGGCCGGCGCCATCCACCATCTCGCTTTCCGACATGTTGGGCAGCAGCACGGCAAACACCTGGCCGGCATAGCGGGCCTGCAGGGCGCCGTTGTGCTTGCGCACGAAGGCGGCGATGGAGGCACTCGCCTCCATCAGCAGATCCTGGCTCTGGCGGCCGTTCAGCTCGGGATCCAGCTCCTCCAGGCCGGCCAGCTCGATCAGCAGCACGCCGCCGCTCATCACGCTCGCCTCCATGATGGCGCTCTCCAGCCGGTTGTCGAAAAACAGCCGGTTGCCGATGCCGGTCATCTTGTCGACGAAGGCGTTGCTGCGGATGAAGTTGTCGAAGCGGCTGCGCTCCTTGCGGGCATCCGCCAGCTCGGCCAGCAGATAGTCGAGGGCCTGACTGGCCGGCTGCGGCCACTCGTCGGCCGGATCATGGGCCAGCTTGGTGAGCTTGTTGTCGAGGATCAGCTGGGCGCGCTCGGCCAGCAGCTCGGCCCCCCGCAACTGCAACCGCAGCCAGCGGATGGAGTACCAGAGGCCGAACACCACGATGAAAACGCCAAGGGAGATGCCGGACATCGCCTTGATGGAGTACTCGAACTCCTTGAACGGCCGCTCCAGCTTGAAGTCTGCCTGCATGCCCGGCTGATGGGGCATGGGCTGGTGATAGGGGATCAGCAGGCTCTCGTCGGTCGGCTGCTGTACGTCGCGAAACCAGTAGATCCGCTGCTTGTCCTGGCGGATCTCCAGCTCCACCACGTGGGCCGAGCGCAGCAGGGTCGGCAGCCAGCGGGTCAGATCCTGATGATCGTCGGCCACCTCCAGCTGCTTGTCGATGATCTCGACCAGCGAGTTGACCTTCTTCTGTTGCATCTCCATGCCCAGCTCACGAAAGCTGAACACCCCGCCAAGCAGCACCATGGCCATGGCCGCAATGACGCACAGGGTGATAAACGAGACAAGCTGAGTGGTCAGTTTCATGTACCTTTCCGTATGCCCGACAACATCCATGTGGCTTCATCGTATCAGCCAACCTCGAAGCGCGCCTATGGACGAAGATCCCGCTTCTGGAATTAAGCGGGCGAGCATACCCAAACCGGTACGAGAACACCAAGCCCCGGGCGGGGTGACGGCCAAAAAATGACGGATGACGGGAAGAAACAGGAGGAAACTCAGTGCACTGGCTGAACGACGGGCAGAAAAATGGTCCCACAAAGGGGACCAAAAGAAACACTCATATCAAAACTAACACTCTGTGCTACTGACAAAAAAACAGATACAGGAGTATTGAACACACGGTGAGTCAAACCGCACGGCTACTCTAGCCACTTCAGATAAGCTGGACAATTGTCATTTATGACAGGTCAGCGATTGAATCTTCAGCAACTCACTTTATAAAACCATTATTTATCAGCACATTATAAATTCACGCCACAAGTGTGATCGGTTCCGCTCAAATCGATTCAGCTAATGCACTATGATGATGCCACCCATATGCATCCCATCCCCACATCAGGCAGGTGCACCTTGCGACCCATCTCCCCCCTCTGGCTCAGCCTGCTGCTGTTCTGCCTGCCCCTGCTGGCCAGCCTGCCCATCAGTCAGCTGCTCGGCGGCCCGCTGGCCCATCAGTTGCTGCAAGAGAAGAAGATGGAGGTCGAGACCGCGTTGGCGGAACGCCACCGTCTGCTGGACAACAACATCCGCCATCAGCTGACCCGCTTCCAGTTTGATTGCGGACGTCAAGACATGACCCTGCTGCGGGACCCCCGTTACTACAACAGCCACATCCGCATCCAGGGGATCCTGCTCGCCAACGGTGGTGGCTGTTCCAGTCTGGGACTGGATCTGCCCTTCACCCCGGCCGAACTGCCGCCCTACACCAATCAGGAGCAGTTCGGGATCGCTGCCACCCAGGCCCGCTTCCACACCGAGCAGGAGCTGGTCGCCTACTACCGCACCGGTGGCAACATCGTCTACTGGGTAATGAACAACAGCTGGAGCCATGCCTTGTTGCAGACCCCTTGCTCCAACTGCTTCTATCTGGAGTTCGGCCAGCAACAGCCAGGGGCATCAAGCCCGATCTTTCCCCGCGGTGACAGCAGCATCAAGCAGGAGGAGGGCAGCCAGAGCCTGAGCTTTTTCGACCCCAATCAGGAGATCAGGCAGACCCTGTGGGCAGGCCGGGCGCTCGAACACTACGCCCAGCAGCAGGCCCGCCACGATGGGCTCTGGCTCGGCGCCGCCGTGGGCACCCTGCTGGTCGCCGCCTACTGGGGGCTACGCAACTATCGGCGCTCGCTCAAGGGGTTGCTGCAGGCCGGGCTGGCACGGCGCGAGTTCGTGCCCTTCTATCAACCCGTGGTCGACAGCCGCAGCCAGCAGGTGGTCGGCTTCGAGGCGCTGCTGCGCTGGCAGCGTGGCGGCGGCCTGATCCCGCCCGGCGCCTTCATCGACTATGCAGAGGAGCAGCAGCTGATCCTGCCGATGACCAGCCAGCTGCTGGAAAGGGTCATCGCGGATCTGCCCAGGCTCGCCCCCGGCCAATGGGTCAGCGTCAACATAGTGGCCGCCCACCTCGAGCACCCGCATTTGCGCAACCTGCTGTTGCAGCACGGCTGGCCCTCTCCCGCCCAGCTCACCTTCGAGCTGACCGAACGCAAGCCCATCACCGACATCAAGACTGCCGTCATCGAGATCACCGCCCTGCAACAGCAGGGCTACCACTTCAAGCTGGATGACTTCGGCACCGGTTACGGCGGCTTCGCCTACCTGCAACGGCTCGGCATCCGCCAGATCAAGATCGACAAGATGTTCGTCGACACCATAGGCACCGACGACCTCAAGCGCAGCGTGCTGGATGCCACCATCGCCTTCGGCCGCGAGTCGGGCATGGAGATGATCGCCGAAGGGGTCGAGCGCCAGGAGCAGGTCGACTATCTGCAGCAGCACGGCGTGCACCTGATCCAGGGCTATGTCTATGCCCCGCCCATGGCGCTGACCAAGTTGAAGATCTGGCTGCTGGCCTGGTATCAGAACCACACGGGTGAGCGCTGATACACACTGCCGAGGCCGACCGCTCATATTTTGCAACAAAATGATTTTCCCTTGAGCGGACAACTCCCCTTATCATGAACAGGCACGCCACCTCGTGTGGCGCCGCCACCCTGTTCCTTACCCGTCGGCTCACGCCGCCCTGATGATGAGAACCATTGCCTATGAAGTCATTTATCCGGCAAGAGATTGCCCTGCCCGTTGGCCTGCTCACCCTGCTCTTTTTCAAGACGCTCGGCAGCGACCTGCTGACAGAGGCCACTCCGCTCGGGATTTATCTTCCTGTCTCGGCGGTGCTGCTTGCCATCGTCACCTGGGCCATCTTCTCGGTGGTGCGCCACTCGGATGCCCTTGCCATCAAGCTTGGCGAGCCTTTTGGCACCCTGATCCTCACCCTGTCGGTCATCTCGCTGGAAGTGGTGATGATCTCCTCGGTCATGCTGACCGGCGAACCCAATCCGGTGATGGCCCGCGACACCATGTTTGCCGTGGTGATGCTGGTGACCAACGGCCTGGTGGGCTTCACCCTGCTGTTCGGCGGCTGGCGCTACCACACCCAGAGCTTCAATCTGGACGGGGTCAAATCCTATCTGGTGGCCATCATTCCGCTGGCGCTGCTCTGCCTGGTGCTGCCCAACTTCACCGAAGGGGGCAACATCGGCAGCATGTCGAGCGCCATGTCCTGGATGCTCATCATCATCTCGGTGCTGCTCTATGGCGTCTTCCTGCTGATCCAGACCCGCAGCCACAGCCACTTCTTTGTCGACAGCGACCATGAGGATTACGAAGAGCACCACGGGCCGCTGCAGAGCAACGTCTACCACACCCTGTTGCTGCTCGCCTATCTGGTGGTGGTGATCCTGCTGGCCAAGACCCTCGCCATTCCCATCAACCACGGGGTCAAGGTGCTGGCGGCGCCGCCGGCGCTGGGTGGCTTCATCGTCGCCTGTATCGTGCTGGCCCCCGAAGCGGTCGGCGCCATCAAGGCGGCCTTCAACAATCAGCTGCAGCGGGCCATGAACCTCTACTTCGGCTCGGTGCTGGCCACCATCGCCCTCACCGTGCCTGCGGTGCTGTTCATCGGCGCCATGCTGGGACAGGAGGTGCGCCTGGGCCTCTCCGCCGCCGACATGGTGCTGCTGTTCACCACCCTCATGGTGTGCAAGGTGACCTTCAGCAGCGGCCGCACCAATGTGCTGCACGGGGCCACTCACCTGGTGCTGTTCGTGGTGTACCTGTTCCTGATGTTCGAGCACGAATAACCGCGCACCAACCGCAGCAACAAAAAGACCGCCCGATGGGCGGTCTTTTGTTATCTGCTCCGGGATCTCACGGACGCCAGAGAAGCGGCTTCCCCCTCATCCCCTACCCTTCTCCCGCCAGGGGAGAAGGGTGAGCAGGGCTTACAGGCTCGGCAGCACGCCGGCCGGGAGCAGGTCGTTGTAGCTGGCGCGGCCCAGCAGGGCGGCGGCCGCCTCGATGTCCGGCGCAAAGTACCTGTCCTTGTCGTAGAAGCTGACCTCTTCCCGCAGCCGGCCCTTGGCCAGCTCGATGAGCTCGGTGCTGCGCAGGGGGGCACGAAAATCCAGCCCTTGCGCTGCCGCCAGCAGTTCCACCGCCAGAATGCCGCGGGTGTTCTCGGCCATGTCAGCCAGTCGACGGCCGGCGAAGGTGGCCATGGAGACGTGATCCTCCTGGTTGGCAGACGTCGGCAGGCTGTCCACCGAGGCCGGATGTGCCAGGGTCTTGTTCTCGGAGGCGAGCGCCGCCGAGGTGACCTGGGCGATCATGAAACCGGAGTTGACGCCGCCGTTGTTGACCAGGAAGGCCGGCAAACCGGACATCCGCGAGTCGATCAGCAGCGCCATGCGCCGCTCGGACAGCGACCCTATCTCGGCGATGGCCAGCGCCAGGTTGTCGGCGGCGAAGGCCACGGGTTCTGCGTGGAAGTTGCCGCCGGAGAGGATGTCTTCATCCTCGGCAAACACCAGCGGGTTGTCGGAGACCGCGTTGGCCTCGCACACCAGCACCTCGGCCGCCTGGCGGATCTGGGTCAGGCAGGCGCCCATCACCTGCGGCTGGCAGCGCAGGGAGTAGGGATCCTGCACCTTCTCGCAGTTGTGATGAGACATGCCGATCTCGCTGCCATCCACCAGCAGGTGACGGTAGCAGGCGGCTGCGTCGATCTGGCCACGCTGACCGCGCACCGCGTGAATGCGGGCATCGAACGGGCGGCGGCTGCCAAGGGCGGCCTCCACGCTCATGGCGCCGATGGTGATGGCACCGGCGTAGAGATCCTCGGCGTGGAACAAGCCTTCCAACGCAAAGGCGGTGCTCGCCTGGGTGCCGTTGAGCAGGGCCAGCCCCTCTTTCGGTGCCAGCGCGATGGGCTCCAGCCCGGCAATCTTCAGGGCCGTGGCGGCATCGATCAGCTCGCCAGCGTGGCGGGCCTTGCCCTCCCCGATCAGCAGACAGCTCATGTGGGCCAGCGGCGCCAGATCGCCGGAGGCGCCGACGGAGCCCTTCTTCGGCACCACCGGGTAGACTTCGGCGTTGATCAGCCGCATCAGGGCCTCCAGCACCACCAGCCGGATGCCGGAGAAGCCGCGCGCCAGCGAGTTGAGCTTGAGCACCATCATCAGCCGCACGGTGGCGTCATCCATGTACTCGCCAATCCCTGCTGCGTGGGACAGCACGATGGAGCGCTGCAGCTCGTCCAGCTGCTCCACCGGAATGCGGGTGTTGGCCAACAGGCCAAAGCCGGTGTTGATGCCGTACACCACCCGGTTTTGCTCGATCACCTTGGTGACCACGGCGGCGGAGGCGTGGATCCCCGCCAGAGCGGCGGGATCCAGTGAAACGTGTACCAGCTCGCGGCTGACGCGGCGCAGGGTGGCAAGATCCAGCTCGCCCGGGGTAATAGTCAATTCAAACATGGTGTTACACCTTTCCTTTGACACCGTTGGCGCCGTCAATCATCGGCAGATCCAGTTTCGCCTCGTGGGCGCAGTTGATGGCAATCTCGTAGCCGGCGTCGGCGTGACGCATCACCCCGGTGGCCGGGTCGTTGCGCAGCACCCGACCGACCCGCTTGGCGGCGTCATCGGAGCCGTCACAGACGATCACCACGCCCGAGTGCTGGGAGAAGCCCATGCCGACCCCGCCACCGTGGTGCAGGGAGACCCAGGTCGCGCCGCCGGCCGTGTTGAGCAGGGCGTTGAGCAGCGGCCAGTCGGAGACGGCATCGGAGCCATCCATCATCGACTCGGTCTCGCGGTTCGGGCTCGCCACCGAGCCGGAATCCAGGTGATCGCGGCCGATGACGATGGGGGCTTTCAGCTCGCCATTCTTGACCATCTCGTTGAAGGCCAGGCCGAGGCGTACCCGATCCTTGACCCCGACCCAGCAGATCCGCGCCGGCAGGCCCTGGAAGGCGATGCGCTCGCGAGCCATGTCGAGCCAGTTGTGCAGGTGAGGATCATCGGGGATCAACTCCTTCACCTTCTGGTCAGTCTTGTAGATATCTTCCGGATCGCCGGAGAGCGCCACCCAGCGGAACGGGCCAATGCCCTCGCAGAACAGCGGGCGAATGTAGGCCGGGACGAAGCCGGGGAAGTCGAAGGCGTTTTTCACCCCCTCCTCCAGCGCCATCTGGCGGATGTTGTTGCCGTAATCCAGCGTGGCGGCACCGCGGCTTTGCAGGGTCAGCATGGCTTCCACCTGACGGGCCATGGAGTGGCGGGCGGCGACGTTCACCTCCTGGGGCGCGGATTTTTGCAGCGCGCGCCACTGAGCCACGCTCCAGCCCTGCGGCAGGTAGCCGTGCACCGGGTCGTGGGCCGAGGTCTGATCGGTCACCACGTCCGGGGTGATCCGGCGGGCCACCAGCTCGGCGAACACGTCGGCGGCGTTGCCGAGCAGGCCGACGGAGACGGCGCTGCCGCTCTGCTTGGCCTCTTCGATCATGGCCAGCGCCTCATCCAGGCTGTGGGCCTTCTTGTCGACGTAGCGAGTACGCAGACGAAAATCGATGCGGGTCTCGTCGCACTCCACCGCGATCATCGAGAAGCCGGCCATGGTGGCGGCCAGCGGCTGGGCGCCCCCCATGCCGCCGAGCCCGCCGGTCAGGATCCAGCGCCCCTTGGGCTCGCCGTTGAAGTGCTGGTTGGCCACCGCGAAGAAGGTTTCGTAGGTGCCCTGCACGATCCCCTGGGTACCTATGTAGATCCAGGAGCCGGCAGTCATCTGGCCGTACATCATCAGGCCCTTTTTATCGAGCTCGTTGAAGTGCTCCCAGTTGGCCCAGTGCGGCACCAGGTTGGAGTTGGCGATCAGCACTCGGGGCGCGTCCTTGTGGGTCTGGAACACCCCGACCGGCTTGCCGGATTGCACCAGCAGAGTCTGATCCTCCTCGAGCCGGGTCAGCACCTCGACGATCTTGTCGAAGCAGGCCCAGTTGCGGGCGGCACGGCCGATACCGCCATACACCACCAGCGACTGGGGATGCTCGGCCACCTCGGGATCCAGGTTGTTCATCAACATCCGCAGCGGCGCTTCGGTGAGCCAGCTCTTGGCGGTCAGCGTGGTGCCGCGCGGGGCGCGGATCACGCGATTGGGATCATGACGGGGATCCTGGTGTTGCTGGGACATATACACTCCTTGTTTATCGATGCAGCAGGGTGGCGGCCGGCCGGTGGCAGGCCGCTACTTGGTTAACTGATGGACCAGCCGGGCGGCCACGCGGGCACTGCGGTTGTCCTGATCCAGACTCGGGTTGTACTCGGCCAGATCGGCGAGCCTGAGCTTGCCGCTGGCCCGGATATGGGCGATCAGGGGCTCGATGACCGCCAGCTCCACGCCGCGGGCGGCGGGGGCGCTCACTCCCGGCATCACGGCCGCCGGCAGCACGTCGAGATCGATGGTCAGATAGAGGTGATCGCAGCGGGCGATGAAGGCATCCAGCCCGCTGAGCAAGGCCGGCAGCTCGGCCGGCGTCATCGCCTCGTCCAGCACGTGCCACACCCCCAGCGCCTCGGCGCGCGCAAACAGCGCCCGGGTATTGGCGGTCTCGGCCACCCCGAGGCAGGCGTAGGTAAAGGGCGTGCCCTGGGCGGCGCACTGCTCGGCAATCTGGAAGAAGGGGGTGCCGGAGCTCGCCTGCTCCAGCTTCATGCGCAGGTCGAAGTGGGCGTCGAAGTTGATGATGCCCACCCTGCCCTTGCCGTTGAGATGGCGATTGAGGCCGCTCCAGCTGCCGAACGCCACCTCGTGACCGCCCCCCAGCACCAGCGGGAAATGACCCTCATCCAGCAGGCTAGCTACCCGTTCGGCCAACCGGCCATGGGCGGCATCGAGATCGCCATCCTCGCAGTTCACGTCACCGCTGTCATAGACGGGTCGACCCAGATGCCAGGCGCTGTTGGCCAGCAGCTTGCGCACCGCCAGCGGCGCACCGGCGGCCCCAACCCGCCCCTTGTTGCGGCGCACCCCCTCGTCACAGGCAAAGCCCACCAGGGCTACGCCCGGGGCGGCGCTGCCTGCTTGCGGCCAGGGTTGTACCTTGTCGTGCCAGCGCAGGGCCAGCTCGCCATCTTCCGGATCCTGGCGCCCCTGCCAGACCGACATGTCGACCGGGTGGAACTTATCCATGGAGCGTCTCCTCGCCGTTGACTACCCGGCTCACCAGCTGATCGACGCCGATGAGGTAGCTGAGCTCGGCCGGATGGCCGCAGTTCCAGACCAGAAAGTCCGCCAGCATGCCGACCCTGAGCTGCCCCAGCTGCTCCTGCTCGCCAAGCGCCCGGGCGGCGTGGCGGGTCACCCCGGCCATGGCCTCCACCGGGGTCAGGCCGAACAGGGTGCAAGCCATGTTCATGGCCATCCGCAGCGAGACGATGGGGGCCGTGCCGGGGTTGATGTCGGAGGAGACCGCCATCGGCACCCCCGCCTTGCGCAGCGCGGCGACCGGCGGCAGCTTGGTCTCCTTGAGGAAGTAGAAGGCGGTGGGCAGCAGGGTGGCTACCACGCCGCGATGGGCCAGCGCCTGGATCCCTTCCGGATCCAGGTACTCCAGGTGATCCACCGAGAGGGCGCCGAAGTTGGCGGCCAGCGTGCTGCCGCCCAGGTTGGAGAGCTGATCCATGTGCCCTTTCACCGCCAAACCGTATTGATCCGCCGCCAGATAGACCTGCTCGGTCTGGGCCAGCGAGAAGCCGATGTGTTCACAGAAGACGTCCACCGCATCGGCCAGGCCCGCCTCGGCGGCGGCCGGGATTATCTCCTGACAGATGGTCTCGACCCAGGAGTCGGGATCGTCGCGATACTCCGGCGGCACCGCATGAGCCGCCAGCAGGGTGGTCTTGACCCGGATCGGCAGCGCCTCACCCAGTCGGCGGGCGACTCGCAGCATCTTGAGCTCGTCTTCCAGGGTGAGGCCGTAACCGGACTTGATCTCCACCGTGGTGACCCCTTCCCGGATCAGGGATTTCACCCTCGGCAGCGCCAGCTCGAACAGCTGATCCTCACTGGCGGCGCGAGTGGCGCGCACCGTGCTGATGATGCCGCCGCCCTTGCGGGCGATCTCCGCATAGGGCACCCCCTTCTGGCGCAGTTCGAACTCTTCGGCGCGGCTGCCGGCGAAGATGAGGTGGGTGTGGCAATCGATGAGGCCGGAGGTGACCAGCTTGCCCTTCATGTCCTGCCAATGGGCGGGATAGGGGCCCTTGAGATCCTGCATCGGCACCAGGGCGTGGATTCGCCCCTCGTGAACGCCGAGGGCATGGGGCTCCAGCAGACCGTAGTCGGCCAGATCGGAGCGCAGGGTGGCGGGTGTCACGTTGAGCCAGACCCGCTCGCAGTTCAACAGTTCCTTGTTCATACCGACCTCTAAATGTATATACATTATCTTATATCCGATCTCTGACGGGAAAGAAAGGATCAAGTTCACATCTTGATAACAGCGTGTTCATTAGAGCTTAAACACAAAAAAGCCCGCCATAGGCGGGCTTGGTCAAAAAGAATTTGTATATGCAATTAGCTGAGACTGGTCTTGGAGCTCAACTTGTAGCGGGAGCCAGGCGACAGCAAACGGGCATAGGAGACCAGATAACCGTCGGACCAGGTACGCCGATGCAGCAGCAGGCAAGGGGTGTCGACCCGCACCTGCAACAAGCCGGCTTCACCGGCACTTGGCAGCACCGCCTCCACCACGTGCTCCATCTCGGAGAGGGGGCAGACCTCCATCAGATAACGGTTGGGGGTCTGGCTGGCAAAGTCCTGCTCACCGTACTGTGGCAGTCGTTCGGCATCGACGAAGCGCTCTTCCAGCTGCAGCGGCTCGCCATCGGCCTGATGCACGATGAGACTGTGGAAGATGGGGGCGCCGACCCGCAGGCCCAGCTGCACCGCCACCTTCTCGTCGGCGGCCTGGCGTTGCAGCCGGATCACCCGGCCACTGTACTGGCTGCCCCGCTCGGCGATCTCGTCGGCGATGTTGCGAATGGCCAGCAGCGGCGATTCGGTACGCCTGTCTGCCACGAAGCTGCCGGAGCCGGCGGTGCGCACCAGCCACCCCTCGGCCACCAGTTCGCGCAGCGCCTTGTTGACCGTCATCCGGCTCACGGCGAACTGCTCGCACAGGGCAGCCTCGGTCGGGATCCGGTCACCCGCCTGATAGTGGCGTTCGCGGATCCCGTCCAGGATGTGCTGCTTGATCTGCAGATAGAGGGCCGGTGCCAACGGGATGCTCCTCAGCGACGGCGGTGGGGCGGACGCATATCCGGCCAGGCGCGATAGACGTCCGGGATCTGCTCGGGCCCGCTGATGCAGAGATCGAGATCGTGCAGCAGACCATCCTTGATGCCGTAGATCCAGCCATGCACCGCCAGCTCCTGCCCCTTGCGCCAGGCGTTCTGGATGATGGTGGTGTGACAGACGTTGGCCACCTGCTCGGCCACGTTCAGCTCGCACAGGTAGTCGAAGCGCTCGTGCTCATCCTCGATGGCATCCAGCTGCTCGCGATACTTGAAGTAGACATCCTTGATGTTGCGCAGCCAGTTGTCGATGAGCCCCAGCTCCTGGTTCTGCATCGCCGCCTTGACGCCGCCGCAGCCGTAGTGGCCGCAGACGATGATGTGCTTCACCTTGAGTACCTCGACCGCGTATTGCAGCACCGAGAGGCAGTTGAAGTCGGTGTGTACCACCAGGTTGGCGACGTTGCGGTGGACGAACACGTCCCCCGGCAGCAGCCCCATCAGCTGGTTGGCGGGTACCCGGCTGTCGGAGCAGCCGATCCAGAGGTATTCGGGGGCCTGCTGGGCGGAGAGGGTAGCAAAGAATTCGGGATCCTCGGCCTTGATCCGTTCCGCCCACTCGCGGTTGTTGGTAAACAAGTCGTTCAAGAGTTTCACTATCTGCTCTCCCTACTGTGGCAGTGGCGGCAACATACCATACACAAGGGTAACCAAGGCAAGGCCGACCAGATCCCCGCCAAACAAAAACAGGGCCATCAGGCCCTGTTTTTATGGGAGGAAGCATCAGGCTTCCATGGCATCTTTCAGCTTCTTGAGGGCGTTTTTCTCAAGCTGACGCACCCGCTCGGCGCACAGGCTTATGCTTCCATCGCATCCTTCAGCTTCTTGAGGGCGTTTTTCTCAAGCTGACGGACCCGCTCGGCGGAGACGCCATAGGTATCGGCCAGCTCCTGCAGGGTGGTCTTGCTGTCATCGTCGAGCCAGCGGGCACGGATGATGTGCTGGCTGCGCTCGTCCAGGGTAGCCAGGGCCGAGCTCAGGCGACGGGTCGCATGATCGTCCCAGTTGTCGTTCTCGATGGTAGCTGCCAGATCGGAGGATTTGTCCTCCAGATAGTGGACCGGTGCGAAACCGCCCTCTTCTTCGTCATCACCGACCAGATCGAAGGCCTGATCGTAGTTGCTCATGCGCGCTTCCATCTCGGTGACGTCGGCGGCGGAGACGCCGAGGTCGGCAGCCACGGCCTGCACCTCTTCGTGGTTCAGCCAGCCCAGACGTTTCTTGGATTTGCGCAGATTGAAGAACAGCTTGCGCTGGGCCTTGGTGGTCGCCACCTTGACCATGCGCCAGTTGCGCAGAACGTATTCGTGAATTTCGGCCTTGATCCAGTGCACAGCAAAGGAGACCAGGCGCACACCGACACTCGGGTCGAAGCGCTTGACCGCCTTCATCAGGCCGATGTTGCCTTCCTGCACCAGGTCGGCCTGGGGCAGGCCGTAGCCGGCATAACTCTTGGCGACATGAACGACAAAGCGCAGGTGCGACATAACGAGCTGACGGGCAGCCTCGAGATCGCCACCCTGCTGCAAACGCTCAGCCAGTTCACGCTCTTCCTCTGCGCTCAGCACCGGAATCGAGTTTACTGCCTGGATATAGCCTTCCAGACTACCTTGCGGAATCAGAGCCATAGTGCGCTGCAATGAAGTTCCCATGTTCTACCTCTTACTTTTCAATCGAATCAGTCTAACACCCTGAGAGGGCCTGTCTACTGACCGGACGCCATTCTGCGGCCTGCATCAAACATGCTGAACATGTTTGAACCGGGGTTATCTTAGGCCGGCAGGATGAATCATGAATGAACAGTCAAAAAAAGGGGGTCACAATAAAGGACCCCCGAAAAGTAGCATGCTAAGTCCATTGTTGCGGAGCTCGCAACCTTCACATGCTTGCCAAGTCAGACGAGCAAGGCATAGGGGCCACACCCGTATAAATTCTTCAGCATTTCTAGACTGCTTATAAATCAGAAGGTTCACAGGATCCAGAGAAGATCCCGAAGATCGGCAATGTTCAGATTACTCCCAGAACGGCGGCCGTGCCAGAAACGGCCACTCTTTTACTTGATCCAGGTCGCAAAATCCAGCGCTTTAAAACGCTGATAAATTAATCAGGACGGTTCGATGTCGCGAATGTGACGATGGACCGAAAACCAGGAGGCGATCAGCCCCAGCAAGGCGCCCAGCAGGATCAGGTTGATCCCGTCCACCGCCCCCATCCCCACCAGCCGGAAGTTGCTGTTGTAGAGACCGGCCAGCTCCTTCACCACCCCCTCGCTCCAGATCACCATCACCTCGGTCAACCACCAGGCCAGCATGCCGCCGATGACCCCGAACCAGATGCCGGTATAAAGGAAGGGACGATGGATGAAGGCATCGGTCGCCCCCACCAGCTTGAGCACTTCGATCTCGGAGCGCTGGTTGAGAATATTCAGCCTGAGCGTGTTGCCGACGATCAGCAGCACGGCGGAGAGCAGCAGCACCGCGATGCCGGTGATGGTGTGGCGCAGCAGGTTCATGATCCCCTGCAGCCGGGTCAGCCACTGCAGATCCAGCTTGCCCTGTTCCACCCCGTCTTCGTTGTTGAGCTTGTTGAGCAGCTCGGCCGCCCCTTCCGGGTTCTGCCAGCGCGGATCCGGGATCACGCTCAGCACCGGCGGCAGCGGGTTGCTGTCGAGGTAGTCGAGCGCATCGCCAAACCCGGAGATCTCGCGAAACTCCTTGAGCGCCTCATCCCGGCTCATGTAGGTGACCGACTCCACCTCCGGGTAGAGCAGGATCCGCTGTTTCATGTCGAGGATGTTCTGCTCGGGCAGATCCTTGCGCAGATAGAGGGAGATCTGGGAGCTGGTCTGCCAGCTGCCCTCCACCACCTCGGCGTTTTTCAGCAGCACGTGGAAGCAGGAGGGCAACGCCAGGCTGACCCCCAGCACCGCCAGCGTCATCAGCGAGGCGAGCGGGTTGCGCCACAGCTCCCCCAGGCTGGAAAAAGCCTGCCGGGCGTGGTCGACCCAGTACATCATGAAGCGCCGTAGCGGTGGCTGTTTATGACGAACGATAGCCATCAGAGCTCCTCCCCTGCCGAATACATGCGACCCGCCTTGAGGGTCAGGGTGCGATAACGCATGCGGGCGATCAGCCCCAGATCGTGGGTGGCAATCAGAACGGAGACGCCGAAGCGGTTGAACTCCTCGAACAGTCGCATGATGTCCATGGAGAGCTGGGGATCCAGGTTGCCGGTCGGCTCATCCGCCAGCAGCAGCGGCGGCTTGTTGACGATGGCGCGGGCGATGCCGACCCGCTGCTGTTCACCGCCGGAGAGCATGCGCGGCTGGTAGCGTTCCTTGCCGAGCAGCCCGACCTTGTCGAGCGCCGCCGCCACCCGCTTGTTGATGTCTGCATGGCTGTAGCCGTCAATCACCAGCGGCAGCGCCACGTTGTCGAACACGGTGCGGTCCATCAGCAGCCGATGATCCTGGAAGATCATGCCGATCTGGCGGCGCACGTAGGGGATCTCCCCCCGCTTGATATGGCTGACGTCGTCGCCATGAAAGAAAACACGGCCGTCGGTGGGCCGTTCCATCACGCTGATGAGCTTGAGGAGGGTACTCTTGCCTGCACCCGAGTGCCCGGTCAGGAAGGCCATCTCCCCCTTGCGCAGGTGAAAACTGACCTTCTGCAGCGCCTGATGGCCGCCGCTGTAGACCTTGCTGACCTTGTCAAAACGGATCATAACGGTTCCCTGACAGTGACCAACCCCGACCAGGGTCGGGGCTGGGGGCGCACGACTCGCGGCGCCCGAGCTTGCTCATCGCGAAGGAGATCACTCCTCGCGACTGAAAAGCGCCTCGATGAAGTCGTTGGCGACGAACGGACGCAGATCGTCGATCCCCTCGCCCACCCCGATGTAGCGGATCGGGATCTGGAACTTGTCAGCCACCGCGAAGATGACGCCGCCCTTGGCGGTGCCGTCCAGCTTGGTAAGGGTGATGCCGGTCAGGCCCACCGCCTCGCTGAACAGCTTGGCCTGGCTCAGGGCGTTCTGGCCGGTGCCTGCGTCCAGAGTCAGCATGATCTCGTGGGGCGCCGCATCGTCCAGCTTCTTCATCACCCGCACTACCTTCTTGAGCTCTTCCATCAGGTTGCTCTTGTTCTGCAGGCGGCCGGCGGTGTCGGCGATCAGCACGTCGGCGCCGCGGGAGCGGGCAGCCTCGATGGCGTCATAGATGATGGAGGCGGAGTCGGCGCCGGTGTGCTGGGCGATCACCGGGATGTTGTTGCGCTGGCCCCACACCTGCAGCTGCTCGACGGCGGCGGCACGGAAGGTATCGCCGGCGGCCAGCATCACGCTCTTGCCCTCAGCCTGGAACTGCTTGGCTAGCTTGCCGATGGTGGTGGTCTTGCCGACGCCGTTCACGCCCACCATCAGGATGACGTAGGGCTTCTTGCTGGTGTCGATCACCAGTGGCTTCTCGACCTTGGCCAGCATCTCGCCCATGTCCTGCTTGAGCAGGCCGTAGAGCGCCTCGGCATCCTTGAGCTGCTTGCGATCCGCGTGCTGCACCAGCCCCTCGATGATGCGGCTGGTGGTATCGACCCCGAGATCGGCGGTCAGCAGTTGGGTCTCCAGCTCCTCGAACAGCTCGTCGTCGATCTTCTTGCCACGGAACAGGCCGAAGAAACCAGAACCGATATTCTCCTTGGTGCGCACCAGACTGCGCTTGAGGCGGGCAAAGAAGCCCTCCCGCTGCGGCTTCTCCTGGGTGTCGTCGTCCACCTTGGCGGCCAGCGGCAGGGCGGCCAAGGCAGCGGCCTCAGCCTCCATCTCGGCGACCAGGCGCAGATCTTCCGCTCGCTGGGCCTCTTTGGCGAGACGGGCCTCCTCGGCAGCCTGCGCTTCGGCAGCAATTCGCGCCTCTTCTGCAGCGCGAGCCTCGGCGGCAATGCGAGCCTCTTCTGCAGCGCGGGCTTCGGCGGCAATGCGAGCCTCTTCTGCGGCACGGGCCTCGGCGGCAATACGCGCTTCTTCTACGGCACGGACCTCGGCGGCAATGCGCGCCTCTTCTGCGGCGCGGGCTTCGGCGGCAATACGCGCTTCTTCTACGGCGCGGGCCTCAGCAGCAAGACGAGCCTCTTCCGCAGCGCGGGCTTCAGCAGCAAAACGAGCTTCTTCCGCAGTGCGGGCTTCGGCGGCAATGCGAGCTTCTTCCACGGCGCGGGCTTCGGCAGCAATGCGGGCCTCTTCTGCGGCGCGGGCCTCGGCAGCAACACGAGCTTCTTCCACAGCGCGGGCTTCGGCGGCAATACGAGTCTCTTCTGCAGCGCGGGCTTCGGCAGCAATGCGAGCCTCTTCTGCGGCACGGGCCTCAGCAGCAAGACGAGCTTCTTCGGCTGCCTTGAGCTCGGCAGCAACACGGGCAGCCTCTTGAGCCTGCGCTTCGGCAGCGGCACGCTCCTCTTCGGCCAGCAGGGCTTCATTGACGATCACCGGCTCCAGATCGGAGGCACACTCCTCCACCACCAGCGGACCATGGTCGTCCAGCTCGGCAGGTGGGCAGCAATCATCGTGCAAAACGGAATTCTGTGCGCTGGCGGGCACTTCAGCCGCCACGGCTGGCGTAGGATCGGAAACGGGAGCGGGGGCAGCAGCGACCTCGGGCTCAGCGGTAATCGGGGTGGCTTGCGGTGTCTGTGGTTGGACAGCCTCAGCCTCTTCTTTCTTGCGGCCGAAACCCAGCCAGGAAAACAAACCTTTTGCCATCTAAAAATACTCACATCAAAGGCTGACTGCTAAGATAGCCGTCCCTCGGCGGGTCGGCATAAAAATGAACCGCCTTATACTACCACTTTATTTTCTGACGACGAAACGCGATGCCCAGAGTGAAATCCAGCCGTAACGGCCCGAGCAAGAGCCCAGCCCCGCAGGGGAAATCGGGCTTTGTAAGAATCATCAGCGGTCAGTGGCGAGGCCGCAAACTGCCGGTCAGGGATGTGGAAGGACTCAGACCCACCACGGATCGCGTCAAGGAGACCATCTTCAACTGGCTGGCTCCGCATGTCCGTGGCACCCGCTGTCTGGATCTGTTCGCCGGCAGCGGCGGCCTGGGGCTCGAGGCGCTGTCGCGCTATGCCGAGCAGGTCACCCTGATCGAGATGGACAAGGGCGCCGCCGACCAGATCAAGAAGAACCTGACCACCCTCGGCAGCAGCCAGGGTCAGGTGATCCAGTCCGATGCCGTCAGCTGGCTACAGGGGCCGGCCACGCCGTTCGATCTGGTGTTTCTGGATCCCCCCTTTCGCCGCGAACTGCTGCCTCAGGTGTGCGAGCTGCTGGAGCAGCGCGGCTGGCTGGCACCAGATGCACTCATCTATCTGGAGCGGGAGAAGGAGATGGCCGATCTGCCGCTGCCGGCCAGCTGGCAACTACTCAAAGACAAACAGGCGGGCCAGGTCTGCTATCAGCTCTATCTGCGAGACACCAAGCATGACGCTGCGGTTTAAAGGGGAGATGGGCGCGGAGCCCCTCCCCGTCAATTTGGACAACGGCTCAAGGACAAGCAGGTCGATCAAATCAAGTCTGCTATCAACTCTATCTGCGGGAGGTAAACGATGAAGCGGGTGTTTAATCTGTTGGCGATGGGCCTCATCCTGTTCTTCTGGTTTGGCGTGCTGGTCAGCCTGATCGCCCCGCTGCCGGGCAAGCTCAACGGCTTTCTACCGGTGTGCGGCGTGATCGTGGCCCTGATGCACTGGGTGCAGGCCAGCATGGTCAAGGCGGCCTGCAAGCCCTACTTCGCGGTGAGCCGGCTCGAGTTCACCCAGGTGCTGGTGTTCGGGGTGTTCGGCATGGTGGAGATCCGCGCCAGGCTGCAGGCCATCGTCGACGCCAAGCAGCGCGGCACAGACAACAAAGCCGGGTGATCCCGGCTCTGTCATGGTGGTTCTGGAAGGAGTGCTGGTCACTCCTTCTCTTTTTTCCCCACGCTGATGCCGAGCTTGATGGAGAGCACGGCCAGCAGCAGCAACATCATGATGAGCGAGAAGAAGTTGCTGCCAAGCTCGGGGTACTGCACCTTGACCAGCGCCGAGTGGCCGAACACACCGATGAAGAAGCAGAGCAGCATGCAAACGGGTGTGTTGCCCTCCAGCGAGACATGACGGTAGTGCTGGTAGAGCTGATAGGCAGCCAGCACCAGGGCGATCATCGGGAAGAAGGAGAAGGGCACTACCGACTCCGACAAGACCGTCAGGGAGGCATCACCACAGATGCCGATGAGCAGGGCCAGCAGCAGGGGTTTCTTCGGGATCGGGTTCTGATCATGCATGGAGCTGTCCATCCTTTGACTTAAGAGAGAGGTTCACGGCGCTTCTGGTTCTGGACCTCGGCACCCATGGCGATCATGCGCAGCTGACGGATGGTGCGATCGGACAGGGCCCGGCACTCCTCGCTGGTCATGTCGAGGGCATCGGCACCGGCGCTGAAGACGATGGTCACCATGGCTTCGGCCTGGATGTAGGCCTCTTCCCGCGGCGCCCCCGTGGTGGCCTCGAGGTAATCGGTCAGCTCGGCGATGAAATGCTGGATCTCCCGCGCCACCGCCTGCCGGAATGCCGCCGAGGTGCCGGAGCGCTCGCGCAGCAGCAGCCGGAAGATGTTCGGATTGTTCTCGACGAACTCCATGAAGGTCTGCACCGAGGTACTGATGACGCTGCCACCCCCGGCGATGCGCTGGCGCGCCTGGCGCATCAGCTGGCGCAGGGTCAGGCCGCCTTCATCCACCAGGGTCAGTCCCAGCTCCTCCATGTCGCGAAAGTGACGATAGAAGGAAGTGGGCGCGATGCCGGCCTCCCGTGCCACTTCCCGCAGGCTGAGGTTGGAAAAACTGCGGTTGGCGCACAGTTGGCTGAACGCCGCCTCGATCAGAGTACGCCGGGTTTTTTCTTTTTGTTGCGCGCGAATACCCACGAAAACAGTCACCTTCAGGTTATCGAGGCCAAATGATAACCCGAAGGCTGCGCCAGGATCAGGTTTGTCTCCTACTTTTTTACCATTGACCCGAATTCTGGCTGCATGGAGAATGGCGCACAGCTGTTCGCTGAAAGGAACCGAGTGAGATGGAACGCCCCCCGATCATCATGACCAACACCCTGCTGTTTGCCCTCTCCGGGCTGACTGCACTGATCGCCGTGCCCTGGTACGGCATGACCCATGGCTATGACCTCTGGCAGTGGGGCAGCTTCCTGCTGCTGTTCTGCTATTGCGGCATCTCCATCACCGCCGGCTACCACCGGCTCTGGTCCCACAAGGCCTACAAGGCACACCCGATCCTGCAGTGGATCTTCGCCATCGGCGGTGCCCTCGCCCTGCAAAACTCGGCCCAGCACTGGTCTTCCGACCATCGTCGCCACCATCGCCACGTGGATGACAACCAGCAGGATCCCTACAGTGCGGGACGCGGTTTCTGGTACTCCCACATCGGCTGGATGCTGCGTGAATACCAGGGCGACACCTATCACGACTACAGCAATGTGCGGGATCTGCAGAACAACCCCACCGTCGTTTTTCAGCACAAGCACTATCTGGCGCTGACCCTGGCTACCAACATCGGCATCCCGCTGCTGCTGGGGCTCGTCCACGGCGATCTGCTCGGTATGTTGCTGCTGGCCGGGGTGCTGCGCATGGTGATGACTCATCACACCACCTTCTTCATCAACTCGCTGGCCCACATCTGGGGCAGCCAGCCCTTCACCGACCGCAACAGCGCACGGGACAACGGCATACTGGCCTTCTTCACCTTCGGCGAGGGTTACCACAACTTCCACCACCTGTTCGAGAACGACTATCGCAACGGCATCCACTGGTGGCAGTTCGATCCCACCAAGTGGCTGATCCGCAGCGCCTCCTGGTGCGGGCTGACCCGGGATCTGCGCGCCTGTCCGGAAGAGCGGATCGAACAGGCCAGGCTGGAGATGCAGCTGAAACGGGCCCAGGCCAAGCTGCGCAAGCAGGATGACAGGGAGCTGTGGCAGGCCCTGCTGCAGGAGGAGTACGAGAAGCTGAACCAGCAGTTGCAGCACTACTACGCCAGCCGCAAACGCCTGCTGGAGCAGCGCAAGCGCAAGGCGCTGGCCCGCTACGACCAACTGAAGCTGCAGCTGGAGTATCGCAACCTGCACGATGCCTTCATCGCCGCCAAACGCAACTGGAGCCGACTGCTGGCAGGCATCGCCTGACCCTGGAATGTCGGGCTGAACAAAGAAAAAGACCGCCAATCGGCGGTCTTTTTCTGGGCGCGGAGCAGCCAGCCATAAAAAATGGGGTGACACTCGCATGTCACCCCCTCGCAAATAGCATGTTCCATATTGGAATCCGGTCCTGTCGGGTTCTGCTGCTGCTTCCTGAGTTTCCGCTACCCATCTGAAGCAGGTGCCTGCTGGAGCAATCCAGTCGGCCAGTTCCCTTCACGACCCTCTTCCGCACGGCGGCAAGCCACCGTGTTGTCCTTGCAGTTGAAATATTACGCAGATAAATAAAATAAAAAACCGATTTATGCGCCCATGTATGCAAGTCGCAACCCTTCATGGAACTTCAGTCAGAAAACAATTCGATTAAAAACAATACGATAAACCAGTTCATCGCCATAGGATGGCAAACGTTATCCTCGAAGGCGCACAAGGCTTTGCGAGATCTCGCACACGCTCGCCCCGCTCACAACCAGCGCTGCAGCGGTAACCAGTCACTGACCCTGGCCAGCAGGCGGCGCAGGGTGGAGGGCGGGGCCGCCACCGAGTGGGAAGAGCGCTGCTGCCAGGTCGCCAGCCACTGCTGCAACTCGGCACACAACGCGGGACAGGCCAGATGCAGCACCAGCTCGGTGTTGAGCAGCAGAGAGCGCGGATCCAGATTGAAGCTGCCGAGCAGCGCCTCCTCCTCCCCCACCAGGATCAGCTTGGCGTGCAGACTGAGCGACTCCCCCTCCAGCTCCGACAGCGCGATACCCTGCCGTATCAGCCAGGGACGGTGACGGCGATAGGCGCCGTACACCAGCGGCACATCCGTGCTGGCCAGGGAGTTGGTCAGAATGTCAATGTTCACCCCCGCCTGCCGCTGCTGCCTGAGCCGGCGGCGCAACCCCCTGGTCAGGATGAGATAAGGGGTGACCAGACTCAGCGTGCCTTGGTTGTCGGCCAGCTTGCGCCAGAGCAGGCGTGCGGTGGTGGGTCGAGACACCAGCCCCTTGCCGGGTCGATCAAACCACACTTCTGCCTCTCCGGCATGCCAGCGCAGGGGAACGGGGTCGGGATCAAACAGGCTGGCGGGCAGGTCATAGACGGCCGCCACCTGCGGCTCGTTCATCGTCAGCAGAAAGTCGTTCACCACCTGCACCTCGGCCCGTTGCAACGGGCGCCGCAACAGACGGCGGATCGGGTGGCTCCAGCGGCTGCGCCAGAATTGATCGAACCCCTGCTCGGCCTGCTGGCAAAGCGGGCCGCGGCAGGCGAGATCCAGATCGACGAACTGGGGCGCCCCACCGAGCCCGAAGTAACGGTCCCCGATGTTGCGACCGCCGATCACCACCTGGCTGCCATCCACCAGCAACAGCTTGTTGTGCATGCGGTGATTGATGCGGCGAAAGCTGAGCAGCCCTTCCAGCAGCAGGGTCAGTGGCCGCCAGCCACGCAACCAGAAGGGATTGAACAGGCGCACCTCGATGCCCGGCTGATGGGCCACCATCTCCAGGAAACGGTTGTCGCCGGCATAGAGGTCATCGATGAGCAGCTGCACCCGCACTCCGCGCCGGGCGGCATGCAGCAGCTCCGCCAGCAACAGCTTGCCGCTGCTGTCCTCCTCCCAGCTATAGTACTGGGCCTGGATCCGGCTTCTGGCGCCGCGGATCAGCTGGCAGCGCAGTTTGAGTGCCAGCTCGGGCTGGTCTATCAGGGCGAATTCAGCGGGGATCATGGCGTCATCCGCCTGTCATGAGGAAATGGCATAACGCTGGCTAAGGGCCTCGTAGCAACAGGATGAAGGAATTTACCATGGAACTCACGGATCGCCCCGCCATCAGTCACAGACCGCAGGCCAGTGAGCCGGATCCCTCGCCAAGCGGCCAGCTGGCCCCCTGGTATCTGCAGCACAGGGATCAGGCCTGGCAGCCCTTCGCCCCGCCCGCCCAACCGCACTAGCAGGACGTCAGGGCTGGGCCACCGCCTCGATGGCGGCCGCCTTGCCCTCTAGCTGGGGCAGGCTGAAGCGGTAGGCCACATAGTACTTGTAGATGGTGCTGACATAGTTGATGGGCCCCTGGCCCACCTCATTGGCCACCAGCTGCTCCACGTTGCCGAACCAGACATTGGGATCCAGCCCGGCGGCCTCGGCCTTGGCCCTGAGCGCCTGCACCCGGTTCGGGCCGGCATTGTAGGCCGCCAGCGCAAACAGGTGGCGGTTGAGCACATCCAGCTTGGGATCATTGAAATAGGTGTCGAGGATCAACCGCATATAACGGCAGGCCGCCTCCACATTGCCCTCCAGACTGGCAAGCCGGGCACCGCGAATGCCCACCTCGCCGCCGGTGCTCGGCAACAGCTGCATGATCCCCACCGCCCCCCGTTCGGAACGGATATTGGCATTGAGGCCAGACTCCTTGTAGGCCAGCGCCGCCAGCATCAGCCAGTCCAGCCGGTACTTGTCGGCCTGCTGCTCCAGCACCTTGCGGATGGTCGACAGCCTGCCCAGCGGATCCGGCGCCAGTATGTTGCTCATCTGGTCGTTGCGCGCCAGCAGACGGCGCAGAGCCATGTCGCTGTAAAGGGTGCGCTTGCCGGCATCGGCCAGATAGTCGTTCACCGCCTTGAGCAACTCGGGACTGTTGTTGCGCAGGGCCCAGGCGCTGCGGCCATTGTCCCGCAGCGGGATCAGCTTGTGGGCCCGCAGCCCGCTGATCATGCCGAGCCAGATCCGCCCCTTGAAGCTGTCGGTCACGGTGAGCGGTATGATGCCGGCCGCCACCATCTCCAGCAGATCCCCGTCCTGCAGATATTCAGGCACCGTCTCGATATAGATGGGCGGCAGCCCCAACTCGCGAAACAGCCAGTTGAGCTGGCGCAGGCTCTCGTAATAACTGGAGCTGGCCCGCACCCAGACCCGCCGGCCAGAGAGCTGGGTGATGCGGTTGAAGGTCGGCAGGCTGTGCTGGCTCACCACCCACTCTTCGATGGGGGCGATCACCGGGTTGGAGAAGGTCACCTGTTCGCGCCGGGTTGGCGTCACCGTCATGTTGGCGGCCACCAGATCCCCCCGTCCCTCGGTGAGGTAGTCCAGCAGCTTGTCCTGGCGTACCGGGATGTAGATGATCTTGAGTTTGATCTTCTCTTTGGCCAGGTAGGTCTGATTCAGCCAGCGCTCGAACCCCTGCAGCTGGTTGACCAGGATGCCGTGCTGGGCCCCCTTGTCGAAGAAGAAGAAACCCCGCTCATAGACCACCAGGGCCCTGAGCTCTTTTTTTTGCAATATGCTGGCGAGATCCCCGGGCTGGGGCAACCGTTGCGGCTTGAGATCCGCCGCCAGCAGCGGCAGCGCACACAGAGCGAGCAGACCCCACAACCAGCGCAGCCTCATCATGATGCAAGCGCCTGCGGTTGCTTCGCTGCGAGCGGGAGCCAGTCAAACGGATGGCAAATAAAGGTGGGGAAAATGGCGAAGAGCCAGCGCTGAACCATGATGAGATCGCCTTCTGTTGGCCGACTCGCGTCGGGCAAAACCGTCTGTGGGATAACTAACTATAGAACGCGGACCCACAGCAGAAGGGTCAACACGGCAGGCAAGCCTGCCGTGTCATCAGCAGGCTCAGATAGAGCGGGCACGCATCTCGAAAATGAGTTTTTCGGCGGTGCAGGTGAATTGCAGGCGGGCTTTCAGGATCACGCCGTTGGCGCCCTGACTGAGTTCGCTGCTGCTTGTAGCTTCGGCAGTGACCTGCTTGGCCAGCGCCTCGTAGGCGGCCAGCTTGGCGCGAGCGTCGGCTTCTGCAGCGGCCTCGATCACCAACTCCATCACATCATCACCTTCGCCGATGATGGTACCAATTTCGGCGAAGCAGCCGCAGCTGTCACAGGTCTCGTTCAATTCCACTTTCTCTTCTACGGACATCATTCAACTCCCACTTATTTCGGCTGTGATTCATCGTCACGCAAGGCTTTGCGAAAATCCCTGATGGCGGTGCCCAGATCCTCTCCGGCACTCGCCAGGCGTTTGCTGCCAAACACCACGACGACCACCACGAGCAGGATCAACAAATGCCAGATATGAATTCCACCGAGTCCCATAGGGATACTCCTGACTGATAGATACCGATTGTTTGTATCAAAAGAAGGCGCAAAGATTGTTGGGCAAAATCAAGACAGGTGCAAGTTTGCAAATAAATCACTCAAAAAAATACGGCGACCCAGGGTCGCCGTATTGCTTGATGCTACTTGTCCCCTCAACCACTACATCCTGTACCAGCCGCCATCGAAGGCGAGAGACGTTTCGAGCATAAATTCGCCTAGATATGAAAACAAATGGTATAAATTCATCTAAGAATTGAAGAGGATTCATATCATGTTGCTGGAACAGTTGGGGCGTATCGACCTCAATCTATTGATTATCCTGCAAGTATTGCTGGAAGAGCGGAACGGCAGCCGGGCGGCCCGTCGGCTGCACCTGAGCCAGTCGGCCGTCAGCAAGGCGCTCGGCCGGCTGCGGGAAACCTTCGACGACCCCCTGTTCGTGCGCTCGGCCTACGGACTGGAACCTACCGCCCGCGCCCTCAGCCTGCAGCAGCAACTGCAACCCATCCTGCTGTCGCTCGACAACCTGATCCAGCCACCGGATTTTGACCCGTCCACCACCGAGCGGGAGTTCGTCATCGCCAGCATGGACAGCGCCTTCACCCTGTTCGCCCCGCTCTACTTGAGCGAGCTGAAACGACAGGCCCCCGGCATCCGGCTGCGCTACGAGGAGTGGACCGAGAACAGCCTGACCGAGATGAGCCAGGGCCAGGTGGACATCGCCTTCACGGTGCGGGAGAACTGCATCAACTCGGACTTTCGGCTCGACACCCTGCCCAACGCCATCTGCCAGCGGCTGCTCGCCATCGACGATCTGACCTGCCTGGTGCAGCACGACCACCCCGCCCTGCACGAACCGGAGTGGGATCTCACCCGCTACCTGGCCTATCCCCACGTGCAGACCTATTGCGAAGGGCGCGATCGCTGGATGCTGGATCACAAGCTGGCGGAGCAGGATCTCTATCGCCGTATCGAGGCAACCGTGCCCTCCTTTGAGGCGGCGCTGCGGATGGGCATGCACTCGGACATGATAGTGACCCTCTCCCGGCTCTACGCCCGCCACGCCACCCAGGTCTATCCGCTGGTACCGCTGCCGCTGCCTATCGCCCTCGACAGCATCTCCCACCTGCTGATCTGGCATCAGCGCCACGAGGAGGATCCCGGCCACCGCTGGCTGCGGGAAACCCTGCTGACCCTCATCATGGGCAAGCTGGAGCCCACTGCTGCCGAACCGGCCTGATTGTCGGCACTAGGCCGCAAGACCCTGACGGTCACCACGCCGGCTCTCAGGCAAAAAAATGGGGCTCGTCGAGCCCCGTGTCTTTTCTGTTGGCATGCCGGCCGGTCAGTTCTGACCGGTTACCGCCAGGTAGTGATGCACCCCGTCGAGCAGCATCTGCACCGAGATCATCACCAGCAGCATGCCCATCAGACGCTCCACCGCGGTGAGTCCTCGCTCACCCAGCAGCTTGTTGAATACCTCGTAGAACATCAGGATCACCGCGCTGGCGCCCCAGGCCATCAACAGCGCCAGCGACCAGTCCGCCATCCGGGTCGGCTCCTGGTTGGCCAGCAGCAGCAAGGACGCCAGGATCGAGGGGCCGGCAATCATGGGGATGGCCATGGGCACCAGGAAGGGCTCCTCACCCGCAGCCAGCCCGGTTACCCCGCCTTCACTCGGGAAGATCATCTTGATGGCGATGAGGAACAGGATGATGCCGCCGGCGATGCTGACCGCCTCCTGCCGCAGGTTGAGGAAATTGAGGATCTGCTGGCCGACGAACAGGAAGGCCATCATGATCACCAGTGAAAACAGCAGTTCCCGCATCATCACCTTGCGGCGCCGCTTGGGATCGATATGACGCAGGATCGACAGGAAGACCGGCAGGTTGCCCAGCGGATCCATGATCAGAAACAACATGACGGCAGCGGAGAAAGTGTCCATACAACGCCCAGGCTAAGCCTTCAACAAAAGGAGGGGAAAGAGGGCGAAATATAACAAAGGCGGCGGGATTCGGCGAGCGCGGCGGGCGCTCGCCGGCGGGGATCAACCGTGGTTGCAGATCTTGTCGGCGTGAGTCTGGAAACCCTGCTCCGATTCGATGAACTTACCGCGCTTGGCCAGGAAGTCGATCAGGGCCTCGGCATCCATCTCGCTGGCGCTGCAGGTGTGGAAACGGGCCTCGGCACCGAAGCGCTCGTCGATGGCCTGCTTGAGGCTGGCCCGGGTAAACTGGCCGCCATGCGCCAGCATCATCTCCATCACTTCGTGACCGTGTACCGATTGAGTCATTGCAAACCTCTTGAATAGACATATTTGATGCCTATTAAATCCTGCCCCACCGCCGACGACCTTGATATAGGCCAACAAATTGCCGATTTCCCTGCGTCCGTACTGGTGATGGCCGCGGCTTTGTCGATAATGTGGCAACCTGAGCAGGGGATGGCTACACTAACGCCCCTTTTTGCCACCGCAGACCGAATATAAGGACATTGGCGTCATGCTGTTCCATGGACTGGCTTTCAAGCCCTGGCGGATCTGGACCCGCCGCCCGCTCTGGTTGAAGACCCTGCTCGGCATGCTGACGGGGATCGGGCTCGGCGCCGGTTTCAGCGAGCAGGCGTTGCTGCTCAAGCCCATCGGCGTGCTGTTCGTCAACACCATCCAGATGCTGATGGTGCCCCTCATCTTCTGCTCGGTCATCGCCGGCCTCACCTCGCTGCTCAAGGGCAAGACCCTCGATCGGATCGCCGGCAAGGCCATCGGCCTCTACCTCTGTTCCACCGCCGTCGCCATCTGCATCGGCCTGATGATGGGCTGGCTGCTGGAGCCCGGCATGGGCGCCAACATGGGGCCCTATGAGCGGGTCGGCATGGCGGAGTCCCCCACCCTGGCCAGCGTGCTGAGCCACCTGGTGCCGCGCAACCCGGTGCAGGCCATGGTGGACGGCAAGATCCTGCAGGTGATCGTGTTCGCGGTGGCCCTCGCCCTCGCCCTCAACGCCACCGGTCGGCGCGGCCGCCCCGCCATCCTGTTCTTCACCTCGCTGGCGGAGGGGATGTTCAAGCTGACCCAGATGGTGATGGCGCTGGCCCCTTACGGCGTCTGCGCCCTGATGGCCTGGATGACCGGCAAGTACGGCATGAGCCTGCTGCTGCCGCTGCTCAAGGTGATCGGCGCCGTCTACCTCGGCTGCCTGCTGCACGTGCTCGGCGTCTACAGCAGCCTGCTGATCCTGCTGGCCCGCCTCAATCCGCTGCACTACTTCAAGAGCATCGTCGATGCCCAGGCGGTGGCCTTCACCAGCAGCTCCAGCAACAGCACCCTGCCCATCAGCCTGGCCTGCGCCGAGCGCCGGCTCGGGGTCTCTCCCGCCATCACCGCCAAGGTGCTGCCCATCGGCGCCACCATCAACATGGACGGCACCGCGCTCTATCAGGGAGTGACCGCCCTGTTCGTGGCCCAGGCCTTCGGGGTGGATCTGCACATGGTGGATTACCTCACCATCATCAGCATCGCGACCCTGGCCAGCATCGGCACGGCGGGCACGCCGGGTACCGGCCTGATGCTGCTGACGCTGACGCTGACCGCGGTGGGACTGCCGCTGGAAGGGGTGGCGCTGATCGCCGGGATCGACCGGATCCTCGACATGGCGCGCACCACGGTCAACGTCTCCGGCGATATTCTGGTATCCGTGTTGATTGCCCGCAGCGAGCGGGAGCTGGATCTGGCGACCTATCACGACGCCAGCGCGGGCGAGGACATCGACTTCACCCTGCGCTGAGGCAGGGCGAGC
Source organism: Aeromonas sp. Y318-1 (assembly GCF_027706125.1). Lineage (NCBI taxonomy): Bacteria > Pseudomonadati > Pseudomonadota > Gammaproteobacteria > Aeromonadales > Aeromonadaceae > Aeromonas > Aeromonas sp. Y318-1. The sequence continues at coordinate 435,278 of NZ_JAPDCM010000003.1, forward strand.
GATTAATTTTCGTGGGGATCGTGGTGGCAGCGCCAGCAGACATCGAAGTTGGCGCCGTTCTCCTCCCCGCATTGGCCACACAGCCAGCCGTTGCCCTGGCGCTGCTGATAGCGCTCGATGACCCGCCCTGCCTTGCTGCGATCCTGTTCGCGCACCATCAAAGTCACCTGCAGCAGGTCCACCGGCAGTTCGCCCAGGGCGCCAGACAGCGCCTCGCCATTGAGCCGCACCGGCACCCCCTCAACTTCCAGCGCCCCTTTCAGGGCATGGGCCTCCAGCGAATGGGAAGCCCGATACAGATTGATCCAGTGATCCATGTCTTCCCCCTCAGATCCACTCACGATGCCGTGACCACGGCACCGCCTCTGACCGGCTACAGCAGGGTATCTATGCCGTAGTCGGCCCCCTTGGCCACGATGAAGTCGATGAACACCCGCAATTTTCGCGGCATCAGCCGCCGCTCCGGAAACAGCAGGTAAATCGGTACCCTGGGCTGCTGCCACTCGGGCAGCACGGACACCAGGGTCCCGCTCGCCAGCTCCTCGTGGCAGAGCATGGCAGGCAGGGAGGCGAGCCCCAGCCCAGCCTTCGCCGCCTCTCTGGCACAGGTTATATTATTAACCCGAAAGCGGGAGGGAGGGTCAACCAGCACCTCCTTGTCATCCCGCTCGAAGCACCAGTGCGACGCCAGAAAACCGCTGGTCACCGCCACCCGCTCATGATGCACCAGATCCTCGGGATGGGTGATGGCGGGGCTGCACGCCAGGTACGCCGGGCTGGCACAGATCAGGCGGGCGTTGCTCCACAGCCGCCGTGCCGCCAGGTTCGAATCGCTCATGTCGCCGATCCGCACGATCGCATCCAGCCCCTCATTGATGGGATCCACGATGCGATTGGTCAGCTCCAGCTCCACCTGCAGGCCGGGATAGGCTTGCAAAAACTCCGCCACCAGCCTGCCCACCACCAGTTGCCCTGCCTCGATGGGCACCGCCAGCTTGAGGGTGCCGGTCACCTCCTGCTGGCTGGCACTCACCATCAGCTCGGCCTGGGCCAGCTCGTCCACCGCCTTGCTGCAGCGCAGATAGTACTGCTCGCCGGCCTCGGTCAGGGTGAGCTGGCGGGTCGAGCGGTAGAGCAGCCGCACGCCGAGGCGCTGCTCCAGCTCGGCGATGCGCCGGCTCACCGTCGCCTTGGTCATGCCCAGCTCCTGGGCGGCCGCCGTGAAGGAACCCTTGTCGACGATCCGCACTAGAATCAATGCAGCGTTCAGATCCATTGTTGCACCAGTGAAACTGTATATCTCATAAATGGATACTAATCGAAACAGTTGGCCAGTGTTAGCCTGCCTCTCTTAAGTTCAGGAATCCCCCACATGAGTCAACACAAGAAGATCCCCCTGCTGGCAGCCATGATCCTGGCCCTGCTCGGCCTGCTGTTTGCCGGTTACTGGTATCTGCACGGCCGCTATTTCGAGAGCACCGACAACGCCTACCTGCAGAGCGAGGTCACCGGCATCGGTTCCAAGCTGTCCGGCTACATCAGCGAAGTGCTGGTGACCGACAACCAGCCGGTGAAGGCCGGCCAGCTCATCGCCCGCCTCGACAACCGGGAGTACAAGACCAAGGTGGCCGAGGCCGAAGCCGACCTGCGCCTCAATCAGGCGACGGCGGAAAATCTCGCCGCCACCCGCACCCAGCAGCTGAGCCTCATTCGCCAGGCCGAAGCCAAGGTCAGCTCGGCCAATGCCGAACAGGTTCGGGCCCAGCAACAGGTGCGCCGCGTCAGCCAGCTCAACCAGCGCCACTACAGCTCCCAGGACAGCCTGGATGAGGTGCGGGCCGGTCTGCAGGTCAACCAGGCCCAGGAGCAGGAGGCCAAAGCCGCCCTGCAGGCCGCCCGCGAGCGGCTGCTGGTGCTGGATGCCGAGGCCAAGCAGAACCAGGCCAAGCTGGCATTGAGCGCCGCCCAGCTGGAGCAGGCCAAGCTGGAGCTGGCCTATACCGAACTGCGGGCACCGGCCGACGGCATCATCGGCAAGCGCAGTCTGCGGGCGGGGCTCTACGTCCAGTCCGGCATGCAGGTGGCCAGCCTGGTGCCATTGCAGCAGGTGTGGGTAGAAGCCAACTTCAAGGAGACCCAGCTGCTCCACATGCAACCCGGCCAGAAGGTGGAGGTGATCCTGGATGCCTATCCGGATCAGCCGGTCGAGGGGATCATCGACAGCCTGGCCCCCGCCACCGGCGCCAAGTTCGCCCTGCTGCCGCCGGAGAACGCCACCGGCAACTTCACCAAGATCGTGCAACGGGTGCCGGTCAAGATCCGCATTCCGGAGCCGGGGCCGCTGGCGGGCAAGCTGTTGCCGGGCCTCTCCACCGAGGTGATCGTCGACACCCGCAGCCCTGACCCCGTGGTTGCGGCCCACTGATGGAACCCATCCCGCGTCGCAACTGGATCGCGGTCATGGGGGGCCTCATCGGCGCCTTCATGGCCATCCTCGACATCCAGATCACCAACGCCTCCCTGAAGGACATTCAGGGGGCCCTGTCGGCCACCTTGAGCGAAAGCTCCTGGATCTCCACCTCCTATCTGGTGGCGGAGATGATCGCCATCCCGCTGAGCGGCTGGCTGAGCCGGGGGCTGAGCGTGCGGCGCTACCTGCTGTGGACCACCGGCGCCTTCATCGTCGCCTCCGTGCTCTGCTCATTCAGCTGGAACCTCACCAGCATGATCGTCTTTCGGGCGCTGCAGGGCTTCACCGGCGGGGCGCTGATCCCGATGGCCTTCTCCCTCATCGTCAGCCTGCTGCCGCTGCACAAGCGGGCCACCGGCATGGCGTTGTTCGGCCTGTGCGCCACCTTCGCCCCCGCCATCGGGCCGACCCTGGGTGGCTGGCTGACCGAGCAGATGTCCTGGCACTACATCTTCTACATGAACGTGCCGCCGGGACTGCTGGTGATGGCCATGCTGGCCCATGGGCTCGACAAGAAGCCGGTGGACTGGGAGGTGATCAAACGGGTGGATCTCATCGGCATCATCACCATGGCGGTGGGACTGGGCCTGTTGGAAGTGGTGCTGGAAGAGGGCAACCGGGAGGACTGGTTCGGTTCCAGCTTCATCGTGCGGCTCACCGTCATCTCGGTGGTGGCGCTGGTGTTTTTCGTCATCAGCCAGCTGCTGCGGCGCCACCCGCTGGTCAACCTGCGGCTGCTGCACAACCCGCGCTTCGCGCTGGCCTGCTTCGCCTATCTGGTGCTCGGCATGGCGCTGATGGGTTCCATCTATGTGCTACCGCTCTACATGACCCAGATCCACAACTACAACGCGCTGGAAATCGGTGAGGTGCTGATGTGGATGGGGCTGCCGCAGTTGCTGGTACTGCCGCTGGTGCCCAGACTGACCCACAAGATAGATCCGCGCTATCTGGTGAGCTTCGGCTTTCTGGTGTTCGCCGTCAGCTGCTTCATGAACATGAACATGAGTGCCGACTACGCCGGACCCCAGCTGATCCAGTCGCTCATCGTCCGGGCGCTGGGCCAGCCCTTCATCATGGTGCCGCTCTCCCTGGTGGCGACCGCCAGCCTGACCCACGACGAGATCCCCTCCTCCTCGACCCTGCTCAACGTGCTGCGCAACCTAGGCGGCGCCTTCGGCATCGCCATCATCGCCACCCTGATCGACAACGACACCCGCATCCACGTCAGCCAGATCAGCAGCACCCTTGCCGCCAGCAGCATAGAGGGGCAGAGCTACCTGCTGCAGCTGGCCCAGACCATGATGGCGCAGGGCTCCGGCCCCGAGCTGGCCCGCCAACAGGCCCAGGCCATGCTGTCGAACACCATCAGCCGGGAGGCGGCCATCATGGCCTACAACCAGGTGTTCTTCGTGATGGGCATCTTCCTGCTGCTCGCCAGCGGCCTGATGCTGCTGCTCAAGCAGCCCGCCCCCAGGGCAGCCGATGCCGAACCGCTCGAGGCGTGAAAAACAGTGGGAATGAAATAGCAAAACGGGCCTTCAGGCCCGTTTTTTTGTCTGCACACTCCCCTTGGCGAGGGACAACTCCGACGCAGTCACCCCGCCAGCGAGGCGGCAATCAGAAACTGGGCGGCGAAGTAGCTGGTCATCACCCAGGCGGTGGCATGGGGGAAGGGGCGGCGGAATCTGTCCAGCGCCAGCATGCTGTCGGAGAAGAGGAACATCAGCGCCCCCACCAGGGCGGCGGCACTGCCAGCGGTGAGGGAGGCGTGCCAGGCGCCGGCGGCGACCCAGGCCATGCCGATGATCACCAGCATGTAGCAGAACACGGGCACCTTCATCTCCCCGAGCTTGCCCCACAGCAGGCCGAACACCATGCCGGCCACCAGCAGCAACAGCAGACCATCCACCAGATTCAGCACCAGCGGCCCCTGGGCGAAGCCGACGATGTAGCAGAGGTGCGCGACAAAAAACGCCGCCAGCCCCTGGATGAAGCGGTCGCTCGGCAACATCAGCAGCACGTCGCCGGCCAGCGACAGACAGAGACCGAGCAGGATCCAGGCGTGGGAACCGTCGTGGTCATAGCTCTGATAACCGAAGGCCAGCGCGATGATGAGCAGCATGGTCAACGGCTTGCTGATGTAGAACTGACGGGAGTCTGAGCCATAGGCCGCACGAATGTGCCACCAGCCCGATGCGATGATCAAGAAACTCAATAACATGCCCTGCTCCTCACGTGTTGCTCGCAGTCATACGGCAACATCTTCTTGCTGACAAGCAGAGTAACAAATTCCCCCGCCCAGTGGCAGAGGCGCTCAGCAAACGAGCAGTCTACGCCTAAAGTCTAATTGTCCCGCCCACCCTGTTCGGGCATAAGGGACGGGTCCGGAGGATCACCATGGAAGACGCAATGAAAAACTATCTGCCCGCTATCGATATCATGATGTGCCACCTTGGCATCAGCTTCGAGCAAGCCTGTGAACAGCTGGGCCTGAGTCCGGTGGAACAACAGACCCTGAGCCTGCTGCAGGAGCAGGATCCGCAGGAATAATCCCCCCCGGTGATGGATATCATGATGTGCCACCTTGGCATCAGCTTCGAGCAAGCCTGCGAGCAGCTTGGCCTGAACCAGGTGGAACAACAGACCCTGAGCCTGCTGCAGGAGCAGGATCCGCAAGAATAAGCCCCCCAGCGGGGAACATGAAAACGGCGCCATGATGGCGCCGTTTTTATTGACCCTGCTTATGCTCGCACCACCCGGCGCCGTTGCAGCCAGACGATCAGCGCAAACAGCAGGAAGCCGGGCAGCCACATCAGCTCCTTGCGCCAGCGCTCGGTGGGGGCCTTGACCACCAGGATCTCCTGATCAAACTCCATGCCGGCTGCCGCTGCCGGACTGCCGAAGGTGACGCTGTCGATCAGGGTCTTGCCATCCTGCTCATAGAGCGCGAGCCCCAGGCTGGCGAGGCGGGCTTCCCCATCCTCCCCTGCCGGCACCGCCAGCAGCACGGTCGACTGACGCAGCTTGCCCACCGCATCCTCACCCTGGATCCGCAGCCGCAGAGTGCTCTCCGCCTCCACCTCACCCAGGGTCTGGGCCAGCTGGGCCGGCGGCGTCTCGCGATAGGGATCGTGCACCATGTCCATCCAGAAACCGGGGCGGAACAGGGTGAAAGCCACCAGCAACAGCAGCACGCTTTCGTACCAGCGACTCTTCACCAGGAAATGGCCCTGGGTGGCGGCGGCGAAGATCAGCATGGCAACGGTGGCCACCATGAAGATCAGCACCCCGTGGGCAAAGTCCACATCGATCAGCAACAGGTCGGTGTTGAAGATGAACAGGAACGGCAGCGCGGCGGTACGCAGGCTGTAGTAGAAGGCGGTGATGCCGGTCTTGATGGGGTCGCCCTTGGAGACGGCCGCCGCCGCGAACGAGGCGAGCCCCACCGGCGGCGTCACGTCGGCCATGATGCCGAAGTAGAAGACGAACAGGTGCACCGCGATGAGCGGCACGATCAGCCCGTTCTGCTGCCCGAGCGTCACCACCACCGGCGCCAGCAGGCTGGAGACAACTATGTAGTTGGCGGTGGTGGGCAGCCCCATGCCGAGGATGAGGCTCAGCAAGGCGGTCAGCAGCAGCATCAGCAGCAGATTGCCCATGGAGAGCATCTCCACCAGATCCGCCAGCACCAGACCAACCCCGGTCTGGGAGACGGCACCGACGATGATCCCCGCCGTGGCGGTGGCGATGCCGATGCCGATCATGTTGCGGGCACCGGCCACCAGCCCCTCCCGCAGATCGATCAAGCCGTCCTGCAGGGAGCCGTAATCGTGCCGGCCATCGCTGCGCAGCCAGTTGAGCAGCGGGCGCTGGGTCAGCAGTATGATCACCAGCATGACGGTGCCCCAGAAGGCCGACAGCCCGGGCGAGAGGCGCTCCACCATCAGGCACCACACCAGTACCACCACCGGCAGCAGGAAGTGCAGGCCGGAGAGCAGCACGGTACGGGTGTTGGGCAGCTCGGTCAGCGGCTTGTCCGGATCCTCCGCCGCCAGCGGCTCATTGCTGGCGGCAATCTTCAGCAGCCCCAGATAGGTGGCAGCCAGCAGCAGGGCGATGCCGGGCAGGGCATAGTCACCCAGCGCCGGCTTGAGCCAGCCCAGGCCGTAGTAGACCGCCATCGACAGCCCGCTGATCAGGGCCGCGCCAAAGGCAAAGCCGGTCAACCGGCGCAGCCAGGGCTTGGGCTGATGGTCGCCGATGGGCTGCATGCCGAGCTTGAGTGCCTCCAGATGGACGATGTAGAGCAGCGCTATGTAGGAGATGGTCGCCGGCAGGAAGGCGTGCTTGATGATCTCGACGTAGGGAATGCCCACGTACTCCACCATCAGAAAGGCCGCAGCCCCCATCACCGGCGGCATGATCTGGCCGTTGACCGAGGAGGCCACTTCCACCGCTCCCGCCTTCTCGGCGCTGAACCCCACCTTCTTCATCATGGGAATGGTGAAGGTGCCGGTGGTCACCACGTTGGCGATGGAGGAGCCGGAGATGAGGCCGGTCAGGCCGGAGGCCACCACCGCCGCCTTGGCCGGGCCACCGCGCAGGTGGCCAAGCAGACTGAAGGCGAGCTGGATGAAGTAGTGACCGGCACCGGCCCGCTCCAGCAGGGCACCGAACAGCACGAACAGGAACACGAAGCTGGTGGAGACGCCGAGGGCGATGCCGAACACCCCCTCGGTGGTGATCCACTGGTGGTTGGCCAGCGCGGTAAAGCTCACCCCGCGGTGAGCCAGCAGGCCCGGCATCCAGGGCCCCGCCAGGCTGTAGGCGAGAAATACCAGGGCGATCACCGCCAGGGCCGGCCCCAAGGCGCGGCGGGCGGCTTCCAGCAGCAGCGGAATGCCGATGCAGGCGGTCACCAGATCGGCGGTGGTGAGGTTGCCCGGCCGCTGGGCCAGCGCCTCGTACATCACGAACAGATAGGAGGCGGCGCCGGCGGCTACCAGCCCGAGCGCCAGATCGCCGAGCGGCACCCGGTCGCGCGGTGAGCGGCGAAAGGCCGGGAACACCAGATAGGCCAGCAGCAGGGCGAAGGTGAGGTGAATGGCACGGGTCTCGGTGTCATTGAGCACGCCGAAGCCCAGCATGAAGGGCAGCGGCGAAGCGATCCAGAGCTGGAACAGCGACCAGGCGAGCGCCAGGGTGGTAATGCACCCACCCATGATGCCGAGCGGCAGACGCGCCCCCACATCCTGGGCGATCAGTTCCTCGGTAGAGAGTTGTTTATCTTGCATAGGGGTTAACTTGTGCCAACGAGTACAACGACACGACACCCGCTGCTACGGGCTGCGGCAGGCGGGTGTCGAAGAGAGTGACAGCGGCCCTTGGGCCCGCTATCAGAGCCAGCCGCGCTCTTTATAGTAGCGGGCAGCCCCTTCATGCAGCGGGGCGGAGAGACCCACCTTGATCATGTCGGCCTCTTTCAGATCGGCGAAGGCCGGGTGCAGCCGCTTGAAACGATCCAGGTTGTCGAATACCGACTTCACCAGCTGATAGACCACTTCCGGATCGGCCTTGGCACTGGTAGAGAGCACCGCCTTGCCGCCAATGGACGGGGTTGGCTGGTCGCTGCCCTTGTAGATGCCGCCCGGGATCTCGGCCTTGCTGTAGTAGCTCTTCTCGGCCAGCAGCTTGTCGATGTCGGCGCCGGTGACCGGTACCAGCACGGCGTCGGTGGTGGTGGAGGCTTCCTGGATGGCGCCGTTGGGGTGACCGACGAAGTAGCTCATGGCATCGATGTTGTTGTCGCCCAATGCCGAGGCCTGCTCGGCCGGCTTGAGCTCGGAGACCAGGCCGAAGTCGCCCTTCTTCCAGCCCTTCACCGCCATGATCTCTTCGAAGGTGTCGCGCTGGCCGGAGCCCGGGTTGCCGATGTTGACCCGCTTGCCCTTGAGATCGTCGAAGCCGGCGATCTTGGCGTCCTTGCGGGCCAGGATGGTGAACACCTCGCTCTGCAGGGAGAAGACGGCGCGCATGTCGTCCATGGCCCCCTCGGCCTGGAACGGCGGCAGCCCCTTCATCGCCTTGTACTGATGGTCGGACTGCATGATGCCGAAGTTGAATTCACCGCTGCGGATGCCGTTGACGTTGGCCACCCCGCCACCGCTGGCCGGGGCGTTGCACTTGATCTGGTGATCGGCGGCGCCGCGATTGAGGAAGCGGCAGATGGACTGGCCCGCCACGTAGTAGACACCGGTCTGACCGCCGGTGCCTATGGTCACGAAGCGCTCCTGCGCCTGCACCGGGCCACCAAACGAGACGCCGGCCAGGACAGCCGACAGGGCACACGCCAGGGATAATCCTTTCATGTTGTTCATCCTTTTTGATTGATTCAGCTCGCCCGTTCCACGGGCGAATGCCGGACAAACCACCGTTCTGCGTCGGCGGTTGCCCATGACCTCGATATGAGGAATCGGGTGAACGGCGAACGTTCCCCAAAAAGCCACCAGCATCCTGTGGTGAGACAGTCGGCTTCATGCCAACCGAAGATAATTGGCCCCGAGGGGGCCAATTAAAGAGTCATAACGGCTTCGATTAAGCACACGGCGCCAACATAAATCAAACAAAAACACAAAATGATGGATATGGATGACGAGAAATTTGAAGCCGATCATTAATTTGCTGATCAGAGATTAATTGGATGTGCTACCGGTCGGCAGACAGAGCGGGAGGAGGGAGATTCTTTTGCAGCCCTTGACTGGCAAGGGCTGCAACTGTGGTGACTTATGCTTGTGGCTTGGCCAGATCCAGAATAAACGCGAACTCCAGCGCGATATCCTCGTAGGCCTTGAAGCGACCCGACTTGCCGCCGTGGCCGGCGTCCATGTCGGTGCTCAGCAACAACTTGTTATCATCCGTCTTCAGCTCGCGCAGCTTGGCGACCCACTTGGCCGGCTCCCAGTACTGCACCTGGGAATCGTGCAGCCCGGTGGTCACCAGCAGGTTGGGATAGGCCTGCGCCTTGACCTGATCGTAGGGGCTGTAGGCCTTCATGTAGTCGTAGTAGCGCTTCTGGTTCGGGTTGCCCCACTCGTCGTACTCCCCGGTGGTGAGAGGAATGGACTCGTCCAGCATGGTGGTGACCACGTCGACGAACGGCACCTGGGCCACCACGCCGCGATAGAGCTGGGGTGCCTGGTTGATGACGGCCCCCATCAGCAGGCCGCCGGCGCTGCCGCCCATGGCGTAGACCTGATCCTTGGCGCCGTAGCCCTGTGCCACCAGCGCCTCGGTCACGTCGATGAAGTCGTTGAAGGTGTTCTGCTTTTTCAGCAGCTTGCCATCTTCATACCAGTGACGCCCCAGCTCCTCGCCGCCACGGATGTGGGCGATGGCGTAGACGAAGCCGCGGTCCAGCAGGCTCAACCGGGCGCTGCTGAAATCCGGGTCCATGCTGGCACCGTAGGAGCCGTAGCCGTAGACCAGCAGCGGATTGGTGTGCGCCCCCACCCCCTCTTGCTTGAACTTGTCCTTGCGATAGACCAGCGACACCGGCACGGCCACACCGTCACGGGCGGTGATCCAGAGCCGCTCGCTGGCATATTGGTCGGCCTTGAAGCCCGCCACCGGCTGCTGCTTGAGCAGGGTGCGCTTGCCGCTGTTCAGATCGAGCTCGTAGGTGGACGAGGGGGTAGTCATGGAGGAGTAACCATAGCGCAGCGCGCTGGTATCCGGCTCCGGGTTGTAGGCGAGCCAGGTGACATAGGCCGGATCGTCGAAGGCGATCTCTTTCTGCTCGCCACTCTGCCAGTTGACCTGCCGCAGCCGGGTCAGCCCCTGACTGCGCTCCTCCAGCACCAGCCACTCCTTGAACAGGGCATAGCTCTCCAGCAGCACGTCCGGATTGGGGGCGATCACCGCCTTCCAGCGATCCACCGGGCTCTCCTTGGTCTCGTAGAGACCGAAGTTCTTGCCGTCCTTGTTGGAACGCACATAGAAGCGGCCACGGTAGTGATCCAGGCTGTATTCGTGATCCACCTGGCGCGGCAGGAACAGCCGCGGCGCCTGGGTCGGCACATTGGCATCGATGAGGCGCGCCTCGCCTGAGGTGGTGCTGGAGAGGGCGATGACGATGAAATCTTCCGAGGTGGTGGCGTAGAGGCTCACATAGAAGGAGTCGTCCTTCTCCTCATAGACCAGTTGATCCTTGGCTGGATCCGTGCCCAGCTCGTGGCGATAGACCTGGTAGGGCAGCAGCGTCTTGGGGTGCTTGCGCACGTAGAACACCGTCTTGCTGTCGTTGGCCCACACCAGATTGCCGGAGGTGTTCGGAAGCAACTCGGCGGCCCACTTGCCGCTCTCCAGATCGAGGAACTGGATCTGGTACTGACGGCGGGAGAGGAAATCTTCCGCCACTGCCAGCCAGCGATTGTTGCGGCTCACCTCGAGCGCCCCCAGGGCGTAGAACTCGTGGCCTTCGGCACGCTGGTTGCCGTCCAGCAGCAGGCTCGCAGCCTCTTCACCCAGCTTGCTGCGCGAATAGATGGCGTACTCCTTGCCCGGCTCGTAACGGGTCTGGTAGCGATAGCCGTTCTTCACGTAGGGCACCGACTCGTCCTGCTGCGGAATGCGGGCCACCATCTCCTGATAGAGCTGGTCGCGCAGCGGCTTGATCGGTTTGAGCATGGCGTCGGTGTAGGCGTTTTCAGCCTCGAGGTAGGCCAGCACCTCGGGTTTCTGGCGCTCGTCATCGCGCAGCCAGTAGTAGTTGTCGACCCGGGTATCCCCGTGTTTCTTGATGGCGTGAGGGTGTTTGGCGGCCACGGGAGGCTGGATCAGGGTGTCGCTTGTGGGCATGGCGGACTCATCATTGGCATATGAACAGGGAACGGCGGCCAGACAAGCCAGCAGCAGAAGCCCTCGGGAAAAGGTGAACATGTCGCATCCTTTGCGCTGTAAAAGGGTTGGCGGACCTGAGCCTTGGCTCCTTGGACAGGGGATCAATCTGCCCCTTGTCGCCTTCAGTTGCAAGTTCTCCCGCGCCCTGATGTAAAAGGGCCGCCATCTCGCGATGGCGGCCCCATACCTGACCGTGAGCGACACGGGCTCGCTCAGGTGTGCCTCACATGATGGAAGTGTGTCTGCTCACGGCCAGTTTTCATCAGCCGGGGTAGCTCGACCAGACCTTGGTCGCGCCCTCGTTGCTGATGCTCAGCACCTGATAGGGCTGACCCGGAATATCCATGCCTGGCGCACTCTGGGGCATGCCCGGAATGGTCAGGCCGCGGATCGCCGGTTTTTCCTTGAGCAGCTTCTGCACGTCGGCGGCGGGTACATGCCCCTCCACCACATAGCCGTTCACCACCCCGGTGTGGCAGGAAGCCAGCTGCGGAGTGATGCCGTACTGCTGCTTGACCGGTTCAAGCTGCTCGGTTTCGACGACCTTGACCTCAAAGCCGTTCTCTTCCATGTGCTTGATCCAGGTCTTGCAGCAGCCGCAATACTGGGACTTGTAGACGGTCATCTGCTCGGTTGCCAGAGCAGAAAAACTGACGGTACCGGCCAGCACGGCCAATAACAGGGACTTGTACATAACTCACCTCGGATAAGAAGAAATGCCCAAAAAAACAGGGGGACTCGACTCAACCGAGATGACGAGGCGGACGCTCCAGCCGGTCGGTCGGAACATCCGGCATGAACTGGGAAGGGGAGATGAAATCCGGGGTATCGGGTTCCAGCATGGCAACCGTCAGGCTGTCGCCGGTGAGCACCGTCATGGCGAGCGCCGAGGTGAAGCTGCCGCAGGGCATGGCCTTCTCCAGGGTGCGTTCGCTCTGGCTGCAATGGGGCGTCAGGGTACAGAGATCGGTCGCTGCCCGGCTGCCAAACGACATCAGCACCATCAGCAGACTCCACAGGGGGAGCCAGCGGCGGGCGCGAGCGAGTTGGCGACGGGTCAGAACCATGAGACGACTCATTGACGAAAGGTGGCCTATGGTAACCCTTGGCCCAGGGGGAGGGTCAAGCCCTCCCCCGCTTCCAGTCAGCCGCCATCAAGGTTGCTGACGGGTCGCCGCCAGCACGATCTCGCGCACGCAGACATTGGCCGGCTGGTTCCATGCATAGAGCACGGCGTCGGCGATCACCTCAGGCGCAATGACGCCCCCCATCTGATCCTTCCAGTCGTGGTAGCCGGCCTTGATGCTCTCGTCCGTGGTGTGGCTGAGCAGCTCGGTCTCTACCGCGCCCGGAGCTATGGTCACCATCCGCACGCCGACATCGGCCACCTCTTCCCGGATGTTCTCGGTCAGGGCGTGCACCGCGAACTTGGTGGCGCAGTAGGCAGCATGGTTCGGGAAAGTCTTGCGACCGGCGATGGAGCTGATGTTGATGATGGTGCCGCTGCGGCGCGCCTTCATGCCGGCCAGTACGGCGTGAACACCGTTCAACACCCCCATCACGTTGATGTTGAGCATCTGCTGCCACTCGGCCGGGTCCTGCACGTCGGCCTGTCCCAGCAGCATGACGCCGGCGTTGTTGACCAGACAGCCAACCGGGCCGAATTGCACCTCGGCCTGCTGGATGGCGGCCTTCATGGCGGCGGTGTCGGTCACATCGACCCCGATGCAGAGGGTATCGGGCAGATTCAGCGCCTGCATCGGCTCCACCCGGCGGGCCAGCAGCAGCAGCGGATGGCCCGCGGCGGAGAAGGCGCGGGCGATGGCGGCACCGATACCGGCAGAGGCACCGGTGATCACGACGAGAGGCTTGGACATGATGTTTTCCTTCTGATTCAAGAGTCGGTTTGAGCAAACAAGCGGCTGGCCAGCACGGAACGGGATCACTATAGTCACTGCATCCATCAGTGATAAATATTGTTTTCCGCTGGTTATCATCTGAAAAAACTATGGTTGGGCTTATGCTGGACTTGAGACTGCTGCGCTTCTTCATCGCCATCTATGAAGAGAAGAACATCACGGCGGCGGCCGAACGCTGCCACGTCAGCCAGCCCTCCCTCTCGGCGGGGCTGCGCCAGCTGGAAGAGACCCTGGGTGACAGCCTGTTCATCCGGGGCAAGAAGGGGGTGGCGGCCAGGGATCAGGCCCATTACCTCTATCCCCACGCGGTCAAGCTGGTGGAAGAGGCGCGCCGGCTACCGGCGCTGTTTCGCCAGAAGGCGACGCGTGCGCGGCTCAACATGGCCATCATGCCGGACCTGAGCCGGCGGCGGGTGGCGGGATTGCTGCAGCAGGTGCAGGCTGTGCTGCCCGAGCTGGATCTCACCCTCTCCGATTACGGGACGCCTGCCGACTGTCGGCTGACCCTGGATGCCCTGCGCCGCGAAGACGAGATCTTCCTGCCACTGTGGGAAGAGGATTATGTCTTGTGCGTGCGAAGCGACCATCCCCTCGCCAGCCGCCAGCAACTCGAGTTGGCCGAGCTACAACATTATGATTTTATTGAGTGCCCTCCCTGCGAAGCCCATCAGCAAACCATAGGCCTGCTGGCCTGTGACCGGCTCACCCTCAATCTGGTGGCCAAGGCCGGGAGCAAGGGGCTGGTGATGGCGCTGGTGCTGGCCGGGGTCGGCATCAGCTTTCTGCCGGACGGGCTGGTGGAGGACGAAGCAGGTCTGTGTACCGTACCGGTGCGCGGACCACGGATGTTCCGGCGCATCGGCCTCTGCTATCCCGCCCACCAGACCCTCAATCCGGCGCTGCGCGAGCTGATCCCGGAACTGGCGAGCCATGGCGCTTCTTGATAACGTCGCTGCTCAATGCATCTTTTTTTCGCCGGTCGCTTGCACCGGTATTTGGCCCCTCTTCAGATCAGGAACCCATGAAACGCATTCTGGTTATCTTTTCACACCCGGCGCTGCAGAGCTCCCGGGCCAACAAGCAGCTGCTGCAGGCCATCGACGGCCTGGAGGGCGTCACCCTGCACGACCTCTACCAGCACTACCCCAACATGTTCATCAACGTGAAGCGGGAGCAGGCCCTGCTGTCTGAACACGACATCATCGTGTTCCAGCACCCCTTCTACTGGTACTCCTGCCCGGCCATCATGAAGGAGTGGATGGATCTAGTGCTGGAGTATGGCTACGCCTACGGCCCGGAAGCCCACGCCCTCAACGGCAAGCAGTGGCTGTCGGCCATCACCACCGGCGGCGCCCCCGAATCTTATTGCAGTGAAGGCTACAACCAGCGCCCGCTGCTCGACTTTCTGCTGCCGTTCCGGCAGACGGCCCAGTTGTGCGGCATGAGCTGGTTGCCGCCATTCGTGCTGCACTCCTTTCACAAGATCCGGGATCAGGAGGCGCTGCGCCGCTGTGGCCAGGACTATCGCCAGCTGCTGTGCGCCCTGCGCGACGAACAACTGACCCCGGCCCAGCTTGCCGGCAGCCCCTATCTGCGCGATCTGCTGGAGGTACTCTCATGACCCGCTCTCGATCCGGGCGACGGCCCGGCCTGCCGACATCGGTCTCCACCACTGTACGGAGGATCCGCTGATGGGACATGGTTTGCTGTTCGATGCCTTCATCTACCTCTCCGCCGCGGTGATCGCGGTGCCGCTGGCCAAACGCTGGGGGCTGGGCTCCGTGCTCGGTTACCTGCTGGCGGGCATCATCATAGGTCCCTTCCTACTGGGGCTGGTGGGTGAACAGAAGGATGTGATGCACTTCGCCGAGTTCGGGGTAGTGCTGATGCTGTTTCTGGTCGGGCTGGAGCTCAGGCCGGCGCTGCTGTGGCAGCTGAAGGGGCCGATCCTCGGCACCGGCGGGCTGCAGGTGCTGCTGACCACGGCCGCCCTGACCGGCGTGGCCCACCTCATCGGCCTGCCCTGGCAGCAGGGGCTGGCCATCGGCCTCATCCTGGCGCTCTCCTCCACCGCCATCGTGCTGCAGAGCCTGCAGGAGCGCAAACTGATGCAGAGCGAGAGCGGCCGCTCCGCCTTCGCCGTGCTGCTGTTCCAGGACATTGCCGTCATCCCCATCCTGGCGATCCTGCCGCTGCTGGCCATCGCGCCGGTGGCCAGCAGCGGCAGCTCGGAGCTGGCCGGCTGGCAACACGGCCTGCTGGTGGTAGCTGCCATCTCCGGCATAGTGCTGGGTGGTCATTACCTGATGCGACCGGTGTTCCGCGCCATCGCCCAGTCCCACATGCGGGAGATCTTCGTCGCCGCCGCCCTGCTGCTGGTGATCGCCATCGCCGTGCTGATGGAATCGGTCGGCCTCTCCCCCGCCCTCGGCTCCTTCCTCGCCGGCGTGGTGCTGGCGGACAGCGAATATCGCCACGAGCTGGAAGCAGACATAGAGCCGTTCAAGGGGCTGCTGCTCGGCCTCTTCTTCATGTCGGTGGGCGCCGGCATCAACTTCGGGCTGTTTGCCGAGCACCCGCTGCTGATCCCGGCCCTGGTAGTTGGTCTGATGGTGCTCAAGTGGCTGGTGCTGATGGCGCTCGGCTTCGCCATTCGCATCTCGCCGAGTCAGCGCTGGACCTTCGGGCTGGCGCTGGCCCAGGGCGGCGAGTTCGCCTTCGTACTGTTCTCGTTCGCCGCCCAGAACAAGGTACTGCCAGGGGATACCATCGCCCTGCTGACCCTAGTGGTGGCGCTCTCCATGGCGCTGACACCGCTGCTGCTGATCCTCAACGATCGGGTGATCCAGCCCTGGTTCGACTATCGCAACCAGAGTGAATTGCCGCAGCACGAGCAGCCGGAGCTGGTGGAGCACCCGGTCATCATCGCCGGCTTCGGCCGTTTCGGTCAGATCGTGGGCCGTCTGCTGCACGGCCACGGCATCGGTACCACCATCCTCGAGCAGGATGCCAGCCAGATCGAGATGCTGCGCAAGTATGGCTATCAGGTGTTTTACGGCGATGCCAGCCGGCTTGACCTGCTGCACGCCGCCGGCGCCCACAAGGCCAAGCTGCTGGTGCTCTCCATCAACGATCCGGCCACGTCACTCGAAGTGATTGAAATGGTGAAGAAACACTTCCCGCACCTTAAGATACTGGCGCGAGCCCAGGATCGTCCCCACGCTCACGAGATCCTGCGCCAGGGCGTGGGCAGCGTGTACCGGGAAACCCTGGGTTCTGCCGTGGATCTGGGGGTGGAAGCCCTGACCCAGCTCGGCTTTCGGGCCAACCAGGCCTGGCGGGCCGGCCAGACCTTCAAGCAGCACGACAACTGGCTGCTGCGGGAACAGGTCAACTACCTGGACGACGAACACACCTATATCAACAAGAGCCTGCAATACCGGGACATCCTCTCCGATCTGCTGCAAGACGATCAGGAAGGACAGGAGCGCATTCACGCTCACAACTGGAACAGCGGTCTGCCCGACAACGACAAGGAAGCAATATGATTGCCTATTACCCCATGCTCAAACATCTGCACATGACGCTGGCGCTGGTCAGCGTGCTGCTGTTCCTCTATCGCTGGCTGCTGGCCCTGGGTGGCAGTGCCCGCCTGCAGCAGAAGTGGCTGAAGATCCTGCCCCATGTCAACGACACCTTCCTGCTGCTGTTCGGAGTGCTGCTGGCGGTAACCCTGCAGATGAGCCCGGGCCAACAACCCTGGCTGATGGCCAAGCTGATCGCTCTGGTGGTTTACATCGGCCTCGGCGTCATGGCGCTCAAGCGCCCTGCGCGCAGCCAGAAGCTGGTGGCCGGCCTCGCTGCCCTGGCGGTATTTGGCTACATGGTGGGCGCCGCCATCACCAAATCAGCCTTGTCCTGGCTGGCCTGATCCAGCCAAAAAATACCTGCCTGGTGGAGGGGAGCCATCCCCTCCACATCATATTCTGCATTTCCCCGTCATTTCTGTTTTTTCCTCTCCCCCAAATCCGTAAGGCAGCACTTTCATTTGGTGATTTTTCATCATTTTTAAGCCTCGATTGCTGCCCAAAATGATAGCAATTATGTTTAGGATCATGTGGTTAGCTTGGTTTGTATGAAAATGGCGACAGTTGTCGCAGCAAAACTTGCGACATAGACTGTCGCAAGGCATGGCTAGGATACACTCAACGCTAAACCAGTGAAGGCATGCACCATGAGTAAGAAGCTGTTACGACAACTGACCTTGGCGCGTTGCATCCCGCACCGCCCTTACAAGCTGACCGCCAGCCAACTCCAGGTAAAACTGGAAGAAGAAGGCATCCACGTCAGTCTGCGTACCGTGCAACGGGACCTGGAAGAGATGTCCGGCATGGGGTTGTTCGATCTCACCTCGGATGAACGCAGCAAACCACACGGCTGGTGCTTCGAGCGCCATGGCCTCAACGATTTTGCCAACATCATGCCGCTCTCCTTGGCAGTGGCGCTGAAAACCTGGAGCGATCAGGCCAGCCAGCTGTTGCCGGCCAGCGTCCTGACCGAACTGAACCCCTTGGTCGACAAGGCCAGCCAGGTGATCCGCGACAGCCAGAGCGAACTCGCAGAACGCTGGCTCGAGAGCGTACACCAGTCACCGCGTCCGTTTGCCGGCAACCCGGAGATCCGCCGCAGCACGCTGATCCGCGATGCATTGTGGCGCGGTCGCAAGTTCAGTGCCGAGATCCAGCGGGTCATCAAAGAGCGCACAGTATGGCTCTGCTACGACCGCATCAATCCGCTCGGCATCCTGAACCAGGCGGAAGGGCCGACCCTGCTCTGCACCCTGTCCGAGCTGGATCCCAAGGTCTACGGCATCCCGTTTGACCACATCAAGAACGTGGAACTGACCAACTTCAGCGCGACCCAGCCGAAGGATTTCAATATTCAGAAACTGATCCGCGATCAGGGGTATCAGGATGTCAGCGGGCCGATCCGCTTCGTCGGTCGCATCGATGCCAACTGTCCGACCCTGGTCGACGGCCAGATCCCTGGCCACAATCCACGCATGACCCGCTATGACAAGCGCAGCGTGGTGGTGGAAACCGAGGTACAGGACACCCCCGAGTTCCGTACCTGGCTCAACAACATGAGCGGGAATCTGGAAGTGCTGGCGCCTGAATCCTTGCGCAAGGCATATCCGACACCGGGTAGCCGTGTCAGCTGAGCACCTCAGAAAAAAGCCGGGCCAAGCCCGGCTTTTTGTATTCTTTTTGAGCATATTTATTCAACTAATTTTTAAGTCTTGCCCACCGAATTGAGCCTGTTTGTACCATCGTTTTCGCCCCGTTTTTGCGTGTAAGAGATCCGCCATGGCAGCTGTAAGAGGCCACTGTGTCGAACCGTACGCGAAGCCATCTTTGAATCCACATGCTTTCCCATGAAACAAACTAATACCATGATTTGTATGGCTTTATTTCTATAGCATTGGTCATTAATCCGTTATCGCCACGCCAACAACGCCGGATCCTCCCTTGTGCCGCCCCCTGGTTCCCTTAATATGGGTCTCACAAGGACGGAGCTGGTTCGGCAGGATGCGGAAACAGCGCATAAGTAGGGAATAAACCACAGGGTGTGGGCAAGGAACACCTCAGGATGAGGGCGGTAACCAGGACGGTTATCAAACGGATTGCAGGACACCACGGGACGTGGTTGCGGACACCTCGGGATGAGGCAGAGCAAACAGGATGATTGCTCTTCAGGAAGAATATGGACCTCGCAGGAAGCGAGCAGGACAGCTTCAGGATGAAGCGAGACAACGCGGATGGTTGTCTGTCAGGATGACGCAAGGAACACCACGGGATGTGGTAACGGACACCTCCAGGATGGAGAGAGTGCAGCAATCAGGAGCGATTGCCAGGCTAGGATGGCCACAGGACACCTCAACGGATTGGGAAGGGGATATTCCGAAGGATCAGGATAAAGTCAGGGATTGCAGGGAGCGTTGCAGTTCATGGACTGGACTAGATGACTTGAGGGGACGGCAGCCGCCGTCCCCTTTTCTTTATGTGCATTTTGTACCTGAACGGGTCAATGACAGGGATTCTATTCGCTACCACAGCACATCCTGTGTGCTCTAGAGCCCCTTCAATCTGGGTGCCCATTGTCAGCCAGAATACTCCCTCCCTCACCTCCTACACTTCGTGAACGCGGCTCTGGGTTGGTGCTCTGCAGGGCGGTCAAGTAAACCACCCGCAAAGCTCCCCCTCCATTTGCTCAGACCTTCTTAAAGGTGCTTCAACCAAGGAAGGCTCCCAGTGTAAAGCTGGCTCATTGCCAGCGACCACATACCCGCCGGAAACACAGGATGGAATGGACCCATCCCGACATGACCACCGTCTGGCTCTGCGTGTTTTACTGAGTCGCATGAGGAAAAAAGAGACTATTCGGGGATATGGATGCTGTGTCGGAAACAAAAAAAAGCCCAGTCTTTCGACTGGGCTTCTTGTTAGTGGCGGAGCGGACGGGACTCGAACCCGCGACCCCCGGCGTGACAGGCCGGTATTCTAACCGACTGAACTACCGCTCCGCTGTCTGGTTAGCTTTTTGCTAAATTGTCTGCCGCTTCAATGAGGTGTCATCCTCTCGGCCAATTATGCAATGTGTGCATAACTGTTTAATTGGGTGCCTGGCAGTGTCCTACTCTCGCATGGCGAATGCCACACTACCATCGGCGCTACCGCGTTTCACTTCTGAGTTCGGCATGGGTTCAGGTGGTTCCACGGCGCTATGGCCGCCAGGCAAATTCTTCAATCTAAGAAAGCTGATTTTGTTGTTCGTTCTCGGTATCTGCTACAAGCCTTAGAACACTTCTTGGGTGTTGTATGGTTAAGCCTCACGGGTAATTAGTATGGGTTAGCTCAACAC